>PLUI01000075.1:20901-43587 GCA_003164855.1 Acidobacteriaceae bacterium
ATGCCGCGCCCGAGCGACAGGTTAATCACTCGGATGTTGTAAGTGTTCTGCAGTGCAATCGCCTGCTCGATGGCCGCGATCACGTTGCTGTCGCTGCCGGAACCATTGAGGTCGAGCACGCGAAGATCGACCAGCGTGACCGCGGGGGCAACTCCGACGTAATTTCCGCTGGAGAGATAGCCGTTGCCGCCGATGATACCGGCGACGTGAGTACCGTGACCATACAGGTCGTACTTACCGCCGCTGGAGTTAGTATTCGCCGTGCCGGTGAAATCCTGGTGATAGACCACGCGCGACGCAGTCTCGGCCGAGTTCTTCAGATCGGGATGGCTGTCGTTAATGCCGCTGTCAATCACAGCCACGCCAATGCCCGCTCCGTTGTAGCCAGCGCTCCAGGCTGAGGGGACGCTGGTGGCCACATCCGAGATGTCATCCAGCCCCTTCATGGGATGGTCGACGCTTACGGAGACGACGTCAGGGTCCGCTTCCAAAGCCGGCAAAGCGTTGACCGGAATCGTCAGAGCGATGCCTTTGACCGAATGCAGCCGGTGGTTGAGGCTGGCGCCCAGACGCTGTACTCTGCCTTCTTCCGCCGCTTGTGGAACCTGCTTGTACTGCACGATGACTTTCACAGTCTCATTAGCCGTGGCACCGTGATGGGCTCGCGCGGCGATGGGCGCAAGGTCCGGGGCGAACTTGCCACCCGGCTTGCCGGTTGCCCATTGGGCGAACGCGGTCTCCGCGATCAGGAGCAGCAATAGCATGCTCAAGCGTTTTCCCCAAGCCGCGCTGTGACGCTCGCCTCGGCCCGGGCTCTTTGGTTTTCCTTGTTGCGACATTCGGTCACACCCTTCTATGGCACAAAATTGTGCTTCGACTCGGCTTACTCCGTGCACGGGCGATGCCAATCGAAGGTCCGTAAGTTATTGCTGCCATTAGGCATGCCAGCAGTGTCCAGGTGTGTATTGGGCCAGTCTGTCTCGCGCCTGTGGGCATGAGCCAAGTTGTCCCACCTCTCGACCTGTGCTTACATCGGTTTCGCCGGTGTGGTTACTTCGGGCGTATGGGTGCGGGGAGGGCCGGATAAAGCTAGAAAAGTTGAGGAATTTACCGCGCGACTGCCGCTTCGGTCTTGGGTTCCGATTCCTTGTTGGTCAGCAGGATGCGCGGCAGCGCCGCCATTAATCGCTGCGTGTATTCGTGCTTTGGATGCGAGAAAATCTGTTCCGCGGTTCCACACTCCACGATCGCACCCTGATGAAGGATGGCGATGCGGTCGCAGATTCCCGCTACGGAAGCCAGGTCATGAGAGATGTAAAGAATGGCCATTCCGGTGGAGCGGTTCAGTTCGCGAAACAGCGCGAGAATCTCGGATTGAGTAATCACATCGAGAGCGCTGGTTGCCTCATCGGCAATCAGCAGCGCGGGACGATGCATAATGGCCATGGCGATCAGTACCCGCTGCGCTTGTCCCACGCTCATTTGCGAAGGATATTTACGCTGAAATTCATCGTCAGCCGGAAGGGAAACGCTGGCGAGAGAAGCTCGGATTGCTGTGGCGCAGTCCGCAGCGGTTCCTGACGCATGCGCACGCCATGCTTCTTTGAGTTGAGTGCGAATCTTAAGCGCCGGATTTAGAGACGCTAGCGGACTTTGCAAGACCAGCGAAACTGCCCGCCCACGCAGCGCTCGCAATTCGCGCTCCGAGAACTGGAGAAGATCAGAATTCTGAAAAGTGATCGTGCCTTCGGCCTGGGCGCGCTTGCCGTCGAGAAGGCCAAGAATCGCCATGGCCAGAGTGCTTTTGCCCGAACCGCTCTGCCCCACGAGTCCGAGCACCTCGCCGCGGCGGATTTCGATTTCCACGTCACGCAGAACCGGTTGCTTGCCCGCATAGCGCACAGAGACGCGGGCGGAGAGCAGAGTCTGATCTTGTGGAGGTTTCAATGACATTGCTGTTGTAACCTGTGCTTCTTCAGTTTCCAAGTCGTTTCCAGATCATTTGCAGAACATTTTCAGATCAGTGTGAATCCGTGAAAATCCGCGGCGAAGAATCTTCCGCTACTTTGCCGCTACCGTGAGCCGATCCGCATTCCAAAATGTTTGTGGTGAAAGAATTACCGGAGCGGCGCCATGCACCGCCGTGGATACAGCGGAGAGTGCGTTCTTGTTAATCAGAAAAATGAACGGTTGCTGCTCCACCGCGATTTCCTGCACGCGATCGAAGGCTTCCTTGCGCCGCCTGGAATCTGTGGAAGCGGCTTGCGCCCGCATGAGACGGTCGATCTCAGCCTCCCAGGAAGTTTCTGGAACCTTCTGCAGCGGGTTCCACTGATGGTTCTCCGAGGAACTCAACCACACGTTCATCTCACCGTTCGGATCCAGGTCCACATTCGTCAGGCCCAGAATGATGGCCTCGTAGTCGAAGCTTTGGGTCATGCGCTCGATGAGGGAAGGGAAGTCGAGCGTAACTACGTTTACGTGGATGCCGATCTTCTGCAGATCATCCTGGATGAGTACCGCCATGCGCTCGCGCGGTTTGCTACCGGCGTTTGTAACAATTGAAAACACAACCTCATTGCCGTCTTTGTCTTTGAGGACCCCGTTTTCCAGGCGGAAGCCGTCCGTCTGCAGCGCCTTCAAAGCGGCATCGGGGCTGTAGGTCTGGGGCTGGAGTTTGTTGTTGAACCAAAACTTATTCGCGGGCGAGAACGGTCCCAACGCCGGCTGAGCATGGCCGTGGAACACGATGCGGCTTAAGTCTTCGCGGTTGATGGCCTCCGAAATGGCGCGCCGGAAGTTGGCCGAGCGGAACCAATTCTTTTTGTAGCCGGGAATGGGCGCCTTGGCAACCTCGTTAAACCAAAGCTGCTCGCTGTCGAGCGAGGGGCCGGCGTCATGCACCAGCTGCGGCGAGGTCGCGGCCAGCTTGTCGAAATACTCACTGTCGAGGGAATTGATCAGGTCCAGTTCGCCGCGCTTGAAGCGCAGCATCTCGACGTCGCGGTTGGGCTGGATGTCCAGCCGAATCGAATCCAGATACGGCAGTTTGCGTCCTTGCTCGTCCGTTTTCCAGTAATTGGGATTGCGTTTCAACAGCACGGTTGCTCCCGGCTTGTAGTCGGCCAACATAAAAGGTCCGAGCACAGCCATTTCTTTTTTCGACGAGCGTTCGGAAAGAATGGCGACCTGATCGAAGAGGCGATCCAGTCCGGCTACGGGTGCCGGGAAGGTGATTGAAATCTTGGTTGGAGAAATCACTTTCGTCTCCACATTCCCCGTGCCCGAACGGAAAGCATCGCCGGTGGCTGAATGGAGTGCCGGATCCATCAATTGCTGAACGGTATAGGCAACGTCTTCGGCCGCAAACGGTGTGCCATCGGAAAATGAAACTCCACTGCGCAAGCGGAACGTGATCTGCCGTCCGTCCTTTGAGACGTTCCAGGACTGTGCCAGTTCCGGCTCGAGCTCCTGCGTCTGGCGATTCACCCGCACTAGCACTCCGCCCGTCAAATAACGGATTGCGGCGGAGGCTTCGTCCTCCACTTTTAAGGGATCGAAAGTCTTAGGCTCCATGCGCAGACAGAATTTGAGTTCGCCGCCAGCTTGCGCCGCTACGTGCGGGCTAAAAGATGCGACGCAGATTACGATGACTGCAATTGATTTCCAACACGTCTTTGACATTTGTCCCCGCATCCTTTGCCGGCCACTCATGCCGCTACCTCATCGTGCCTTGAAAGTAAAAGCTGAAACGACATCACCACCAGGACCAGAAGAATCAACGGCACAAACTTCCATGGCTCATCGCCCAGGGAAACCAAGCCTTCCAACTCTTTCAGCAAGCTTCCCCAGGAAGGCATCGGCTCGGCGACACCGAGTCCGAGAATGCCCAGGTTCGCCTCGCTCAAGATAAAGACCGGAATCGAAATCCAGAACTGCGCATAAAGCACCGGCTTCAAGTTCGGCATTACATGAATCCAAAACAATCTTTGTCCCGGAACCCCTGCGGCCCGCGCCTGGCGGACGAAATCCGCCGAACGGAGCGATCCCGCAGTGGTACACAACACGCGCGCCGCAGTAGTCCACCCCAGCAGCCCGAGCAGTAGAAAAGTCACGAGCACAGAGATCAGCGGCGACACGTTTAGCGGCATCAACGCTCGGGCGGTAATCAGCAAAAATAACCAGGGCAGCGACAAGAAAAGATCGGTCACCGCCATCGCCATCCTCGCCCAAACGCCCCCCAGATATCCCGCCAACCCGCCGATGAAGGCTGCCATCAGCGTCGAGAGCAGCGCTGCCGCCGGGGCCAGCAGCAGTGAGATCCGTGTGCCGTAGAGTACGCGGGCAAATCGGTCGCGCCCAATCTCATCCGTTCCAAGCCAGTGAGTTCGCGATGGAGCGGCATTTGTGGCTTCGCGGTACTGCCGGGCATATCCTGCAGGAGCCAACCAGTTCGCTGCGAACGAGGCACATAGCACCACCGCCAAAATGACGCACGCCAGCTTCCGCCAGAGATTCATGATTCCTGGGCCCGGACCATGTGTCCGATTACATCTGCTCCGGAATTGGCCAGCAAGGTTACCAGCGTCACCAGAATCGTGATGTTCACCAGGAGTGGCAGATCGCGAGCCAATGCCGCTTGCCACGCCAGTTGTCCCACCCCCGCCAAGCCGCACAAAGCTTCTACGGGAATCGCCGCGCCCACCGCCATACTTACCGAGACCCCGGCTACGGCCAGCAACTGCGGTGCAACCCCTGGCAGGACATGCCAGAAAAGGATGCGAGCTTCTCCCAGGCCCTTGGCCCTCGCGGTGATGATGTGGGGAAGAGAATACGACTTGGCGAGAAGATTGCGCGCATAGCGGTAAATGCGGGGAAACACGATCAGTGCGATAGCCAATGAACCGGGCACATTCCAAAGTACGGAGAGCAAGGCCAACACTGCGGCGGGAATGCACAGAAATGTTCCACTCACCAGCGTGGTCAGCAAGTCATAAGCGGAAAGCCGCAACCAGGCCGCGGTCAGCGCCAGAGTGAGAGCCGCCACCCAGCCCAGCCCTAGACCAACGACCAGCAAACGCAGTGTGAGCGGAGCGCGATCACGTAGCAGGGTTCGCACCGGCTGGCCCAGGGCGAGCGATGTGCCTAAATCCCCATGCGCGGCTCGATTCATGTAGGAAAAATAAAACTGGAATATGTTGTGCTCCTGCCGCCTGGCCGCACGTAAGGCCTGCACGCTTTCTGCGTTCAAGTGAGGATCCAATTGCTGCTCGTCTACGTCGAATCCCGGCGCAAGCCTTACTAGTGTTGCCGAAAACAGTCCGCCAAGGAGGACTGTCGCCACCAGAGCCAGCGCATGCCCGGCAATTCGTGCTCTCATATCCGTTTATCCAAATTCATTTCACCCAGACCTACCTGACCCAGATTTATTTTCACCCGGATTTATTTCACCGAAGCGCCTTGCGCCTGAGTGTTTTGACGGGCCGCCGCTTCCGCGTGATGGACTTGCTTCACGGAGTACATTCGCCGGTCGGCCTCCGCGAGCAACGCCTCAACGTCGAAACCATCTTCCGGACAGAACGCCGTGCCCACACTTAGAGAAACGACATCTTTCCCGCAGGTGTGGCGTCCGGCTTCGATAGCTGCCTGGTTCAATCGGCTTGCCTTTTCCAGCGCGGCTTCCGGGGTGAGTCCGGGCGCGGTGACCACAAACTCATCTCCGCCCATGCGAGCGACGTAATCGTAACCGCGGCAAGCTTCCTTCAAGCGCATGCTGAACTCGCGCAGCAACTTATCGCCTTCGAGATGTCCGAAGGAGTCATTGATTTTCTTCAGCCCGTCGATGTCACAAACCATAACGGCGAGCGACGTCTTCATGCGGCGGCAGCGCGCCACTTCCTGCGCCAGATGGACAAACAGTGAGCGTGCATTGGGCAGCCCGGTGAGGAAGTCGGTGGTTGCCGAACTCTCGGCCTGCTGATACTTCAAAGCGTTCTCTACCGAGAGCGCCACTTTGGAAGCCACGGCCAGCAGTATCCGCAGGTGGTCGGGGGTGAATGCATCCTGACTCGAGTGGTACATTGCCAGCACACCCACGACGCCATTCAACCCCTCCAAGGGGACGGCCAATGCAGACTGCAAAGTCGCGTATTTTTCCGGATCGGCGCTATATCCCGCTTCCACCTGAGGGTTCCCGTTGATAATGGGTTTCCCGTTCTCCGCAACCCAGCCGCACAAGCCTTCGCCCACCCGAATTTTCAACGATGACAGAACCCTGAAATTCTCTCCGCTCACCAGTTCAGGCAGCAGCCAGCCATTGCGGTTCACGTATACGGCGATGGAGTCGTAGTGAATCAACTTGCGCAGCCGCATCGACAGTACGGACAGGGTTTCGCTGAGGCTCAGCGAGTTTCCCAGGTCCTGGCTCAGCTCAAACATGGCCTGCGCCTCTTGCCGCGCCGAAGCGATCGAGCTCAGGAAGTCGGATTCGACCGGCGCTTCGGCAGACGTTTCGAATCCCGCTGCGGGAGCCAAGCCACGCTCCACGCGAAGGTCTTTGGAAAATCCCGAGGGGATGAAACCCGCGTCCAGGGTTTGCGACATGCCTTCCAACTCCACGTAGCGGCTCTCCAGCAGGGCCACCACTTTCGGATCGAACCACGTGCCCGCTTTCTGCTTTACCGTGTTCATGGCCTGATCGAGTGGAATGGCCGGTCGATACTGGCGGTGTGAGGCGAGAGCGTCGAGGCAATCCACCGCCGCCAGAATCCGCGCTCCGATGGGAATTTCCTCGCCGACAAGGCCGGCCGGATATCCCGAGCCATCCCATCTCTCGTGGTGCGAACGCACGATGGGAGACACGGGATACGGGAAGGCCACACGATCGAGGATTTCCGCACCCACCAGCGGATGAACTTTCATCTTCTCGAACTCTTCGGGAGTGAGCTTCCCTGGTTTGTTGATGATGTGCTCGGGTACTCCCAGCTTGCCAATGTCATGCAGAAGGGCTGCCGCTCGCAAGGCTTCAATCTCGCCTGTCGATAGGCCCATTTCTTTAGCGATCTCCACCGCGTAGGTCCGCACGCGCTGCAAATGCGTATGCGTAGTGTGGTCCTTGGCCTCGATGGCGAGCGCCAGGGCTTCGATGGTCCGCATATTCAGCGAAGCAATTTCCTCCACGTGCCGCTTCTCGATTTCAACTCGATCTTTTTCGGCCTCCAAACGTCCCAGATAGAGCCGGTAAGAGCGGTAGACCCAATAGATGACTGGCAGGACGAGTAACGAAGTCTCCCAGCCGGCTTGCCGATTGATAATTCCTACCAACCCTACGGCGGCCGCTCCGACCAGGTAGTAGGGAAAAGACCAGAAGTAGCATTCCGACCACACCTTACGGCTCGACTTGCCCTCGGTCAGTGAGATGACAATGGAAATCGGCAGCGTGTTTGCGAGGAAGAAAACCAGCGCTGCCACCATCAGCAAGATAGGTTTATTGGAGCCCACTCTGGCGTCCAACCAGTGGTAGCTGACGTAGCAGAACGCGCTGGCGTTGGCCATCATTCCAAACACATTGAAGAAAACCTTGATCGGATCCGGACGACCCCGGGTTTGCCAAACGCTCTGTACCAGAGTGGCTGTACACCCGATGACCAGCGTCTCGGGCAGGCTCAACTCCATCACGCCGAGAAGAATGAAAAGGAAATTCACCGACATGGTGCCGTCGATGCCTGGCAATTGCACCTTCAAGCCGGAGGCCAGGACGGCGACCGCCAGATAGCAGAAAAAACGCGCGAGATCGACAGACTGCCAATGCCAGAGGGCAGAGCACAGCACCACCAATCCCATCGAGACCGTGATCCCGACAAACAGTTTCGTCCGAGTCGACATTGCGTCGTTACGTCGTTTCGTTGCCGGGGGAGGCGAGAGACTACGACCATCGCGCGGAGCTGGTCCGCGCACACGTCGTCCTTTCCTGGTCGTCGCTCAAATCCTAATTTTGTTGCAGAGTTTTAAGTAGCTTACCGACGTAACCCGAAAGAAGATCAGTCTCGGTATTTGGCTATTGACGTGATAGATGTCTGGGCTTGTTTTCGACCCTGCCCCGCGGTAACCCAATTACTTTCGTTACGATCCGGCTCCGCATACTTCCTGCAACGGGGGTCAGCTGTGTCAAGATCAACTCCAAACGTGCGGGATGACAGCAGCCAATATTAATTCGCAGCTTCTCGGGACAGCCGTTGGCGCCAATGAGGCAGGCCGCGCCGCTTCGGAAACATCAGAAGCGTGTGCCCTGGATTCCGGCGGCGCCGGAGTAATTGCTGTGCTCTCCACCGATCCTGAAGGCAATATCACCGCCTGTAATGAGACTGTTCTGAAGATGTTTTCGTGCACCGCCGCAGAAGTTCTGGGCCGGACGCTGGCGGTTTTTATCGAAGGGGAGCATCGCGCCGAAGCGATCAAATTGCAGGAAAATATGTTGGGTTCGGTCCACAAGCAGGGGCAATATAGATGTTCTGTCCGGTGTCAAACCAGAGCGGAAGAGCACTTTACCGCAGACCTTTCGGTCACGTTGCTTCGTGACGGCCGTTCCGTCCCGACAGGGATGGTGGCAATGCTCTCTGTCGCAGATGAGAAATTAAAACCAGGGTCGATTCCTGGCACGGCGCAATCGGCGGAGCAAGAACCTGATGACGAATCGGCGCACACCGTCTCTCGCGAGATCGACGGCTCGACTTTTGTCCTGGCCAGTCCGCTGATGCACAGATTCATGCGTATGGCCGACCGCGTTGCGGGCCACACCGAGACCGTGCTCATCACTGGAGAAACCGGAACCGGCAAGGAGTTGATTGCACGTACCATTCATCAATCGTCCCATCGGCGCGGCCGACCCTGGGTCGACATCAACTGTGCCGCGCTGCCCGAAAACCTGGTCGAGAGCGAACTGTTCGGTTATGAGAAAGGCGCCTTCACCGGCGCNNGCCTGTTTGAAATGGCCGACAAGGGTACGCTCTTCCTGGATGAAATTGGAGAGCTGCAGCTTCACACGCAGGTCAAGCTGTTGCGCGTGCTGGACGGATATCCTTTTTACCGGCTGGGCGGCCACCGCAAGATTAAAGTGGATGTTCGCATCGTAGCCGCGACTAATCAGGACTTGGAAGCCGCAGTCAAAGCGGGGGGCTTTCGGCAGGATCTATTCCACCGCCTGGGACAGTTTCAACTGCGGGTGCCGCCGTTGCGCGAGCGTCCAGAGGATATTGTCGCTCTAGCCGAACACTTCCTTCATCTTAAAACGCCGCGTAGTTCCTTCACGCCCGATGCCGTCTCCGCGCTGCTCTCGTACTCGTGGCCGGGAAATGTTCGCGAATTGCGCAACCTGGTCGCTCGAGTCGCCGTTCAGGCGAGCCATCCGGAGATTCAACCGGCGCAAATCGAAGCGGCCATGTCCGGCAGCCCCACGGCTCTGCGTCAGTCCGCGTCCATGCCGGTCGGCAACCTCGACAGCATGGAGGAGCAGATGATTATCCGCGCCCTGGAGCGGAGTGGCGGCCATCGCGGCCAGGCGGCGGACCAACTGGGCATTTCCCGCCGCACACTCAGCCGCAAGTTGAAGGAGTACAACATCAACATCACGGCCGGAGAGGGCGCAAACCCCCTGGGTCTTATCAGTATCGAGCAGCAGAAATTCTTCCGCGCCCGCATCCAGCTGGAGGTCACGTTGAAAAATCAGCAAGGAGAGCAAGTGTCGGTGCAAGGCGTCAACCTGAGCACCGGTGGCATGGGCCTTGACGGTCTGAAAGAACCGATGCGCTTTGCCGGCATGCTCGATGTGAGCTTCCCGCTTCCCGATACCGAAACTATCTTTCGCGCCAAGGCTCGAATCGTCTGGATGGGAGATGAAGGCCGTGTCGGCCTGCGCTTTGCGGTCATCGATCCCGCGCTCTTTGAGCAGTTGCAGCACTGGAGCAACAAGAAGATGAAAGACGAAGGCTGGGATCTCCCCGCCTGATTCCTTCGTCACATTTCCCAACCCTCAATGCGCCGGCGCAGGTTGCGGAGTCGACTGCGGCGCCCCAGCTCCCGGACTCGAGAAATTGACTTTCGGAACTTCGCGTGACCCGGGCGAGGCTTCGAAGTAAGCTTCGTTCGGCTTGAATCCTGCAATGCCCGCGAAAAAGCTGTTGGGAAACTGCTGCACATAAGTGTTGTAGTCGCGCAAGGTGTCGTTGTAGCGTTTGCGCTCGACCGCGATGCGATTCTCCGTGCCGGCCAGTTCATCCTGCAAACGCAGGAAGTTCTCGTTGGACTTTAATTGCGGATAGTTCTCGACAATCAGCAGCAAACGTCCGAGCGCTCCATCGAGTTGACCGTTGGCCGCTATTTTTTCCTGCGGTGAGCCTGCGGAAAGCAGGGCGGAGCGCGCCTTTGCGATATCACCGAACACCGTCACCTCCTGCTGGGCGTAGCCCTTTACCGTTTCCACCAGGTTGGGAATCAGGTCGGCGCGGCGTTGCAGCACAATATCCACCTGCGACCAGGATGCCTTGACGGCCTCATTCTTGCTTACCAGTGTGTTTTTCACGCTTACGTACTGGCCGAACGTAAACAGGACAATCAGCAACAGAACTGCGACTACGACTACCACAGCGATAAGACCTTTGCCCATGGAGATTCTCCTGAAAGACGCTTGGTAAATTACTAAGTACCAGCTGCACCTGAGTCGAGCATTTTATCAACGGCGGCGGTTACCTGTTCGAGAGCGGCAAGATAGCGGGCGAAGACTTCCGCCACATCAAATTGCCTGCGCTTAGATTTTTGCTCGCGGACATCCAACACCCGCAAGAAAGATGACGCATCGAAGCCGATTGTTTCGGACAACGCTTTGATCGCCTGCCGCTTCCCAATCGGCGCCTCGTGGCCCAGCACCATCAGCGCGTGGCGGAACAAAGTGGCGAAGGATGAGACAGATCGTGTCAATAGTTCCCACATGCGCGAGTCGTTGCCCGAGGCGAGCAGCACATGCTGGCGCAGTAGCGCGAGTTTTTCCCGCAGTTCGTATTCCACCTGCATCCGATGCAAATTCGAAGGGATGGATAAATTCTTGAAAACATCTTCACCGTAAAGTACCCGATGGTGCTGTTTCACGTCCATCAACTCGATCGTAAACACGTCGACTGAGCGCTCGATCTCATCCCGGGTCATGAACAAAGGTGGCGGTTGTTTCTGAGCGTTCCACCATTTCACGGCGGACGCCAGAACTCGTAACTTCGCGTACGAAGCATCGCGGACTACGCAGAATAGATTCACATTCGAGAACTCGGGATGAAAATCCCCCGCGACCGCCGATCCGAAGAGAATTACGCTCTCCAGGTTCGCTCCAGCCGCTTCTCGGAGGCGGCTGACAAAGTCGTTCATCTTTTTCTCGGGAACCATTTGTTCGTCCTCACTTACTACCAACTGCTGCTCGCCCCGCCGCCTCCGGAGCTACCGCCGCCGAATCCACCAAACCCGCCCCCACCACCAAAACCGCCTCCTCCTCCACCAAAACCACCGCGAGACCCACCACCACCAAACATGCCAGAAACAAGCATCCAGAAAAGTATGCCGCGGAGTGGAGTGAAAAGAACAACAAGAACGATAATGATGAGCAACACAATCCCGCCAGCGGATATCCCTCCGTCCGGCTGCCGCACCCGTTGCGACGGAGCCGGTGCGAGTGTCGGGGTTGTGAGTTGAACGCCCGCGTCCTGCGCGATAACGCCGGCCACGCGCGAAGTGACCAGCAACAAAGCCTGACTGTAGTTGCCCGCTCGCATGATCGGGATGGCTTCCCGCTGAAATCCGCCGGTCTTTCCGTCCGGTAAAATCGGTTCCAGCCCGTAGCCAACTTCAATTCGCGCGCGATGGTCGTTGATGGCGTAGAGAATCAGCACGCCGCGATCCGTAGACTTGCTTCCCACGCCCCACTGATGGAAAAGATCGACCGCGTAAGTCTCGATATCGGAACCGTCGAGCGATTTGATGGTCACGACCGCGATTTGCGCATGCGCTTTTTCGTCGATCTGGCGGCAGACTTCGTCCATCTGCGCGATCGTGTTCTGATCCAGAACGTGAGCAAAATCGTTGACGTAGTCAGTAGCTTTGAGCTGAGCGACAGGCTCCGCGTGCGCGGTTAAAACCAGCACTAACGCACTAGCGACTATTAACAGCCACGATTTTGCGCGCCATTTCATTAGAAGGAAAATTGTACAGGACGCCGGCAAGGAAGGAAGACTGACCGCCGCGGCTGAGCCGGGCAAGAGATTCCCGGAGGAGCGCATGGCTGGCCGCGCGCTCCGGGCTTGCACACAAGACTTACTGGTTTACGCGGAGCAGCATCAGCGTGCCACCCTCCAGCTTGACGTTATTCTTATCTGAACTGACAACCGAGCCCTCGGCCGCGTTGGCGGCCGTCGGGGTTAGCGTCAGATTAGAGATTCCCACCACGCCTTCGGTCTTCGCTGTAATCGGAGGGCGCGAGTTCTTTCCCGTCTGAGCATTACTGGGCATGTCGTTGCCGCCCGCCGATGACGTGGGAGCGGGGGCAGACCCGGCCATTCCCGGCTTGGCGCCGCTCGCGGAGCCGGAACTGGGACTGCCGCTGGGAGGGGTGGCGTCACTACTTCTGCCACCGGGAGTATTCTGGTTATTATTCTGCTCCCCGATGATTGCCTGAATCGACATTGGCATCTGCATCGCGCTGCCATCCTTCATCACAGCGCGGTCAAAGGCGATTCCTACTTGTGATTCCTTTTGCTCCTTGTTGCGAGGTTGCGCTTCAGTCACGTGTCCCATCACTCTTGTGTCCTTGGGAACGAGCACCTCGCCACCGGTGGTCTTTATGTCCTGGGTAACCCTGGCCACAATCTCGTCGCCGGTCTTTGCTTTCTTCGCGTCGATGGTCTTGGTCAACGAAACAGGAATCACACTGCCCGGGGCGATTCGCGCAGGTGCGCCCGCCTGGGCAGATGCTGAGGGTGGCGCTTGAGGAGATGGTGGCTGAGCGGGTGCCGTACCCTGCGCGGTTGCGACGCCCACCATCAGAGTGCCTGCAAATACGGTGATTAAGAATGTTTTCACTGAATCCACCTCCTCGATGAGACTTGGGATTTTTAGCGAAGGCGCGCAAACTTGTTCAAATAATTTGATGCATTCCCAAAAGCGAGAGTCGACTGCAAACTTCCGCTGACGCGTGGTTGCGGGAAGGAATGCGGAAGATAGTTGCCAACCGCCGAAGCCGACATCGCATCCCACATCCATGAATCGTTATCTCTCGCTCACAGCCCTCGCCTTCGTGCTCGCTACTGTCATCGCCTGCACAACCGCCTGCACAACCAAAGACAATCCTGATGAAATTCGCCGGCGCGCGGCTGAGGCCACTGAGACCATGCGCCGCGACACCAAAGCTGTGGTCGAGGGCGTAAAGGAAGGGATGGGCCGCGACAATAAAGCCATCAATATCAACAAGGCTTCACGCGAAGATCTGGTCGCGCTTCCGGGCGTGACCGAGCACGAGGCCGACCGCATTATTGCCGACCGTCCGTACGACGATGCCCATGATCTGGTAACCCGGCACGTACTTCCGCAGGCGGAATACGACAAGATTAGCGACCGTCTCATAGCTGGCCACTAATCGCGGGCCACAAGCGGACGCTTTCTGTGACTTCCGAGGCGATCCTGCGATATCATCAAATGGATGTCCGCCTCGCACCAGCACCATCCATTTCAGACTGACGACTCCCGCCTGGAGTCCATTCACGCCAAGGTGATGGCGGGCGACCGGCTCGATTTCGCCGATGCTCTCACCCTTTACCGCTCCGGCGACATTCTCGCCGTGGGCTGGATGGCTAATCACGTCCGTGAGCGTATGCATGGTGACAAGACTTATTTCAACGTCAACCGGCACATCAATCCCACGAATGTGTGCGTCGCCGCTTGCCGGTTGTGCGCTTTCGGCCGCAAGAAAGATACGCCCGGCGCCTACACCATGGCGCTCGACGAGGCTTTCGAGACTGCGGCTTCCGGATACAGCGAGGCAGTGACGGAGTTCCACATTGTTGGCGGATTGCATCCCGACCTGCCATTTCAATATTTCCTCGATCTCTGCTCCGGACTGAAGCAGCGCTTTCCCCAGGTGCACCTCAAAGCCTTCACTATGGTCGAGGTTGCATATCTTTCGAAGCGCGCCAAGCTTTCCATTCGCGAGACGCTCGAGCAACTGAAAGCCTCCGGCGTGGATTCTTTACCCGGCGGCGGCGCGGAAATATTTGCCGACCGGGTTCGCCACATCATCTGCGATCACAAAATCGATGGAGATCAATGGCTCGATACAGCCAAAATGGCGCACCAGATTGGGCTGAAATCTAACGCGACCATGCTCTACGGTCACGTGGAGAACGACGAAGACCGCGTCGACCATTTACTCAAGTTGCGCGCGCTGCAAGATGAAACTGGCGGCTTCCAGACCTTCATCCCGCTGGCTTTCCACCCCGATAACACGCCGCTGCAGCACTTGCCGAAAACCACCGGCATGCTCGATATCAAGCAGATCGCGGTGAGCCGCCTTGTGCTCGACAACTTCCCGCACATCAAGTCTTATTGGCAGATGATGACGGCTAAAATCGCGCAGATCTCGGTGCGCTTCGGCGCCGACGATATGGATGGCACGGTGATCGAAGAAAAGATTTATCACGATGCGGGCGCGACAACTCCACAGGGGATGCGCCGCGAAGAGCTGGAGCGCCTGATCCGCGCCGCCGGCCGAGAGCCCATCGAGCGCGATACGCTCTACCGGCCTGTAACGCGNNAGCGGGAGTAGTTCAGCGGTAGAACGCCAGCTTCCCAAGCTGGATGTCACGGGTTCGATCCCCGTCTCCCGCTCCACCTTTTCAGCAAGTTAGAGACAGGGCATTTTCAGGCGTATTACGTGAACTGAGAGTGCGCCGACCGCCGACATTGAATGAACTCGTAATGTTTCGCCCGCCGACATCCTGCTAGAATTTGTCGACAATGCGTGTCCGTTCGGGAGAGCTTTTTCTGCAGGCAGAAAGGAGCTTTGTCGTTATGAAAATAATGTTCAAGGGTCTGTTGTGTCTGGCGCTCGCCGTTTCCTTGCTCAGCGCGCAGAATAGCCAAGACAAAAAATCTTCGCCTGCCGGTCTGCCTCCGCTGATTGACCGCGAGCTGATCTTCGGCAATCCAGAAATTTCAGGCGCGCAGCTCTCGCCGGACGGAAAGTATATGGCTTTTCAGAAACCATGGAAAGACACGCGCAACGTTTATGTGAAGGGCGTGAACGAGCCTTTCAGCGCGGCACGCCTGCTTACCGCGGAAGCCAAGCGTCCGGTCGCCGGTTATTTCTGGAGCCTCGACGGCAAATACATTCTTTACGCCAAAGACAATGACGGCGATGAAAATTACAACGTTTATGCCGTCGACCCGGCGGCCAAGCCGGTGGCTGGCGCAGATGCTCCCGAGTCGCGCGACCTGACCGGCCTAAAGGGTGTTCGCGTGCAGATTGTGGATGTACCCAAGAACGATCCCGACACTATTTACATCGGCCTCAACGACCGCGACAAGGCATGGCATGATCTCTACAAATTGAAGCTTTCCACTGGCGAGAAGACCCTGGTGCGAAAAAACACCGAGCGCATCGCCAGCTGGAAGTTTGACGTTCAAGGCAACCTGCGCCTGGCCTCGCGATCCGCGGAGAACGGTGATACGGAAATCCTGCGCGTCGATTCCGACAAATTCACTCCGATCTACTCGTGCAACGTGTTTGAAACTTGCGACGCGATTCGTTTCCAAAAAGACGGTAAGCGAGCGTACATGGAAACAAACAAGGGCGCCGATATGGACTTGAGCGCGCTGGTGTTGTTCGACCCGCAAACCGGAAAAACGGAGATGGTGGAATCTGATCCGCTCAAGAAAGTGGACTTCAGTTCCGCCGTTTTCTCCGAGGCGACCGACGAGTTGGCGATTACCTTGTACCAGGATGACCGCGTGCGCCGCTATTTCAAAGACAAAGGGTTCGAGGCCGATTTCAGATGGCTCACGGGCGAGTTGCCAGGGAAAGAAGTCAGTCGGACTTCGGCTACGCTGGATGAGCAACTCTGGCTGGTGAATGCCTTTAGCGACACCGAGCCGGGTGAGACCTACCTATTCGACCGCAAGACGCGCAAACTCACGTTGCAATATAAGGTGCGTGAAAAGCTGCCGCGAGAATCGCTGGCAGAGATGAAGCCGGTGCAATACAAATCGTCGGACGGGCTGGAGATTCCGGCTTATCTCACGCTGCCGAAAGGCATTCCCGGCAACAACTTGCCCACCATCATTTTCCCCCATGGCGGACCGTGGGGCCGTGATGTGTGGGGCTACAACGGATATGCCCAGTTTTTTGCCAACCGCGGCTACGCGGTGCTGAGTATGAACTTCCGCGGCTCGACTGGGTACGGCAAGAAATTTCTCGATGCCGGCAACAAGGAATGGGGCCGCAAGATGCAGGACGACGTCACCTGGGGCGTGAAGTACCTGGTCGACGAAGGCATTGCCGATCCCAAGCGCGTCGGAATCTTCGGTGGTTCTTACGGCGGCTATGCCACGCTGGCCGGCGTGGCTTTCACGCCCGATCTATACGCGGCGGCAGTGGAACTGTTCGGTCCATCGAATCTGATCACGCTGATGGAGTCGATTCCGCCCTACTGGGAGTCCATTCGCGTGATGTTCTACCAGCGCATGGGCGATCCCAGGACGCCGGAAGGAAAAGCGTTGCTGATCGAGCGATCTCCGCTCACCTCTGCCGCCAAGATCAAGACCCCGCTGATGATTGCGCAGGGCGCTAACGATGCCCGGGTCAACCATGCTGAGTCGGAGCAGATTGTCGTCGCCCTTCGCGACCGGGGATTCCCGGTGGAATACCTGCTGATTCCCGACGAAGGGCACGGCTTTGCCCGTCCGGTAAATAACATGGCGTCGACCATGGCCACGGAGAATTTTTTCGCCCAGTATCTGGGCGGCCGCTACCAGGAGGGCGGAACGCCGGAAGTGGTGGCACGCCTGAAGGAGATCACGGTCGATCCCAAAACCGTGGTGCTGGCCAAGAAAGTGGACGCGAGTTCAGTCGGCGTACCGAAGCTAGCGATGGATCTGCAACCTGGCACGTACAAATATCAAGCCAAGATTGAAGCCGCCGGGCAGCAGGTGTCGCTCACCGTCTCAACTACCATCGCAGAATCCGGCAGCGCCTGGACTGCGACAGACGTGATGGAGACCCCCAACGGAACCGTGACTGAAATATCCACGCTGGAAAAAGGAACTTTGATCGCGCGCAAGCTCAACATGAAACAGGGGCCGGTAGCGGTCGACCTCACCTTCAGTGGCGATAAGGCGGTTGGCAACATCAACACGAACGGACAGGACCGCGCCATCTCGGTCGACCTGGGTGGGCCGCTTTTTGCTGATGCTAGCGCCGCCAAGCAGTCCATCTCGTGCCTGCCCTTGGCTGAGGGCTACAGCACGACATTTCGAAACTTTGACGTCCGAAAACAAAAGGTAAAGCTGATGCAATTAAAGGTTTCCGGCGTCGACCAGGTAACGGTTCCTGCAGGAACTTTTGAAGCGTACAAAGTAGAGATTTCTTCGGCGGATGGCGGCGCGGACAAGGAAACGCTTTGGGTAGCCCGGGATTCCCACAAAGCGGTCAAGGAATCCGCAGTTTTGGGTTCCATGGGCGGAGCTGTACTGACACAGGAGTTGGTGCCATAGGGTTTTCATGAGCGCCGGCAGGTTCTTCGGGATGGAACGGCACGGCCCGTCTAGCGATAGTAAATCATCAAACTTGGCGGTGACACCCTTAACCATCTTCGGGTTGTTCGCAGTAACGGCGATGCTCATCTGCTACGCCCTGGAGGCGCGGAGCCGATGGTTCATTCTTGCCTTTGCCGCGGCCTGCGTGCTCGGCTCCGTCTACGGCTTTCTACAGGGAGCTTGGCCGTTCGGACTGGTCGAGGCGGTCTGGTCTGGAGTGGCGATACGCCGGTGGGCTTTAGCGGCACGCTCAAAGTGATCCCGTGTCGCCTCGCTAACTACGCTGATCTCGCCGAAATTCTTTCAACATTTCGGGATCGATGTTGCCACCGCTGATTATGGCCACATTGAGCTTCGTTTTCGGAAGTTGATCGCCGCGGAACAGGAAGCCGGCCACGGCTACGGCTCCGCTGGGCTCCGCGACGGTGGCTGGATTTAGAGCCAGCAGTCGAACCGCTTGACGAATTTCGTCTTCGCTCACGGTGACAATATCGTCGACGTAGCGCCGGATGTGCTCGAAATTGATCGGCCCGATGCTCTGGGTTCGTAGTCCGTCGGCAATGGTGCGCGACACCTCGCCGGCAGGGAACTGAACGATCTTTCCCGCACGCAGGCTGGCTTGCGCATCGCCTGCCAGTTCCGGTTCCACGCCGATTACTTTTATTCCACGCTTGCTTACCTTAATGGCCGCCGCCACGCCGCTGAGCATTCCTCCGCCACCAACGGGCGCAAAAACCGCTTCCACCTCCGGCAAGTCTTCGAGGATCTCCAATCCCATGGTGCCCTGGCCGGCGATGATCTGCTCGTCGTTGTATGGAGGCACGATTACATATCCATGCTGTGCGGCCAGTTCTTCTGCTTTGACTTGGCGCTCGGTGCTACCCGGGCCGACAACAACGATGTCCGCTCCCAGCGCCGCCGTAGCCTCGCGCTTGATTGCGGGAGCATTGTCCGGCATCACGATGGTGGCCTTTACGCCAAGCGCACGCGCCGCATAGGCCACGCCTTGCGCATGATTGCCGCTGGAGTAGGAAATCACTCCGCGCTTGCGGTCTGCTGCCGACAGGGATGCGATTTTGTTGTAAGCTCCGCGGAGTTTGAATGCGCCGATGGGCTGCTGGTTCTCTGGTTTGAGGAAGAGGCGGCGGGCGCTGGCTTCTGGATGGTGGAATTCGATCAAACGGGTGCGGGTCGTAATGCCGCGCAGGCGGGATTGTGCTTCTTGAATTTCTGCGAGGCTGACCATGGGTATAGCCTTCCAATGTACCATTGGCCTCACGGAGAGGAAAGTTGACATCATGATGCTTTACAATGTAGCATCATGATGTGCGAACCACTCTTACCCTCGACGAAGATGTCGCGGCCCTGTTGAACAGGGAAGTCCGGAAGACCGGGGAACCGTTCAAGCAGGTGGTGGACCGGTACTTGCGACTGGGGCTGACGACGAAACAGCCTCCGCGGAAGCCGTTCAAGGTGACGCCCATCAATTTAGGGCTTCCTGACTTCGACAAAGTGGAGGAATTACTCGAGTACCTCGAAGGCCCGGACTACCGGTGATCGTACTCGACGCGAACCTTCTCATCTACTCATACAACGCAGGTTCGTCTCATCACGCGGGTGCG
Organism: Acidobacteriaceae bacterium; assembly: GCA_003164855.1. Taxonomy (GTDB): domain Bacteria; phylum Acidobacteriota; class Terriglobia; order Terriglobales; family Acidobacteriaceae; genus Sulfotelmatobacter. The sequence goes on from PLUI01000075.1 coordinate 40,362, forward strand.
CGCGCATGGCTCGAAAAAACGCTGTCCAGCATTGAGGTGGTCGGACTGCCCTGGCAGGCAGTTTCCGCCTTCCTGCGGGTTATGACCAATCCCAAGTTGCCCGCCGAACGCTTTGATCTGGAGCAAGCGGCGCGGATCGTCGACCTCTGGTTGGAGCGTCCCAATGTACAAGTTCTGACGCCCGGTGTCGGTTACTGGCCGTTGTTTCGGCGGATGGTGATCGAAGGGCGGGCGGCAGGTCCTCGAGTGAGCGATGCCGAGATCGCGGCACTTACAATGGAATACGGGGGCGTGCTGCACACGGCGGACCGGGACTTTGCGCGGTTTCCGGGACTGCGGTGGAAAAACCCGCTAGGTTAGAACAATCGCTCCGGACCTAAATCTCCAGAATCACCGGCATAATCAGCGGCCGCTTNNGAATCACCGGCATAATCAGCGGTCGTTTCTGAGTCTGCTTCGAAATGTAACGCTTCAAATCAGCACGGATTTTTTCTTTAATTACTCCGTAATCCGCTTTTTCTTCTTCGCTGGAATGGGCCAAGGTGTCTTCGACGATGCGCCGGGCTCCGTCCATCAGGCCATCCTCGCCGGGATTAAATCCGCGGGTGACGATCTCTGGCGTAGTTTCCACGCGGCCCGTCAGTTTATTGATGGCGATGATGGGCAGCACGATGCCGTCTTCGCTCAAGTGCCGCCGATCTTTGATAATTAAATCCTCCACCACATCCGTGCGCGATCCGGAATCGATGCAGACGCGGCCCACATTGACTTTCCCAGCCTTGCGGGCGTTGTGTTCGTCGAACTCGAGAATGTCGCCGCTTTCAATCAGAATTACTTTGCCCACAGCGCTGTGCATTGCGCCGGCCATTTCCGCATGCAATTTCAACTGACGGTACTCGCCATGAATGGGAATAAAGTACTTCGGCCTTACCAGATTGATAATCAACTTTAATTCTTCCTGGCTAGCGTGCCCGCTGACATGAATCGGAGGCGTGGTACCGTCCTCGTAAATGACGTACGCCTCCCGGCGGAACAAGTGATCGATCATGCGATAGATCGTCTTCTCGTTGCCGGGAATGATGCGAGAAGAGAGCACCACCGTATCGCCCTTCTCGATCTTGGCGTGCTTGTGGTTATCGACGGCTGCGCGCGAGAGGGCGGACATGGGCTCGCCCTGAGTGCCGCTGATCATCACACAGATTTTTTCCGGCGCGAAATTCTTCATCTCGCCGGGATTGATTACGAGCCCGTCGGGAATTTCCAGGTAGCCGAGATCTTCCGCGATTTCGGCTGAATTATTCATGGAGCGGCCGACGAATGCAACCTTGCGTCCATGCTGGTGGGCCAGTTCCACCGCCAGCCGGATGCGGTGAATGGAAGAAGAAAAACATGAAATGAACAGGCGGCGTTGGGTGTGTGCGAAAACTTCGTCAAATTTGCGTCGTACCGCGCGCTCGCTGGGCGTGTATCCCTTGCGCTCAACGTTGGTCGAGTCCTGAAACAGCGCCAGCACGCCCTGCTTGCCGTATTCCGCAAAGGAATGCAGATCGAAGAGATGATTATCCGTGGGGGTGGGATCGACCTTGAAGTCGCCGGTGTGGATGATGACACCAAGTGGAGTATGAATCGCGAGCGCCACACAATCCACCAAACTGTGCGTCACGCGGATGGGATGAACGGTGAAGACACCTGCTTTGAAGCGCTCACCGGCTCGTATTTCGCGCAGGTCCGCATCTTCCAGAAGCCCGTGCTCGTCAAGCTTGTCTTCGACATAAGCCAGAGTGAACTCGGTGCCCCACACAGGAACATTGAGTTCGGAAAGAATCCAGGGCAGAGCGCCAATATGGTCTTCATGGCCGTGGGTAAGAATGATTCCGCGCACTCGTTGGCGGTTCTCGATGAGGTAGGAAATGTCGGGAACCACAATGTCCACGCCGAGCAATTCAGCTTCGGGGAACATCAAGCCCGCATCGATCACAATAATGTCGTCGCCCCAGCGGACCGCCATGCAGTTCATACCGAACTCGCCGAGGCCCCCTAGTGGGATGATCTGCAGTTTTCCAGTTGGCATGGGGTACCGTTGATGCTAGCAGACTGTGTCACAAACCGTACAGAGCGATTCTGCCATTTCTACGTGAATGCGGATGGCGTTCTCTCCGTTTCTGGGCTAAGGTTAGACGAATGGCAGATGCGGAATCAAAATCGTGGCTGCGGCTTCGCGTGGAGAAGGCTGTTGCGAAGGGCCTGACGCGAGCCTATTCCACGGTGCAGGTGAATCCGCAAAAATTTCTGCTGCAGCTGCGTACGGCGTATCGGCTGCCGGTCAGCGGATATCACGGAGTGTATTCGCTGGAAGTCGGAGAACTCGATCAGGTTGCGGATGACCTGATTCGCGGAGGGATGAAACTGGCCGCCGCGGAGGGCGCGGGCTTCGGCTTGGGCGGATTGATCACGATTATCCCTGATCTTGGAATTCTTTCCGCCATTACGATGCGCACGATTCAGAAACTGAGCCTGGTTTACGGCTTCCAGTTTAACACGGACAATGAGATCGCCGAGCTGTGGATCGCCGCTGCCAGCGCCGCCGGAGTCGACATCAGCCGCGAGTTGCTGGAGAAGGAAGTGGTCAACAAATTTGTCCCGCGCGTCATCCAGCGGATTGCCGCCCGCGCCAGCGCTGAGGTGGTGGAGAAGTGGGCGGGGCGAATGATTCCTCTCGTCAGCTCAGCATTGGGTGCTGGTTTGAATTACTGGTTTGTGCGTGCCTGGGGTGAGCGGGCCAAGGCTCACTTTCGGCAGAGATATCTACAGGTGCGGCAGCAATCTCGAGAGCAAGTTCTGGATGCGGGTGAGCCGCGGATCCTGCCGGCGCACACCGTTTAGCGGGTAGCGGGATTTGGTCGGCCTTTTTCTCGCCCATGTCTCGCGCTTGCCCGGTACTTTTCGAGCAATCGATGACACGCTCCGCCGGTTTGATTAGGCGAACCCGTCGCTGTGATACAAAAATAGGAATGAACAAATTTGCCTGCGCTGCCATTTTGTTTGATCTTGACGGAGTTCTCGTTGACTCCACGGGTTCGGTGGATCGGCAATGGCGAGCCTGGGCTCGAGAGCAGGGAATCGACGAAGAGACGGTGATCGCCATTGCTCACGGCGTTCGATCCATCGAAGTGATTCGAGCTGTCGCTCCGCATCTCGACGCGATCGCGGAGGCTCGCAAGCTGGA
>PLUI01000075.1:43602-44108 GCA_003164855.1 Acidobacteriaceae bacterium
TTCCTGGTCGCCGCGGACGACGTTGCCAACGGTAAGCCGCACCCAGAGCCATATCTGAAGGGCGCCGAGCTGTTGGGAGTGAACCCGGCAGAGTGTTTGGTGATTGAAGACGCGCCTGCTGGAATCCGCTCAGCGCACGCGGGGGGGATGAAAGTGATTGGACTGACCAGCACTTATCCCGCGACCTCACTGGGCGAAGCTGATTTTGTTATTCCAAAGCTTTCGCACCTTCAAGTTGGGCGGGATGGTACGCGGAAGCTGATGGTGACTGTTGCATAGATACTCTGCAGGTTTTTCTATTCCGCATCAGCGCAGCCAGTCTTCCAATTCAATTCCCCTGTCCGTCTTCTCGTCGCGGTACTTCACAATCACCGGTGTGTATAAAGAGATTCCTGACTCCGCCGCTGCACCCTTTTTGACCGCGCGCGACCCCGGCACTACCACCGCGCCTTCTGGGACTTCGAGCGGCCCCTCCGTTGTTGCGCGATAAACCTCGCCGCGCACCA
>PLUI01000260.1 GCA_003164855.1 Acidobacteriaceae bacterium
TTCTTAAAAGGCGGAAAGATCGGCTTATTCGGAGGAGCAGGTGTAGGCAAGACTGTGGTAATCATGGAATTGATCAACAACGTAGCGAAACAACACGGAGGTTTTTCCGTATTTGCCGGAGTAGGCGAACGCACCCGAGAAGGCAATGACCGCTGGCTCGAGATGACCGAATCTGGAGTTATCAAGCCGGGCAAACCGGCGGAATCAAAAGCAGCATTAATCTATGGCCAAATGACCGAACCCCCCGGCGCCCGCCTAAGAGTAGCTCTGACCGCGCTGACTGTAGCCGAATATTTCCGTGACGAACNNACAACATCTTCCGCTTCACCCAGGCCGGCAGCGAAGTATCAGCCTTATTAGGAAGAATGCCGTCAGCGGTAGGTTATCAACCAAATCTGGCTACAGAGATGGGCGAGTTACAGGAGCGAATTACTTCTACTAAGAAGGGTTCAGTTACATCGGTCCAGGCTATCTATGTGCCTGCGGATGATTTGACCGACCCCGCTCCAGCTACCACCTTTGCTCATCTCGATGCTACGACCGTGCTATCGCGGGCGCTCACTGAGATTGGCATCTATCCCAAGGTGGATCCTTTGGCGTCTACTTCGCGGATTCTTGATCCTCGGATTGTGGGGCAGGATCATTACGATGTCGCGCAAATGGTCAAGAAAACCTTGCAGACTTATAAGGACTTGCAGGACATCATCGCCATTCTGGGTATCGACGAGCTTAGCGAAGATCAGAAGGTGACCGTGGCTCGGGCGCGCAAGATCCAGAAGTTCCTTTCCCAGCCGTTTTTTGTGGCTGAGCAGTTCACGGGCACTCCGGGACGGTATGTGAAGATTGCCGAAACGGTAAAAGGCTTCCGCGGAATTGTGGAAGGGAAGTACGACGATATTCCCGAGCAGGCCTTCTACATGAAGGGGACAATGGAAGAAGTGTTGGAGACTGCAGAAAAAATGAAAGGCGCGGCAGCATAAGACGAGTCGTTGGTCGTTAGTCGTTAGTCGCTGGCAAATAAGCCACGAATAACTATCCTGACTACTGACTAACGACCAACGACCAACGACCAACGACGACCTCTATCAACATATATCGACGTACATCGATATACTCCTCCGCTGGAACGCCCGGATCAACCTGACTGCCATTCGCAATCCAGAAGAAATCGTAACCCGCCACTTCGGCGAATCCCTCTTCGCCGCCCGCCACCTCTTCCCAGGCCCTTCCTCTGCGCACTCAGCGGCCTCTGCGGTGAAAGATTTTGACTTTGACTCAGCCGAAGCCCGAAGCCCGAAAGCCGAAGCCCGCGTAGCAGACGTAGGCTCCGGCGCCGGCTTCCCCGGCATCCCGATAAAACTCTGGGCCCCCAACATCACCCTCACCCTCATCGAATCCAATCACAAGAAAGCCACCTTCCTGCGCGAAGTCGTCCGCTCCCTTACATTGACGGGCATCGATATACAAAACACCCGCGCCGAAGCCATCACCCAAACCTTCGACGTAGTCACCCTCCGCGCCGTCGAACACTTCGCCGAAATCCTCCCGGTAGCCGCCCGCCTCCTGGCCCCCACCGCCCGCCTGGCCCTCCTCATAGGTTCCTCCCAGCTAAACGACGCCCATTCCGCCCTCCCCGCCCTCTCCTGGCAGAATCCAATTCCCGTCCCAGAATCCCAGTCACGCCTCCTCCTAATCGGGACCTTGCACCAATGAAGTAACTAGTGGGATAGAACTGTCATTTTCCTGCATAAACCTCCAAGGAAGTATTCTCTTTGATGGGCAAAGTGGAATCGTCTCATAATGAGACTTAATTAAACGCCAATGAGCCGGAGTGAACGTCCAAATCAGTCCTAATGTTCCAACCGGAACATTAAGCAATATGTTCCGGTTGGAACATCAAAGCTTAACCTGGCTAATTCCCAGTGTTCCGACCGGAACACTGGACACAACTCCCGCCATTGGGAACCGGGCAGGTCTTATTTCAACATCATTCCCCAATGTTCCAACCGGAACATTATCCCGGTTTTGCACAAGCATGTCTCGTAATGCACAACATCTGACCTTGCATTCGAAACGCAAACCACATTATGCTGCAGAGACTCTGGCTCCTCGACAATTTATGGGACGCGTCATCGCTGTTGCCAATCAGAAGGGCGGCGTGGGTAAGACTACGACTGCCATCAACCTAGCCGCGTCCTTCGCGGCAGCTGAAGTGAACACTCTGCTCATCGATTGCGATCCGCAATCGAATGCCACAAGCGGCCTTGGCCTGGTGAAGGATCCGGAACGCATCTCCACCTATCACTTGCTCATGGGCGATGCCTCCAGCGAGGAAGCTCTCGCCACTACAGAACTCGAGCAGCTCTGGATCATTCCTTCCCACAAGAATTTGATCGGCGCAAACCTCGAACTCGTAGACGCAGAGCGCCGCGAGTATCGCCTGAAGGAAGCGATCGCGCCGCTGCGTGATCGCTTCCACTACATCGTCCTGGACTGTCCTCCGGCACTCGATCTGCTGACGCTCAACGCTCTGGTGGCAGCCGACTCGGTTTTGATTCCGATGCAGGCGGAATACTTTGCCCTGGAAGGCATCAGCGAGCTGCTGGACACTATCGAGCGCATTCGCGTGGAGTTGAATCCGGAACTGGCAATTGAAGGCGTGGTGCTCACCATGCTGGATGAGCGCACCAACCTTGCGCAGCAAGTGATCGCAGAGCTGAAGAAATTCTTTGGGGAGAAGTTGTGCGCCGCGACTGTGCCGCGGAACATTCGGCTGGCGGAGGCTCCCAGCCATGGGCAGCCGGCGCTGCTGTATGACGGACGGTCGCGGGGTGCGGAGAGTTATATACGTCTGGCGAAGGAGATTCTGGACCGGCAAGCAGCCGCGGCCAGCGGATCATCGGGGGANNTCGAAGGGGGCGGAGAGTTATATACGGCTGGCTAAGGAGCTGCTGGGGCGGCACATGGCGGCGGTGGTGGATTCAGAGGCGGCGAAGAGCGCCTAGCATATATTTATGTGTATCGATATATACATTGACACACATCAATATACTAAAATGGCAGGCAGGTGAAGCTGCAGGGGAGCTCCAGGGTGACGGCGCAAGATCGGGAGCTTTAACACAGGGGACGCAGGGGTTCACAGGGTAGGACCGGGGGCAAAGACTGATGACTACGACGGTGGCGGCGGAGAAGAAGGACGAGAAGGTG
>PLUI01000046.1:0-2452 GCA_003164855.1 Acidobacteriaceae bacterium
TAGACGCCTTTTGTTTTACCTCTGGGGAGTGGGCAGAACGCAGTCATCGTTCCGCGTCTTCGACCGCTCCAGCATGGCTTCCCGAGTTGAGAACCATCTCATTGCCGGGCGCGCGCCACTTAGATCTTGCCTGGGTGGCAAAGTCCAAAAATGCACAAAGTCGCCGGTCCAAACGATACTTGTAGGATGGGGAGAAGTGCACCACGGCCTCGCAGAAACCCCGTTTGAACGAAGCCGGACCGGTGTTGATTCCCTCGCGATACCCTCCGAAATCATACTCAGCGCATCCCCGCTCTTTCGCCCAGCGAATCGCGCTCCATTGCAGCAGGTGTCCGGCGGTCAAACCCTTATCCTTAACGGTTGCGCTAAAAACGCCCCAGCCCCGCTTGCCTGCCCGAACCACCAACACTCCGCCCAGCGGCGTGCCCTCCTTGGAAGCGAGCACGAGTGCGCCCCGGCCCTTTTGCTTCACCACCCACCGCAATGCGTGCGACAAATGGCTCGGCTCCTCGGCCACGAACTTCTTTTTCCTCGCCATCTCAAAATAAATACGTTGAAACTCCTGAATGCCTGCCTCATCCTGTGCCAACCGGATCGCGATCCCTTGCCGTTCGGAACGTCGGATATTGAATCTCGTATCCTTCTTAAAGCTGCGCAGCAATTCGTCGGTTCCCGCCTTCAAATCCAGCCGCAAAGAACTCCTGCGGTCGGGGAGCGATTCCCATCCGTCGCTAATCAAGGCGCTTGCCATGCTCCACTCCGGGCGCTCCACCCAGTCAGGAGCAATCTGGAGGTAGGCAAAGCCCATTTGCTTGCTCTTCTCCAGCAGCTTGCGGAGTCCGTATAGTGTCAGGTCCGCATCATCGCAGGCCGGTCCCCGGTTGATCACCAAGCTCCGGATCGGTCGCAGCCATTTGCCCGCGGGAAAACTCACCCCGCAATGAGCGAACCAACGAATCTGGCCTTGCACCCGCACGATGGCACAATGTTTTTTTTCCCGCTCATCGCTGGTCCCCGCACCCATCCAATCCGGAAACTGGAAGGGATGGCTATTGCTCTGCCGGTCCAGAAACGCTTCGATCTCCCCGTGAATGGCAGGAGTTAACTCGTGCGTCTTGAGGAATTCAAAATCCATTGGCGCAGTAAACGCTGACGTCCGGCCACGGTCAAACACAAGTTTCAGCCGGTTTGAATCTAGCTCAGGACTTTCAATCTCTCTTCTCTCAGCCAATGATCTATTCCTCCCGCAGAGCCCGCGCCGGATCCAGCGCCGCCGCGCGCCGGGCCGGCAGCCACGATGCCATACCGGCAACCAGCAGGAACACGATCGCCACCATGCCGAAAGTTTCAGGATCGGTCGCCTTCACTCCCACCAGCATTGCGCGCAGAAGTCGCGTCAGCACAAATGCGCCGATCAGACCTGCGGCAATGCCGGCCACGCTGAGGCGGAATCCCTGCCCCACCACCAACCGGAAGATTTGAACTGGTCCCGCTCCCAGCGCCATCCGCACCCCAATCTCCGAAGTACGCTGGCGCACCGCCGTCGAAAGCACGCCGTACAAGCCCACCCCCGCAAGCACTGCAGCGATGATCGCAAATACACTGATAAGCACTAACGCGAACCGCGTGCCCGCCTGTGCGTGGTACACCAACGTTTCCATCGGTTGCATCTCCGTCACCAGAAGATGCGCGTCCACTTCTTTAATCGCACCGCGGACCGCGTTTCCATAACCCGCCGGATCATTGCCCGTCCGAAGCGCCCACGAATCGACAAAACCAGACCCCATGAACCCGTCCGTAAAATAAACCTGTTCGCGTCCCGGTTCCGCCAGCGACACGGCATGCTGGTGCCCGACGACTCCAACCACCTCCACCCATTCCGCCTCCGGCGTGCGGACGCGGATCAGAATGCGCTTCCCCACCGCCGATTCCCCATGGAAAGCCTTGTTCGCGAGGATGTCATCGATAATCACCCGGTTGCGTCCCGGCAAGTTGTCGTCATCCGTAAAAAATCGGCCTGCCAGCAAACGCGTGCGCATGGTTTCAAAGTAGCCGGGGAGCACAGTTTCGTTATCGGCCGCCTGAAATTTACCGGCGTCCGCCAGCGCTTCCTCCGTGCCCCACCGTATCGGGCTCCAACCTCCGGCCAGAGGAAAAGGACTCGAGGCAGTCACGCTCTCCACTCCTGGAATGACCTTCAGCCGATCCTCAACTTGGCGGATAAAAACCGCCCGCTTTTCCGGCGAGTCTCCGCCTCCACCATTCCCCACAACTTGAAACGTCAACAGCCGGTGCGGATCGAAGCCCGGATCGATGCGCTGCAGTTCGAGAAAGCTGCGGAACATCAGCCCCGATCCGACCAGCAGAATAAACGAGAGAGTCACTTCGACGATCACCACTCCATTTCGCAGAGTGCTTCCGCCCAGCATTCCGGCATTTCGACTGCTGCCCC
>PLUI01000046.1:2460-6141 GCA_003164855.1 Acidobacteriaceae bacterium
CGCAGTTCGCGAATCCCGATCCATGCCAGCGCCAGACCCGCGAGCGCGCCCATCGCGGTGAGCAGACACGCCTCGGTCAGCAGCGAAATAATCAAGCGCCAGCGTCCGGCGCCCAGAGCCGCGCGCACCGCCAGTTCCCGCTCGCGCAAGGAGGCTCGCACCAGCATAAGATTGGCTACGTTGGCGCACGCAATCAGCAGCAGGAAAATTGCCGAGCCCATCAGCGCCAGAATCGCGGGCCGCGCTTCCGCCACCAGATGCTGCCGCATGGGCTCCATCCGGATGTAATATCCAGCGGTTCTCTCAATCAGGAAATTCTTGCGCGCTTCCTCCGCCACGTTATCGGCCGCCGCTTGCGCTTGTTCGAGCGACACTCCGGGTTTCAGTCTGCCCACGGCACGTATGGAGAACTGATTGCGCTCGGCGGCATCGTAACCCAGGCGATCGGCGATCCAGATGTCCGGCGCGGCTTCCTGGTTCGCTCCCGGCGGGAAGTACAGGCGAAAGTGCGGAGCCAGCACCCCGACAACAACCGGACTACGCTGGCTACCCGCGACCAGCGGATGCCCCAGCGCGGCCGTGTTTCCGCCATAACGCCGCTGAAAATATTCATAGCTGAGAATCGCAACCCGCGGCACAGGCGGTGGCGCCGCCTGCGCGGCTGCGGGCGCCGCGGGAGGTTGTGGAATTCCATCCTCGTCATAGAAGTCGCGCCCGAGAACAATTCTGCCGCCCATCAGCCGGAAGAAATTCGTGGTGGCGATCGCCATGCTAATCTGCTCCGGCGTACCATCTTCCCGGGGAATCACGTTGCGGAATGAGAAAACGCCCGCGAAGTCCTCAAACGCGCTCTTCGTCCCCTCCCGCAGATCGATAAAGTCGGCATTCGAGAATGGAAGATCGCGAACATGCCGTTGCCGCAGATCCATTCCGGCAACCAGCAGACGATCCGGATCCTTGTAGGGCAGAGGCCGTACCAGCACGCCGTTGGTCACGCTGAAGATCGCCGTCGTAGCGCCCAGTCCCAGTGCGATCGTCACCACAGCAGTCAACGTAAACAGCGGGTTCTTGCGCAGCACCCGCATTGCGATCACGAGATTTTGCCACACCATGCTGGAATCTCCTGAGCCCGTTCACCTTCCGATTGAAGACCCATTTATATAACAAATTCAGGTAGTGGCTGAATCTGCTCCATTCTTGCAGGTGAGTTGCAGGGAGAGTGGCAGGGGAATTGCCTTGGGTCACTCGATTGGGCGCTTGAATAGAACACAGAACAGGTGTCCGTCAGCAGAAATGGGCCACGCTGCGAAGGCTTCCCATCCATGCTTTCCTGCTCGACTTAGAACCTCGCGGTAGCCGTGCTCTGGCTCACCCATTCCGAGTGGTGGTTCGGCCAAGTTGAGCGATGGCTCTGTGTAGTATTCCCATTTCGTCATTGTGCCCTCTCCGGTTAGGTTGACAGGCATGATACAACGGAAAATAGAAAAGCCCGCTGGCGGGCGGGCCGTAGTGCTGTGCTCATGCCCACATTAGGGCCGGACTATGGTGCGTGTCAAATATCTCATCTCAGCGCGGTATCTCGGTAAAGACGAACGTCCTTTCATCGGCAAGAGTAACCTCTAAAGCGCATACGGATTGGCCCCGTGCCTCGGCGAACGCAAACTCAAACTCCGCACCCTTCAAGTCTAGTTGCTTGCCGTTAGAAACCTTGATCGTTGGCGGATCGAACGACACTTTGTCTATGGCGGTTGGAGAACCCATAGCCACTGGAGAAACTTCCCCGTTTTCCTCCCAGAGAACTACCTCAGCAAACTTGACAAGCACGGACTCTTGTTCCCATCGGCTGAAAATCAAGAACGCTTCTTCCCATGAAGCCATGTTTATCCTCCATGCGCACTGGTATGGCTCTACGATAGCAGTGCAGTTAGCGGCCAAATTTCGCTGGAAACTCCGGCTGCCATTGCGGGAGTTACTCGAAGCGACGAATGAACTCGACAGAAATTGTAATGCGCGAAGTGTAAAGCGCAAGCGGCTTTAAGGTTCGCCAACCGCTTCGAGAAAGCGTTTGTCGGCGCGTGAATCTCCGCATCTGCATTCGGATCGTGAGGTTCTGTCTCTCGACATAGGACGTGCTTACATGCGCGGGATCGGGCACTCCGCTAATCGTTCTGGATATAACCTCCGTGATTGGGCTTGGGGAGTACCGCTCATTCCCGTGCTGACCGTAATCTCCGAACAGTTTCTTGAGTTGCGCGTAATCGGCGTCACCACCGAACGATTGCTCCACGGCCTTCGTGCAGAAAATGAATGCGTCTGTGGTGAGTTGAATCCGATGATCTGCGATCCGCTGCCATACGTCCCGCATGAATACCTGGGTATTTTCGCTTGAACGCTTGCCGACGAAGTACGAAGGGATTAGCTTCGTGTCCGCGTCTAGTGCCACATAAACCCACTGGTCGCCAAACTCCGCCGGATCGTCGTCTCGGACGTGGCGTTCTTTCTTTGCAACGTAGGTCCATATCTCATCGCATTGCAAGCGACGGCAGGGGAGTTGCCGCATTCGCTCATCTAGGAGCGAGGCGCAACGTTTCAGCCACTACCCCCCCCACCCGTGTCATTGACCCCCATCCTCCCAACATGTTATAAATGCCCGTTTTGCACTCGTCCGTTCGGAGCAGAGTTCTAAATGTCTCCGACCGGCCCGGGCGCAAACTCCGACGCGGCCAAGCTCCAACATCCCGTTTTAGGTTTTTGCGGTGGAAGCGTGTTCGGAATTCCGGCGGCTGTTCCCCTTAATTGCACCGGGCGTGCTCGGAGGGCAACATTTGCTGGAAGGCAGTGCCTAAACACGTTTGTATATTCCTGAAAACCGATTCATTCTGGAGAACTTATTATGCTTACCTGGCTCGCCAATCCTGCGTCCCAAAAACGCCGCGCGTTGACCGGTTTCTTGAACGCTTTCATGAAAAAGACTTTCGCCCTGGCCGCGCTGCTTACCGTCGGCGCCGCTTCGGCTCTGGCTCAACCTGCCGGCGAAACCGCCGGCGGCGAAGCCTCGCTCAAACTTCCTGACCTCTCTTCCGTCAGCTTCCTGAACGGCGCCATCGACGGCCACCGTCTGCTGATGATCGGCATCCTGTTCTGCCTCTTCGGACTCGGCTTCGGCATGGTCATCTTCCTGCGCCTCAAAAATCTGCCCGTGCACAGCTCCATGCGCGAAATCTCCGAACTCATCTACGAGACCTGCAAAACCTACCTCGTCACTCAGGGCAAATTCATCCTGTTCCTGTGGGCCTTCATCGCCGTCATCATCCTGCTCTATTTCGGCGTGCTCGAGCACATGGAAGCCATACGCGTCGCCGTCATCCTCGGCTTCAGTCTGGTCGGAATCGCCGGCAGCTACGGTGTCGCCTGGTTCGGCATTCGCGTAAACACTTTCGCCAACTCCCGCACCGCCTTCGCATCCCTGCCCGGCAAGCCCTTCCCGGTTTACCAGATTCCTCTGGAAGCCGGCATGAGCATCGGCATGATGCTGATCAGCGTCGAACTCCTCATCATGCTGATCATTCTTCTCTTCGTGCCCGGCGACTACGCCGGACCCTGCTTCATCGGATTCGCCATCGGCGAGTCTCTCGGCGCGGCGGCGTTGCGCGTGGCGGGCGGCATCTTCACCAAGATCGC
>PLUI01000046.1:6147-10103 GCA_003164855.1 Acidobacteriaceae bacterium
GTGATGATCATCGCCAGCACCATTTCCTACTTCCTCAATGCCGCCATCGCCAAGGCCCGCTTCGGCAGCGCTGATGAAATGAATTTCGAAACCCCGCTCACCACTTTGGTGTGGCTCACCTCCATTGTCTCCATCGCTCTTACCTTCGTGGTCTCCTACTTCATTATTCCCATGCTCGGCCGTGACGATTCCCAGTGGTGGAAGCTCTCCGTCATCATCTCCTGCGGAACTCTCGCCGGAGCCCTTATCCCCGAGTTGGTGAAAAGCTTCACCTCCACCGAATCCCGCCACGTAAAGGAAGTCGTCACCTCTGCCGAAGAAGGCGGCGCTTCGCTCGGCATCCTCTCCGGCTTCGTCGCCGGCAATTTCTCCTGCTATTACCTCGGCCTCTCCATGGTCCTGCTGATGTCGATCGCCTATTACTTCAGCACCATGGGCCTCAGCACCATGGGATTGGACGCCGAGACCATGCTGGCTCCAGCCGTGTTCGCCTTCGGTCTCGTGGCCTTCGGCTTCCTCGGCATGGGTCCCGTCACCATCGCCGTCGATTCCTACGGCCCGGTCACCGACAACGCTCAATCCGTCTACGAACTCTCCCTCATCGAGCAGGTTCCAAACGTCGAAGCCGAGATCAAGAAAGACTTCAACATGCCCGTCAACTTCGAGCGCGCCAAGCACCTGCTCGAAGCCAACGACGGCGCCGGCAACACCTTCAAGGCCACCGCCAAACCAGTCCTGATCGGCACCGCCGTAGTCGGCGCCACCACCATGATCTTCTCCATCATCATGGCTCTTACCAACGGACTCACCGTGAACAAGGAGAATCTCTCGCTGCTGCACGCCCCGTTCTTCCTCGGCCTGGTCACCGGCGGCGCCATGATTTACTGGTTCACCGGCGCATCCACCCAGGCCGTCACCACCGGCGCCTACCGCGCCGTTGAGTTCATCAAGGCCAACATCAAGCTCGAGGGCGTGACCAAGGCCTCGGTCGAAGACAGCAAAAAAGTGGTCGAGATCTGCACCAAATACGCGCAAAAGGGCATGCTAAATATCTTCATCGCCGTCTTCTTCGGCACGCTCGCCTTCGCCTTCGTGGAGCCGTTCTTCTTCATCGGCTACCTCATCTCCATCGCCATCTCCGGCCTCTACCAGGCCATCTTCATGGCCGACGCCGGCGCCGCCTGGGACAACGCAAAAAAGATCGTCGAAGTCGAAATGAAACAGAAAGGAACTCCCCTGCACGATGCCACCGTCATCGGCGACACCGTCGGCGATCCTTTCAAGGACACATCCTCCGTAGCCCTGAATCCGGTCATCAAGTTCACCACGCTCTTCGGCCTGCTCGCAGTCGAACTGGCCGTCACCCTTACACACGACCAAGGCCCGACCATCACCAACGCACTGGCCATCGCGTTTTTCCTCGTCTCCTTCTTCTTCGTCTACCGCTCCTTCTACGGCATGCGAATCAGAACCGGCAAGTAGGATTTATGTGGGGACAGCCGCCCTCGGCTGTCCCCGGGCGCAGCCCGCCGCTGAACTGAGATTTTGTTTTGAAAGCGCTGCGATTTTGTTCCGAAAGGCCGCGGCTTCAAGCCGCGCTGTCTCCGATTTTGGGTGGTCTCTGATTTTGGGTGGCGCAGCGCTTCAGCGCTGCGATAGAGCTAGCAGAATCAACTCGGCTTTAGCCGCCGAGGCGCACATGGGCGTTCAAGGTCTTCAAATCGCCCAATCGCCCGATCACCAAATCGCTCAATTCTTCTCTAGTTCGGCCCTTTCATCTTCTCTTTCACGCTCCTCGCCAGCTTCTCAATTTCCTCCGCCTTCTTCAGCACTTCCAGCGAAAGAACATTCTCATTCGATTTATCCACGTACGCTTTCAGTTCCGTTGCCAGCTTTACCAGTTTGTCAGTATCGGCCTTCAGCGCCGCCTGCCGCTCCACATTAGCTTTCTTCGCCATATCGCGCGCGATGCGATCCCGGGTCTCGTCGTCATCATCCGGAGGCGCTGCAGTTCCACTCATCCTCTGTGCCGGCGTCGATGGCCTGGGAGTTGCGCTCTGCGCCCAGCCGGAAATTGCGAAAAGTAAAATCAGAAAGAGACCCCAACCCATCACTTTCGCTCGCACGGTGCCCTCGAAACGGACGCGGCCCTTCTGCCCGTTCTTAAAGTATGGCTATTTTTTCCGGAGACCACAACCCGAAATACTCAGGCTTTGGAGGGTTCGTAAGAATTGAGCTTTGAGACAAGATACGGATCGGGATCTCACTACTCCAGCCCCGATAGAGTCTGCGTGAGAACCGGTTTTCGAACCATGCAGCGGAGAAGAAACGACGGCTTTCGCGCCCCGGAGGGGCGACTGACAATAGCCCGGCGCTCTTAGCGTCGGGTCAAGTGGGAGACGGAGATGCGTCCCGGAGGGACGACTGAACTTCTCACGCACACTCGATAGGGGCGAGGTGTGTCCAGGGAAAGTCGCGCAGCGACGCCATTCATTAGCCCCACACGTAAGTGTGGGGAAGGCAAAAGTGGCAGAGAGCCGAGTCGCTTCAGCGACGGCACGCTCCACTCGAATCCCCAAAAAGCCGCAAGCCTCCAATGTTCCGGAGGCTTGCCATCTTCCAACGCAAATGCATGATCTTTACAACGAACTCATATTCGACAAAAACTCCCCATTCGACTTCGTCTTGCTCAGCTTGTCGATCAGCAACTCCATCGCTTCCACCGGCGACAGCGGATTCAGCACCTTCCGCAGCACCCAGATCCGCGACAAATCTTCCCGCGGAATCAGCAACTCTTCCTTACGCGTGCCCGACCGTTGAATATCGATCGCCGGAAACACGCGCTTATCCACCAGCTTGCGCTCCAGAATAATTTCCGAGTTGCCCGTGCCCTTGAATTCTTCAAAGATCACGTCATCCATGCGCGATCCCGTATCGATCAAGGCGGTTGCAATGATTGTTAAAGATCCGCCTTCTTCAATATTTCGCGCCGACCCGAAGAACCGCTTCGGCCGCTGCAGCGCATTCGAATCCACGCCGCCCGAAAGCACTTTCCCCGAAGGCGGAACAATCGTGTTGTAAGCTCGCGCCAGACGCGTGATCGAATCCAGCAGAATCACCACATCGCGCTTGTGCTCCACCAGTCGCTTCGCCTTCTCAATCACCATCTCCGCGACCTGCACGTGCCGCGACCGCCGGCTCGTCGAACGTCGACGAAATCACCTCGCCCTTCACCGACCGCTGCATGTCCGTCACTTCTTCCGGCCGCTCGTCAATCAGCAGCACCATCAACACCACTTCCGGATGGTTCGTCGTAATCGAGTTCGCCACATTCTGCAGCAGCATGGTCTTGCCCGCCCGCGGCGGAGAAACAATCAACCCGCGCTGCCCCTTGCCCAGCGGCGTCAGCAAATCCATCACTCGCGCGCTCGAATTCTCCCGCGTCGTCTCCAGCTTCAGCCGCTCCTGCGGATACAGCGGCGTCAAATTGTCGAACAGGATTTTATTGCGCGCTTCATCCGGCGATTCGAAGTTCACCGCCTCAATCTTCACCAGCGCAAAATATTTCTCGCCCTCATGCGGAGGCCGCACCTGCCCGCTGATCGTGTCGCCCGTCTTCAAATCAAATTTGCGGATCTGCGACGGCGACACATAAATGTCATCCGGCCCCGGCAAATAGTTATAGTCCGGCGACCGCAGAAATCCGTAGCCGTCGGGCAAAATCTCCAGCACGCCTTCGGCAAAAATGTGGCCTTCTTTTTCGCTCTGCGCCTGCAGAATCTTAAATATGAGGTCCTGCTTGCGCAGTCCACTGGCGCCGGGCAGCTCCAGGGTCCTTGCGATCTTGGTCAGCTCGGTAATGTTCTTTTCTTTCAGTTCAGCGATGGTCATATTCACCTAAACCCGTGCACTAAAACGTGTTCGTTAGTGTCTACGGGAGATTTTCAAAGGAGGGT
>PLUI01000123.1 GCA_003164855.1 Acidobacteriaceae bacterium
TTCGACACCGGCGGCATCTCGATCAAACCGGCCGACGGAATGGAGAAGATGAAATACGACATGGCTGGCGGGGCGACCATGATTGGAGCCATGCGCGCCATCGCGATACTGAAGCCGAAAGTGAAAGTGATTGGCATCGTGTGCGCCACCGAAAACATGCCGTCCGGCAAGGCGCAGAAGCCGGGCGACGTGCAGATTGCCATGTCCGGCAAGTCGATTGAAATCATTAATACCGACGCCGAAGGCCGCCTGGTTCTGGCCGACGGTCTGTTTTACGCGCGGCAGCTGGGCTGCACACATCTGGTCGACGCGGCGACCCTTACCGGTGCTGTCGTGGTTGCACTCGGCTACACGAACGCAGGTGTCTTCGCCAACGATGACGCTATTTATGAACGCTTTCACAAGGCGAACGGCGAAGCCGGAGAAAAAATGTGGCGCCTGCCGCTGGACGACGAATATAAAGACAACATCAAGTCCACCATTGCGGATATCGTCAACTCCGGCGGGCGCTGGGCCGGTGCGATTAATGCTGCCATGTTCCTGAAAGAGTTCGCCGAAGACACGCCGTGGATTCATCTCGACATCGCCGGCACGGCCTGGAATGAAGAGCAAAAGCCCTGGATCGCCAAAGGCCCGTCAGGAATCGCATTGCGGAGCCTGGTTGAATTCGTGAGGAGCTTCGCCAGCTAGAAGAAGCAGGCCGCGGATTTTCACGGATGCCACGGATTCTGCGGCAAAACAGGGAGAAATAGCCGCGTTTCGCAGTTATTTCGACAGCATTTCGCTGGCAAACTGCATCCTATGGGATCGGCACGGCTCCGGCCGCTGTCGGCAATTCTCGCTCTGGAGGCGTCCTTTGAAGGCTCTAATGCTAGTTGGAGTACTGCTGGTCGTGCTGGGAGTGGTTTCCTTTTTCGTGCCGTTTCCGCATTCGGAGCATCACGGGGTAAGATTGGGCGACGCTCATGTCGGCGTAACCACGCACGACGATGAAAAGGTGCCGCCTGTCGCGAGCATCGTGCTGGTTGTGGTCGGAGCCGGTTTGATGATCGCCGGCNNGTCGCCAGATCGAAAGCCTTCTCCAGATCCGTGACCAGCGGAGCTTCGGCCTTCTGCAGTCCGCCGCGGCCCATCATGCGCCACAGATATTGATTTTGCGGCCAGCCATGCGCGTCGTATACGGCGAGCACGTCTTCCGTCGGGCGACTCATGACCATGATCACGATGTCAGCCTGATTCGGCTGATAGACTAGAGTGAATTTTCCCCACTTCTGTATCGCATCCTGGACCGCGCCGATTGCCTGGCGATCTTCGGGAAACAGGTTGATGTTGAACTGGTCGCCATCATAGCTGGTGACGTAGACGTAACGGGCGTTGACCAGCGTACCGGGAAACGGCGGAACACTTTGCGCAACCGTCTTCGTGGGCGTAGGGGCCGCCCACGCGAGACTTGCGAGCAACAAAACTACACCGGTAATTACTGCGGGAAAACTAATTCGCTTCTTCATAAATGACAGGCTCCCCAGCCTCCAATCAGTTGGATGAGTTCACCCAGCCACGAGATGCCCGAGTGGCTGATATGATATTCGCCTAAATTATTGAATCCATTGTAATTATACGATCTTTAGGGACAAAAGACTACTGGAGGCCCGGACCCAGCGGTCCTGCAAAATCAATCGCCGAATCTCTCCGCTGCACGGGCTTTCGCCTTGGCGGCTTCTTCTTCCCGATTTTTCGGAGGCGCAGTGGTTTCGAGCGAATGGAGAAGGCGAGCAGAGATCGTGGCTATTTCATCGACGGCAGCCAGGAAAGAAACTTCGTTGGCCTTCGACGGTTTGTTAAAGCCGCTGATTTTCCTGACGAACTGCAGCGATGCTGCTCGAACCTCTTCTGCATTAACCGGCGGATCGAAGTTGAAAAGCGTTTTAATATTTCTGCACATTTCCGCAGACCTCCAGCGGGAAGCCGTCCCCAGCGGTGTAAAGCATTTTGACATACGTCCAGGAATATTGCTTAGGGCTTGGCCTGCTCCACAGGCGGAATCTGGCGGGCCTGCTCCACAACATTGCGGACTGCTTCGACGACCAAGTCAGGGCGATCGGACTGAATGTAATGCGAACTATTTTTCGCAATGGTTCGCGTGCCCCGGGTGGAAAGGTGCGACAACTCTTCCTGCATCTGCTCGAAAGCATCGTTGGTAGGCTTTACCAGCTCAGCGGGCAGGCCGGGGTCCGGGGGGCCGTCGGGATCGTGGGAGAGCACCACGAGGGGGATATCGCCCAGCGAACCGGTCAGGGCGGTTTGCGCCGCGCTTTGCGAGAAGGCCTTCCATTCGGCGATGCCAGCCCGCAAGCTGTGGAAGTTGCATTCGGCGCCTCGAATGGCATCGTAACCCTTACAGAAACCGAGCAGCCGCGGGACGCCGAAAGGCATAGTGAACTCCATAAACTCGAATTGACGCAGGTAGCGTGCGTCCAGATCCTTGAACGCCTGCGGTAATCGCCGCTCCTGCTCAGGATGGGAGGCATCCACTAACACCATCCCGGCGACTTCATCGCGGTACAGGCTGGCGTACAGCCGAACGTCGAAACCACCCATGGAGTGACCGACGATTACGATGGGGAAAGAAACGCCGGCGTTGTGTAGGAGAGTGTGCAGCTCTTCGGCGATAACTTTGCTGGTAGGGCTATGAGGGCTGGATTCGCTGTAGCCGATGCCGGCGCGGTCATAGGAGCACACCCGAGCAAATTGCGCGATCTTCGGCTGCACTTTGTACCAGTCGGCATACCCGCCGCCGAGACCAGAATCGAGGATGACAGAAGGAGATCCGCGTCCCGTGCAGTCGATGTGCATCAAGTAGCCCCCCACATCGACGAGTTGACCGGGCATGGGATGAAAGCGGCGGTCGCGGGCTTCTGAGATGTTCTCGTATAGAAATCCTGCAGTCGCCAGCAAGATGACCAGGAGGAGGAAGCTGCGGATGATAATCCGCACCCAGTGGCGGGCTGGTGCGGGCGGGTTGGCAGTCTCCGGCATGGTTGGCGAGAGCGCGCGGACGAGAGGGTCCGCGCCAAACAGTCTATCTCTTCTACATGACCGGCGGTACGGTAATGCCCATGACTGCCAGGGTGCGAATTAATTCGCGGCGAACGACCGCGACCGTGGCCAGCAGAAATTTTTTTCGCTTCTCGTCGGTCTCGCTCAAGATGGGATAGCGATGGTAGAAGGTGTTGAAGAGTTGTGCCAGCTGGAACGCGTGCTTCGCGAGATACGCTGGCTCCGTGGTGGCAATGCATTGGTCAACTATGTAAGACGTTTTTGCCGAGGCTAGCCACAGTTCCCAGATTTCATTGGCGGACTCGNNTCAAAGCTGAGAGCCTCTTTGAAGTCGAAGGCGATAACCGATTGCTTGGTGAACTTCAGCATGAAGTAGCGCAGCGCGCCGACGGCGATTTGCGTGGCGATAGCCGCGCGCTCCTCATCGGAGAGTTGCGGGTGGCGCGAGTCCACCTCGTTCCGGGCGGAGGCGATCAACTGGTCGAGGAGATCGTCGGCTTTCACTCCGAAGCCTTTGCGGCCGGAAACTCCGATCCAAGGGCGAGACTTTTCCTCTTCGGTCAGGTCGTAGCCCAGCTCGGCGGCACAGCCCGGCGAGAGTACGACCATGCCGTAGGAGAAGTGCGTCAGGCGGCCCGCTGCCTCCCCGTGCCCCAGATCGCGCAGCGCTTCGATCACCGTGTTTTGCGCTTCGGCTTGGCGCGCGTCGATGACGTTGTAGTTCTCCGTGACGTCGCCGAAGTGGGGATGATCTTTCTCACCTTCCACGGCGGAGATCCAGCAGTCGTGTTGATTGGGATAGCGGTAGAACTTGCGATAGCCGAAATCACGGCCTAACAGGCCGAACTTCCACATGTGATAGGCAATGTCTTTGCCGACGTAGCCGACGGTGCCGTTGGAGCGGACGATGACTTTTTGGTCTTCCTCGGAAATATCTGAAGCCTCCTCTGCGCTTCCTATTGCCTCCGGGTTGGAAGCCGTTCCCACGCGGCGCATCACCCAGCAACCTTTGTTTTTTCCTTCGGCCTCATAAGTAAGCACGCTTGCCTCCTTCAGCTTGACGAAGGCTGCGTCCCAGAAATGCAGGTGCAGGATTTCGCTCTCGCGCGGCAGGAAGTCGTACTCAATGTCGAGGCGATCCATGGTTTCGAGGTGCCGGCGCAGCACGGCGGTCGAGATCAGTTCGGCGATGGCGGCGGTTTCGCTGGCCGCGTCTTCAATGCCGTGGAGGGTTTGCAGGCGGGCCTGTTTGTTTTGCGCATCTTGTGCGTACCACTGCGTTACACGGGCATATAGATCCCAACAGTAGTAATCGAAGCGGGGCTGTTTGATGAGCACTTCGATTTCGCCGCGCGATTTTTTTTCGATCTGCGTAAATCCTACGACCACGTCGGCAACTTGCACGCCGGTGTTGTCGATGTAGTTTTGGACGTCCACTTCCCTGCCGGCATAACGCAGTAGCCGAACAAACGTATCGCCGAGGATGGCATTGCGCAGATGGCCAATGTGCGCAGCCTTGTTGGGGTTGATGCTCGTGTGCTCGACGAGAATTTTTCCTGCCGGAATGTCGGCCGTCGGCCTCTGATCGGCGGCTAATGCCGCAGCCATCCAGGCGCGATCAACCTTGACATTCAGGTAACCCGGAGGCACGACTTGCATCTCGGCGATGCCCTCGATAGATCCGATCTCGGCACGGATGCCTTCGGCGATCCGCAACGGCGCGGTGCGCAGCGGCTTGGCGAAGGGAAAGACAGGGATCGCAAACTCGCCCAATTCCACCTTCGGAGGTGGTTCGATCACTACGCCAGGCAGGCTTGTGCCCGGGTAACGGCGCGAAAGGAACTCCGCGATGCGCTGGGCGAGTCGATGTTCGAGATAACGATACAAGGCTTTCCTCTGAACTGTTTATGAAGACAGTGATTCTAGCAGAGCGCACAGCGGACGCTGGTTTGACGCAAGGTGCAGCCTTCCCTATGATGAAAAATCGGTCGAAATCTGATCACCACGGAGACACGGAGGCACGGANNTGATGGGCGCGCTGGTGGATGCTGGAGTTGCGCCCCAGACCCTGGAAGACGCGGTCGCGGCTCTCCCCGTAGGGGCGCGGCTGGAAATTTCACGAGTGGTGCGCAGCGGGATTTCCGCTGCCAAAGTGGATGTTTACGTTGACGGGCAAAAGGATTTGCCGCGCGAGGAGTATTGGGAACAACAGCAACATGAGCACGGGCATTCTCGCGAGGACCATCATGAACTGGGTCATCATGGGCACTCACATTCGTCCCATGGCGAAGTTCTGCGAGCAATAGATCTTGCTCCGCACCAGCACGAGCATTCGCACAACCGCGGGCTGACAGAGATTCGTCAAATCATTTCCGCAGCTTCTATTTCCGAAACCGCAAAGAAAATTGCCATCCGCATCTTTGAGGCGTTGGGACGGGCCGAGGCGAAGATTCACAATACTTCGGTTGAGAGCGTCCACTTCCACGAAGTCGGTGCTGTGGATGCGATGGTGGATATCGTCTGCGCGGCGGTTGGGGCTGAGGCGCTCGGGGTAGACGAGATTATCTTTTCGCCACTGAACGTTGGCGGTGGAACTGTTAAGTGCGCGCACGGGACTTTTCCGGTTCCGGCTCCGGCAACAGTGGAGTTGCTGGCGGGGGCGCCGGTTTATTCCTCGGGACTGCAGGCCGAATTGGTCACGCCTACGGGAGCGGCAATCGTGAAGACGCTGGCTTCACGCTTCGCGGCGTTTCCGGAGATGAAGATTGAGAAGTCCGGCTATGGTGCGGGATCGCTTGAATTTCCAGGGCATCCAAATGTGGTGCGGCTGACAATTGGAGAATCTGCTTCATCTGCTTTAGCCGCAAATACGACGTCCGAGACGATTACAGTGCTGGAAGCGAATCTCGACGATCTGAATCCGCAGGTCTTTGGGTATGTCATGGATCGACTGTTCGAAGAGGGCGCTCTGGATGCGTTTGGTATGCCGGTGCAGATGAAGAAGAATCGTCCGGGGACTTTGCTGACGGTTTTGTGCAAACCTGAAGATGCGCACAAGATGACGCATTTAATCTTCACCGAAACGACCACGCTGGGCGTGCGGCGGCGCGACGAAATGCGGCAGACTTTAGCGCGGCGGTGGGAGAAAGTTCAGACGCAATGGGGCGACGTTCGAATGAAGATCGCCAGCATGAATGGAACGGTCACCAACTACGCCCCGGAGTATGAAGATTGCCGGCGGATCGCAGCCGAGCATCGTGTGCCGCTGAAGCAGGTGATGCAGGAAGCAGCGCTGGCGTACTCGAACAACGGTCGCGAGTAAGAATCCAACGCGATAAAGTCGAACCATATAAGACGAACAATGTCAGTCGAATCATGATCGAGCAGAAAACCAGCGACGTTCAGTCCAGCTACGATAGCGTAGCCGATGAATACGTGCGGCACATTTACGACGAATTGCGGCACAAGCCCCTGGACCGGCAGCTGCTCGATAGATTTGCAAACTGTGTGCGGGGAGCGGGGCTAGCTTGCGACCTCGGCTGCGGGCCTGGACAAGTAGCTCGCCACCTATTCGCGCGCGGAGTTGCAGTGTGCGGCGTGGATTTGTCGCCGGGTATGGTTGAGCAGGCACGCCAGCTTAATCCGGGTATCGAATTTCACCAGGGTGATATGAAGGAGCTCGATGTGCCAGACGAGGCGTGGGCTGGGATCGCGGCGTTCTACGCCATCGTTAACCTTTCGCATGCCGAAGTAGCGCAGGCGTCGCGCGAGATGTGGCGGGTCTTGCGGCTGGGAGGTCGGCTGCTGTTGAGTTTCCACATCGGCGACGAGGTTTCGCATGAGAAGAGTCTGTGGGGCCGCGCAGTGTGTCTAGATTTTTATTTTTTCCGGCCTGAGGATGTTGCGGGTCATCTGCGGGCGGCGGGTTTTGAGATCGAAGAAATTATCGAGCGCGAGCCGTATGCTCCCGAAGTTGAATACCAGAGCCGTCGGGCTTACATTTTTGCGCGCAAAGCAGCGGCGGAAACGACGACAGCATGAGCAGGAAGTTCTACATCACGACGCCGATTTACTACGTAAACGCTCGCCCGCACATCGGACATGCTTATACGACCATTGCCTGCGACACCATTGCGCGGCGGCAGCGCCTGCTGGGTGCGGAGACTTTCTTTCTCACCGGCACCGACGAGCACGGGCAGAAGATCGAACGTGCGGCGGAGGCTGCGGGAACGACTCCGCAGCAGTATGCGGATGAAATTTCGGCGGAGTTTCGGCAGTTGTGGAAGCGGATGGGCATCTCGAACGACGACTTCATTCGCACCACCGAAGAGCGGCACATCAAGCGGACGCAAGAACTGTTCCGGCGTATTCGCGACAACGGCTTCATTTACAAGGGCACTTACACCGGGCAGTATTGCGTGTCGGATGAACTTTATGTCGATGGCGCGCAGCCGGGCGATCCCTGCCCAACTTGCGGACGCATCACCGAGACGGTGCACGAGGAAAACTATTTCTTCAAGCTCTCGGCGTTTCAGGACAAACTGCTCGCGCTGTATGCCAATCCGGAATTCATTCGTCCAGAGGCGCGGCGCAATGAAGTGATTTCGTTTGTGCGCTCGGGGCTGCGCGATCAATCGATCAGCCGTTCCACATTTTCCTGGGGCATCCCCGTACCCGACGACCCCAAACACGTGATCTACGTATGGTTCGACGCGCTGGCGAACTACCTTACCGCGATCGGTTACGGCTCTTCCCACGCGGGAGCGCAGGAGGCGTTCAAGAAATTCTGGCCCGCCGATGTGCAGATGATCGGCAAGGAGATTGTTCGATTCCATTGCGTGTACTGGCCGGCGTTTCTGATGGCGGCTGGGCTGCCGGTGCCGAAAACCATCGTTGCCCACGGATGGTTGCTGTTTGAAGAGAGCAAGATGTCAAAGTCGCGCGGCAACATCGTACGCACGGAGACGATTCTCGACGTGCTGGGTGCGGATGCCTTGCGGTATTTTCTGCTCCGGGAGGTAGTGTTCGGGCAGGACGGATCGTTTTCGTTCGACGCGCTGGTGCAGCGTTACAACTCCGATCTGGCGAATGGACTGGGGAATCTGGCCAGCCGGACCCTCACCATGATCAACCGCTATTTCAAGGGCGAAGTTCCCTATCCGTCGCATGCGGCGTCGAAAACCGCAGCGGAGGATGCGATTGCCGATGCGGCGCGGAAGACTATCCGCGAATTTGGAACTCTGTTCGATCAATTTCAGTTTTCACGCGCGCTGGAAGTGGCGTGGGCGCTGATCGCGGCAGTGGATAAATACATTGTCGAAAATGAGCCTTGGGCGTTGGGCGAAAAGCGGGATGAAGACAGCCGCTCCCGCCTGGCGACGGTGCTGTACACCGCGGCAGAAGCGCTGCGCATCGCGACGGCGCTGGCGTATCCGGTGATGCCCGATGCCACGGCAAAGATTTGGGTGCAGCTGGGATTGGGAGACATCAAGAAGCTGGCCCTGAACGAACTCACCTGGGGACAACTGCCTTTGGGCACAAAGCTGGGCGAGGTGCAGCCGGTGTTTCCACGCGCCGATAAGAGCGCCATCGAAAGGATGCAGAAGATGGAAGAGGATCAAAGAGCGACGCCGGTGGTTGAGGCTCCAGCCGCGACCGCGGCAACGACGGAGCAATCGAACGCCACTCCAACGACTTCGACAGCCGCAACTCCTGCGGCCGCCCCAGCGGCGAATGACAAGATCTCAATCGACGATTTCGCGAAGGTCGAGCTACGCGTGGGTCTGGTGAAGGTCGCAGAGCGCGTACCCAAAGCGGACAAACTTCTGCGCCTGGAAATTGATATTGGGACCGAAGTGCGGCAAGTGCTGGCGGGGATTGCCGAGGCCTACGCGCCGGAGACGTTGGTTGGGCGAAAAGTGGTGATCGTGGCCAATCTTGCGCCGCGCAAGCTGCGCGGAATGGAATCGAATGGAATGATCGTTGCCGCGTCGCTCGAAGGCGGGAAACCTGTGCTGGCAGGCTTTTTGGAGGACGTGCCGGTGGGGGCGAGATTGAAGTAGAGTTAACCGTCAGTCGTCATAGTCCAAAGCAAAAGCCGAGCTATCGCTCGGCATGGACAGCCGAGGGCGGCTGTCCCCACGTGATTTAATTTCCATGTTTGTTGACTCTCACGCCCATCTCGATGGCAAGCAGTTCGATACCGATCGCNNGTCCAGCGGATGTGGATTGCGGAATTCGCCTGGCTGAGAAATACGACTTCATCTATGCGACCCTCGGGATTCATCCGCATGAAGCCCGGCTGGCGGATGAGGCCGCCTACCAAAACATGGAGCGCTTGGCCAGACATCCCAAGATCATTGCCTGGGGCGAGATTGGCTTGGATTACTTCTACGACCACTCGCCGCGTGAGGTGCAAACCAGGGTCTTCACGCGGCAGATGGAGTTGGCGGCAGCGGCAAAGCTGCCGATCGTCATCCACTGCCGACCGTCGGAGGGCAGCGACGACGCCTGGAATGATTGCCTCACACTGATGCGAGAAAATTGGGCGGCAAAGGGATTGGGAGGGATTCTGCACTGCTTCACGGGAAACTGGCCGCAGGCAAAGAGTGCGCTCGACATGGGTTTTATGATTTCGTTCGCCGGGAACGTTACCTTTCCAAAAGCTCAACAAATCCGCGACGCGGCGCTGGAAGTTCCTCGGGAACGCATGCTGATTGAGACTGACTCGCCGTATCTGGCGCCGGTGCCGCATCGCGGCAAGCGGAACGAGCCGGCATTCGTGAAGGAAACCGCGCGGAAGCTGGGCGAACTGCGCGGCTGGACTATGGAAGAAGCCGGCGAACAAACCAGCCGCAATTTCTACAATTTTTTCAAATTGTCTGAAACCACTGAAAAGAAAGTTCCCGCCGGTTAATCGTCTGCAAGAACGATTCTTCTGGTACCCTCAAGAGTCAGATTCCATCATTTCAGAAAGAATTGAAATCCGATGCCCGAAAATACTTTTGACATCGTGAGCAAGATCGACCTGCAGGAGGTATCCAACGCCATCCAGCAGGCGTTAAAGGAGATTCATACGCGCTTCGACCTGAAAGATTCCAAGTCGAATATCGAACTGGAAAAGGATGCCATTGTGCTTCACTCCGCCGACGAGTACAAACTGAAGGCGGTGAATGACATTCTGCAACAGAAACTGGTCAAGCGTGGTGTCTCGTTAAAGGGATTGACCTATGGCGCGGTGGANNCGCGAGATCGTAAAGCTGGTTAAGGATTCCAAGAAGAAGGCGCAAGCTTCGATTCAGGCAGATTTGGTGCGGATCAGCAGTAAGGATCGAGACACGTTGCAAGAGGTAATCTCCATGCTGCGGCAGCACGATTTCGGAATCGACTTGCAGTTTACGAATTACCGGACGAATTAAGACGAACCTTCCCGGCAGAGAACGCAGACAACTGCCGCGAAGACGAAGACGCGGACAAACGCAAGAGGCCCATCATTGAGCGCGCCGCCCATCATTAACGGGAAGGAAATCTTCGACCTGCTGCACGANNGCGCTTCTTTTTCTTTCCTCCAAATTGTTTCATTACCAGGGGCGGGGAGCGGTGCGACTGGGCGCGGTGGTTGAAATCATTCATACCGCCACGCTGGTGCACGACGACATCATTGACGAGGCCAAGACACGCCGCGGGCGTCCCGCGGCCAACACACAATGGGGCAATTCGAAGTGCGTGCTGGCGGGCGACTGGCTCTACATGCAGGCCTTCAAAGTCGCAGTGCAGGAACGCAACTTCCGCATTCTTGACACGCTGATTGAACTGACGCAGCAGATGGTGGAGGGTGAACTGCTGCAGATGGAAAAACTTGGCCAACTGATAACGCTCGACGAGCATTTCGATCTTATCTGTCGGAAAACAGCCTGCCTTTTTTCCGTTTGCATGCGGCTGGGAGCGATTCTGGGAGGAGCAACGTTCGAGCAGGAACAAGCTCTGGGCGAGTACGGGCACGACCTGGGTATGGCTTTTCAGATCGTCGACGATGTCCTCGATCTGACCGCGTCCGAAAATGTTCTGGGTAAGCCTGTGGCCAGCGATCTGCGCGAGGGGAAGGTCACCATGGCGGTGATCCACGCACTGGAGCGCTGCACGCCGGAAGAGCGGGCCAAAGTTGAAATCATTCTGCGCGACCGTGCTTTCAATGGTGTGACCCACGCCCAAATCATGGAGATTCTACAGCGCTACAGATCGCTGGAAGCCGCGACTGCACGTGCCGCACAATATGCCGAGTCCGCACAAAGAGCAATCGATGCTTTCCCGGATTCCGAGATCAAGCGCGCGTTGCTGTGGGCTCCGGAGTTTGTGGTCGCTCGAGAGAAATAAGTAACGCTTTCCCCGGTCAGGTTTTTCTCACTGCGATTCCCATCATCTCGAATCTCCCGTTAAGCAGCAGTGGGGCTGATCCCAGGAAAGCGCGTGCGGGAAATTCCCCGCGAAAATGCTTCACATACTCGGCATTGAACCGCTGCCAAAGGGTGAGGTCAGGGGAAAATACTTGAACCCAAACCAACTCGTCCCAAGTCATATCAGCTGCCTTGAGCACGGCTGCAAAGTCGTCGAACAGAATTCGCAATTCATGTTCGACCTCCGGCGGAACCAAACCGGTAGCTGGATCGATTCCGATCCTGCCGGAGATGTACAGAGCATGGTCAACGAGCACAGCATCACTGAACGGCAGATTTGCCGGCCGGTTGGGCAGGTTGATGGTGCGGCGCGAATTCATGGCCTGACAAAGCTAAATCTTTCTGCCATTTGCGGCAACCTCTTCATTCCNNATGAAAAAGTTGATGGTCGGTTTGCTGGCAGTTACTTTTGCGATGAGCTTGACGGCTCTCGCGCAACAAGACACGATGTCGCAAGACCATAGCATGGCCCAGGCACAATCGGATTCCGGAGCCCAGGCTCCGCTGATGACCCTGAAAGGCACCGTCAAAACGGAAGGCGACAAAATTAAGTTCGTCAACGATAAAGACGGCAAAAGCTGGGACGTGATGAATCCCGAGGAGTTGAAGGGTCATGAGGGACACCACGTACAGCTCAGCGCGCACGTCTATGCCGACAAGAATTCGATCCATGTGATGAGCGTGAAAATGCTAAAAGGCGGCGCGATGAACAACGATTCCATGAGCAAGTAGTTCACGAAGCTAGTGGCGAGGAGCGGCAATCTTGCCGCTCCTTTTTTGTTGCCAGCCGAGGTGTCCTAGATGCTGTCTAGTGTCTTTCGGACGTGATGTTCCCGAATCCGCACCTGGCTCTACTTTCGGGCTTATGATTCTTATGATTCTTGTCACGCAAATGTGCGACCCGGACGACTGACCTTTTTTTCGCTGCTCGGTGAATAATACTGGCAGTTATACTGAACCTTTTCCGGATTGTTCTTATCCAAGTCTACTTATGAACTTCTTTTCGCTCATGGCGCACCATGGTTATGCCCTGACCTTTTCCCTGTTACTGGCGGAGGCGCTCGGGCTTCCCTTCCCGGCCGCAATCGCGCTGGTCGCGGCAGGAGCCGCGGTTGCGGCACATGCGCTTTGGGGTCCTTACGTCGTAGCGGTGGCGATCACTGCTTTGCTGCTGGGGGATACGGCGGAATTCTGGCTCGGTAGATACATGGGCTGGGCGTTGCTGGGATTTCTGTGCCGCGTGTCGATCAATCCGGAAACCTGCATTCTGCGCTCTGCCGAATCGTTCTACAAACGCGGCAAGATCACCCTGGTGGTCGCGAAATTCATCCCCGGCGTTAACACCATGGCAGCGCCGCTCGCGGGCAGTATGAAGATGCGCTTCTCGCAGTTCGTGCAACTGGACTTTCTTGGGGCTTCGCTTTACTCACTGACATACCTGCTCGTGGGGTACCTGTCACGCGACTTTCTAGCCGCGATCTTGCGCGGCTTTCATGCTGCCGGACTAGCGATGGAAGCGGTGGTTATCGCCACGCTGGCGGTTTATGCAATTTACCGAGTGATGCAATACCGCAAGAACAAGACCTACAGTATAGTGCCGCGGGTGCAGGTTGAAGAACTGGCACGCCGGCTCGCATCGGACGATGCGGGGCGGGTGCAGATTGTCGATGTGCGGAGCCATGGCTACTACGACTCCGGGGCGGCGCGGATCAAGAACTCCATCCGCATCGAGCCTAACAATCTTGAGGAAGAGATCAAGGCCATTTCCAAGGATAAGGATATTTACCTTTACTGTACTTGAGCGCGCGAAGCGACCAGCGCCCGGGTGGCGCACATACTGCGGGAAAAAGGCTTCAACACGTTCGTCATCGTCGGCGGATTAGCCGCTTGGCGCAAGGCCGGGGAGCCGCTGGAATCGGTGCCCGCAAACGATCTGGTGAAGTTGCCGACGTTTAATTAGTTCGTAGCGAGTAGCCGTTGAACGCGCCGGCCGTACGGAATACGATTCAAGTGGGAACGGCCAAGACGGAAATCGCACACTTCTTCCGCCTTGACCGAGCGACCCAGGACTTTTCAGCCCTTTATTTCGCCGCCATCACTGACTTCACTTCAATCGTATCTCCATTGGCCGTACCCTTCACGCTGGCCTGCTCCCAAGCCAACTTGTTGAGNNTGCCGGTAAAGGTCTGTGTGCCCGCCGCCAACGCGGGCAGAACAGCGATTCCGGCGCTCACTACGATTGCCGCTATCCAAAATTGCAACCTCCGCAAACCAGACATAAATCCTCCTTAATCCAAATACAAAGAGTATTCTCCACTGCGTTATTTGGATGCAAACTGCAGAGAAATCTATACTGCTTTTTATGGCATCCAACCAGGAAATAGAGATCAAGTTTCGCGTTCCCGACCTGCGAGCGCTCACCCGGAAGCTGCACAAGATCGGCTTTGGCGTCGCGACCCGGCGGACACACGAGATGAACACACTGTATGACTTACCCGGCGGGATCCTTCGCGGGCGCCAGCAATTGTTGCGGCTGCGCCAGTACGGCTCCGCGTGGACGCTAACCCACAAAGCCAAGAAGAAGACTGGCCGGCATAGTAGCCGCGAGGAGTTGGAGACGGTGGTGACCGACGGCAAGAAGATGGATCTGATTCTGCAGGCCCTCGGCTATGCGCCGTCATTCCGCTACGAAAAATTTCGCGCCGAGTGGACGGATGGAAAAGGCCAGGTAGTCGTTGATCAAACGCCCATCGGAAATTTCTGCGAGATCGAGGGGCCGCCGCGCTGGATTGATGCGACCGCGAAGAAGCTGGGCGTGAGTCAGGCGGATTACATCACGAAGAACTATGCGACGCTGTTTTTCGACTGGAAACAGGAGAGCAAAAATCCGGCGGAGGAGATGACGTTCAAGGCCGTGCGCTAGGCTCCGTGGCATTTTTTAAACTTCTTGCCCGAGCCGCACGNNGATCGTTGCGGCCAACTTTTTCCTGCCCGCGCACCACCTGCTGCACCGGCAGCGCGTCCCCGGCGCCAGCCATGCGAGCCTGTTCCAATTCGCGGCGCTTGCGCCGCATAAACGCCTCTTCCAGATCGTCAGCCGAAGTTGCAACCAGTCGCGGCGGATGATGCCCGTTGCCGCCACTGCCCTGCGCCGGAACTCCCGGTTCTGAGCCAGGGCCCACGAGTCCGCCTGCTTGTGGACCGCCCGGCGCCTCATCCGGCGGACGCTCGATAATCT
>PLUI01000209.1 GCA_003164855.1 Acidobacteriaceae bacterium
GGTCGAGCCACATGGAAGACACGGGTTTTCTTCAGCGCTATTACTCAGATCGCTCCGAGAAGTATGAGATTCGCGACTTTGACGCGTCTCTTGCGGAGCAGTTTGCCCGTGAGACGGCTACACGGGCGGGACTCTCCGCGTCGAACATGAGCGAGTTTCTCGACAAAGTCCTGGAGTTCAGCGACGGGAATCCCGGAAAGATTGGCGCCATGATAAAAATGGCAAGCTTCCCGAAGTATCGTTCGGACGACCACATCAAGATCACCCCGCTCTACATCGACTTTCGTATGAATTGGAACCCGATGGGAGCCCGCTGAGAACACTTCTAGTTGGCAACTGATATGGGCGTTGGACAGAGTTTGAATGTTGACTTCACCCCTCCCTCGTAGCCATAATTGCTATGGGTGTTGGAGTTCGCCTTTAACCGCCCAAGACGGGCAGATGACTCCTACGAAGAAGGGAATTTCTTGGTAGGAGTTCGTGTGGTTGTCTAAGTTTGCCACGTCCTTCCATCCAAGAAATTTCTGGCAAGTTTTCGCAGCTGAACAAGACCTGTGCGTGTGCTGGGAGCTGCGCGAGGGATGCGGCGTGATGCCCGAAGAATCGGCTAGTTCGCTCAATTCGAATCACGAGCGCCGCCTTAGTGTCACTTGCCGACACATCGACAAGCTGCTTGCCGACATGGAGAGCACGCTCAACGTCTCTCGGTCCAAGCTCGCGTTCCCGCAATACGCTCCCGATCTTACCTCGGCGCAAAGGCGCGTCATCGAGGACTACATCAGCCGCATCCGGGCGCAGCTGGTTCGGGTGCTGGACGGGCAAAACATGGAACGACCGTCGGCCGATATTCCGGTCTCGCGCTCACTTCACGCGACCCTTACGTTCGTCGATATCGCGGTTCAAGAATTGAAGCCTGAGTACATGCGCGGCTATGGCGAAGTCCCTACCGCAGCCGCGGTCGAACTGAACGGCATAGCCGGAGAACTACAGGGCCTGGTGAGACAACTGGATCACTATCTAACTCGCGGGGCCGGCGAGAACCTGCAGGAACGTCTGAAGAAGCTGGAGCAAGCCGGAGATGAGGTGCTCCTTCTCAAGAAGCTGGAATCGATCATCACCGAACGCGGACTCGTGGAATTTCGATCGACACTGTCGATGATTCTTGATCGCCTGGAAGACAATAGTTTTGAGATCGCTATTTTTGGCCGGGTCAGCTCCGGAAAGTCGTCTCTGCTGAATGCCATGCTGGAGACCGACGTGCTCCCGGTTGGAGTAACTCCCATCACGGCCGTTCCTACACGACTAGCATACGGTGAAGCTGCGGCAGTCAACGTCTGGTTTGCCAACCGGTCACCGGAACGCTATGAGATTTCCCGGCTACCGGAGTTCGTGTCCGAGCAACTCAATCCGGGNNATTGGCCACGCGGGGGGCGGCTGAAACCCTGGCTTACTTACCACGCTGCGATCTGGGTGTAGTTCTGATTGACGCCGGATCCACGCTGACGCCGGACGATCTTCAGACCATCCAGATTCTGTATGACGCGGCTATTCCGGCAACGGTCTTGTTGAGTAAAGCCGATCTGCTCACGGTAGAGGACCGCTCGCGCGTGATCGAATACGTGAAAGACCACATCCGGAAGGAATTCAACCTTGATCTAACCGTGCATGCTGTCAGCGTGGTTCAGGAAAGCAGGGAGTTGCTTACCCGCTGGTTCGAAGACGACATCGCGCCCCTTTACAACCAACGTCAGGAACTCAAAGTGCGCTCGATTCGCCGTAAACTGGGCGGGTTGCGGCAATCGGTAGAAATCACTTTGCGTGGGCGCCTGCGCCGCAAAGACCAGGTTCCCCTCCAAAAGATTGAACAACTGCGGGTGGTCGAGGGCGAACTTCGACAAGCGAATGGGCGGTTGGAAGAAATGAAAAAGACCGCCAGGCGTGTAGCGGACGAACTGGAGAGGAGTTTCCGGAAGACGCTTCTGATAGCCGGAGCTTCGCTGGTGGAATCGTGGTCTTTGTCGGGCGCTGATGACAAACCTTCGTCCGAAGTTGTTGGGGCCGCCGTAGCACGGACAGTTCAAGAACAAACAGAAGCCCTGCGCCAGCGCATGGACGTGCTCGCTCATAAACTCCATGAGACTCTTCAGTCGGCCGCCAAAGTTCTGGAGATAGCGGATGTACCTGCCGCGGAAGAATTCGTAAGCCTGCTGCGAGAAATGCCGGCATTCGATCTCGGACAGCTTGAGTTTCGTCTAAGGCGGCCCGCGCTACTCACATTGTTGGGGAGAGGATTGTCAGAATCGTTTGTGAACAAGAGACTGAACGGCCTGATAGGGGCTAAGCTTGCAAGGTCTCTGTCAGCATATCGTGCATTGCTCTATGACTGGTCCGCGAGGACGCTAGGACAAATCCAGCGGCGATTCGACGCTTACGCCAACAGCTATCGCGCTCTGGTGGAGGGGTCACTGGGGAACCAGGAACTGCGGACCGGACACGATGACGACATCATTTGCCGCGACTTGGAAGCGCTGGAAAGCACGCCAGCGGAAAAGACCATGGCTTCCTGAAGCGGGCCGATGGGCCTTAGAGGTTTATAAAGAAGAAAGGAACAGAGCGACTTGCTGAAATACGTGTTGGTTGGCATTGGAGGTTGTCTGGGGTCGATCCTGCGGTTTTGGCTGGGCAGTTACATCGGCGGCAAGATGGGAACTCGTTTTCCCTACGGAACGTTCGTGATTAATATCACGGGTTCGTTTCTGATCGGCCTGGTCTTTGCGTTGTTGACGGTGAGAACTCAGTGGAGTCCAAACTGGCGATACTTGATTTCAATCGGCTTCATCGGAGGCTACACCACATTTTCGAGCTTCGAGTTTGAGACCCTGCGGACGATTCAGGATGGCCGGATTGGATTGGGGCTTCTCTACGTGGCAGTGAGCGTGGTTGTCGGGTTCGTCGCAGTGTGGGGAGGCGTGATAGCAGGGAGGGCAATCCCATGAAGGCTGAAGCATCTAAGCGGAGTCAAGAATTCTGGTTGGTCCGCGAGGGCCCAATCTCAGGAGGACAACGTGCTCACAGCCGGACCTGGTAAGAAGGTAGGCATTTATGTAGCTGAGGACCAGCAGTACCACGGGAGCACCGCCTATGCCGCCATTCTGGATTTTCTCTTCTTCCGTGGCATATCGGGCGCAACCGTGACGCGTGGTATCGCCGGATTTGGGGCAGATCATCATATGCAAACGACCGCGCTTGTGGACCTGGCGGTCCATCTGCCGGTCAAGATCGAGTTCATCGAAACAGCGCAGAAAGTAGAAGAGCTACTACCCAAATTGCAAGCCATGGTCGGTACCGGACTGATTGAGATGCACGACACCACAATCGTCAAGCCTGCCGAGAAACAACAAAAAGATCCTGCCCCCAGGGCGCCTGCCCTGAAGCGTGAGGGCAAAGCCAAGATGATGCGGATCTACATTGGCGAGAACGACAAGTGGAATGGCAAGCCCTTGTATGAAGCCATCGTCAATGGTCTGCGATCGAACGACATTGCTGGCGTCACCGTCTACCGGGGGATTCTCGGCTACGGCGCCAATCGGAGAATTCATAAGGACGCTGCGCTTAGCCTTTCCCATGATCGGCCTATCCTGTTATCCGTGGTGGATACGGAAGAAAAACTGAAGACTTTCATGCCGATTCTTGACCAGATGGTACAGCAGGGATTGGTCGTGCTATCCGACGCGGACGTCATCAAGTACACGCATAACTACGAGAAGGCCGAGCGGCGGCAGGAGGCACGGATATGAAACTCGAAGGAAAAGCCAAAATGTTGCGCATTCATTTTGGCGAGGATGACAAGTGGCACGGCAAGCCGCTCTATGAGGCGATCATAGTCAAGTGCCGGGAACTCGATATTGCTGGCGCCTCGGTGTTCCGCGGGATCGAAGGCTACGGCGCGAGCACGCTCATTCACAAGGCACATCTGCTCCGGTCCTCTGATCGCCCGATCATGGTCTCGGTAATCGACACTGAGCAAAACATCCAAAAGTTGCTTCCAGCTCTGGATGAAATGGTGGACGAAGGGTTAATCGCAATGTCGGAGGTGGAGGTAATCCGTTACGTGCACCAGGAAGGGTTCCGTTCCCCAGCTCCGTAGCCGAGGTAAAGAGTAAAGATCGGTGCGAATTCCTATTATAAGGATGAACTATGGGGGCAGACTCCAAAGAGAACTCGTTGCTGGAGAACCCTGTGGCATCCGTATCCGATGAGCAGCAGGGATCCCCGGAGAATTCTCAGGGAGAATCGGCACTCTTGCGGCTGGCGGAGTTGGCTGAGGAGTTTGACGCGGACCAAGTCGCTGGGGATGCGCGGTCCGTGGCGGAGCGCGTATCCGAGGGACGCTTCTACGTTGCTTGCATCGGTCAGTTCAAGCGCGGCAAATCTTCCGTCCTGAATGCGCTTGTGGGCAACAGCGTCCTGCCCACGGGAGTCGTTCCCGTCACGACCGTCCCAACAATCGTCCGCTACGGCAGCCATGCGTCTGCTCGCGTGCGCTTTGAGGCAGGCGGATGGACAGACATTCCGGTCAGGACCGTCGACGAGTATGTATCTGAAGAGAAGAACCCTGAGAACGCGAAGCATATCGCCGCTCTGGAGATCTTTGTGCCTAGTCCGCTGCTTGCGACCGGCATGTGTTTTGTGGACACGCCGGGATTGGGATCAGTGTTTACCGGGAATACTGAAGCAACGCAAGCCTTCATCCCTCACATTGATGCGGCCCTGGTAGTCATTGGGGCTGATCCGCCGCTGGCCGGGGAAGAACTCGTACTGGTTGAGGCAGTTTCGCAGCATGTCCAGGATCTCATTATCGCGGTAAACAAATCGGATCGGACGACGGATGCGGAACGGGCCGCAGCGGTGGCCTTCGCGCGCCAGCAGCTTGAAAAGCGACTCCAACATCCTGTGGGACCTTTGTTCGAGGTCAGCGCGGCAGAACAGCTTGAACACCGCGGCACGGGTCGGGACTGGAGAAAGCTGGTCTCGTCGCTGAACCAGTTGGTCGAGGGCTCTGGCCGCCGCCTGATCCGGGCAGCTTGCGACCGCGGCCTCGAGCGGATCAGCGAGCAGCTTCTGGCGATCATCACGGAGGAGCGCGAGGCACTTCAACGACCGATCGAAGATTCGGAGAGACGTATTGCGGCTTTGAAGCAGACCATCGCCGATGCCGAGCGGTCGATGCGAGAGCTCGGGTATCTCTTCATGGCTGAACAGCAGCGCCTCTCAGATATGTTTGTCGATCGGCATAAGGCATTCTTTGCACACGTCTTGCCGCAAGCAGACCAAGAGTTCGATGCTGCTCTGACGTCCAATGCTTACGGCCTCGGTCCATCGCATCGCCGACGCGCGTTCCACGAGGCGCAGGGAGTTGCACGACGCTACATCTTGCCGTGGTTGAAGGCGGAACAGGAAGAAGCAGAGAAGCAATATCGGCGTGTTGCCCTACGATTCGTCGAGATGGCAAACGAATTTCTGAAGAAGCTCACTGACGCTGGCATTCCCGAGCTGGCGCGCATGCCTCATGCTCTCGATCCTGAGAGCGGATTTCGTGTTCGTTCACACTTCACTTTGATGGAGTACATTGAAGTCGCTCAGCCCGCTTCCCCGCTGCGCTGGTTGGCTGACCTCATCCTTGGCCTGGTGGGCGCACGGACAATTATTACGAACGATGCCCGAGAATTTCTCCTGAGGCTGCTCGAAACCAACAGCATTCGTGCCCAGAGCGACATCCTGAACCGGGTTCAAGAGAGCCGAGGAAAGTTAGAAGCTGAGATTCGCAAGCTGCTGCACGAGGTCAGCCGTATCGCCGAGCAGGCCTTGGTGCGTGCGAAAAAAGTACGAGAAGAGGGTGCCCCGGCAGTTCAAGCGGCACTGCAGCGGCTCGACTCCTTAGAACAGGAAGTGCGCGCACTCGGTTTGCCTGGGACATAGCGCGCCAGTAGCGGGAGTCCGCTTTCCCATAATGGTCTTCAAACTTTTCAATCGAATTGGTTCGGCGAAATGGGTAGTCATCCCTACGCGATACTCATGCCGTAGAAATAAAACCAACCAGGAACTGACGAAATTGCTTGGATAATTGAGAAGCATGGGTTATTGTGGCGGGCATTGGAATTTGGAATCAGGGGCCGGAATCACAACTCGAAAATGGGGCGCGACTCAGTTTCGCGGATGAATCACAATCCCTGCTATCCGCGACGTACTCCTGGCTGCGTAAGGTGTAACCGGCTCCAAGAGGAATCCAGCCGTGAAATTCCCTCTTTGCCTCTTCATTCTTGTTCTTGTGGTGGCCTCAGTCTTCCCTTGCTGTTGCTTATCTGCCAACGCCGGGGACTCTGCTAGCTCAACGGTTTCGAAACCATCTGAGGCGGCTGCAACCTCTCCTCCAGATGGACTGGTCACGAACTCGTCGCAGTTCATGATTCCAGGTCCGCTGCGCTCGTTTCTGCGGATGGCGGGTATCAGTCAAAAGATTGCGCCGGAAGAAGCGCTGCCTTTACTGAGCAGGAACGTGTTTATGGAAGGCTATGAGGGCTCTAAGAAGACTGAATTCCTCATCCTGCTGAGCCGGTATGTCGTCCAGGCCAGGGAGCTGTCAAACCTCGCCGCCACAAGCAATGGCATGATTCGCGTTTCAAATTGTGATGACGCGAAACCGCTTTTGACCATCCTCGGTTATCGGACCCGGCCAAACTGTGGAGAGCCTGGCACATCCTTGCAAACGGCGGACTCCGAAAGAGCTTTCCTGACCATCGATTCCGGATTTCCTCTACCCGAACTGGAGCAGACGCTGCAAGGAGGCAAACCTTTCGAGTACCCGTACGCCGCTTCTCCCGTGCCGGTGCTGTTCGCCGCGGGCGACTGGACTATGGCCAGCCGGAAGAACTACAAGGAAGCCAGCAAGGATCTGATCGACACAATCGTGAACGACCCAGCCGTGGCGCGCCTGTATTGGGCGCTTTCCAAGCTCGATCCTGAGACCGATAAGGTTTTGCAGGGGTCGATTGGGATGAGGAAACTGCTGCCGTACGCCGCAGTCCTTGATTTTTACGGGAGCCACATCTGCATCCGCGCCGGGCGGGTAGTCGTTCCCGGAGGGCCGGAGGCAGAAGCTGCGTGGAAGGATTTGGTGGGGGCTAGTCCGGAGTCACCTGCGGCTTTCGTTCAACGATTGCTCGCCAGCGGTAAAGGTTGGCTGACCGCTTATTTCGACGTGCTTTCCCGGGTAAGTAGAAGCGAGCAGGCATATTTCACAGAAGCGCCTCGACCGCGGCTTTTCTACGAAGCTCTGCGGGCTGCAGATCCTTCGGCAGGCGCGACAATCGGTGCGTTCAGACCAGCTCCATCGCTTCTGCTCTTGGTTACTCGGCTGCAGCGGGAGCCCAGCGGCGAACCGCTGGTTCCGGGAAATCTGGAGGTGTGGAATAAGATTCTTCTGCAAAAAAACGACTCACGCATGGTGCGGGAGTGGGGCAAGCGCAACAACCGCCTAACCGGTTCAGATCAGCTTGTGCAAACCATGTTCGCTCTCTCCCGGGCAGTGACCGATAACGGCCCGCTGCAGATCTACCTCGCGATCAGCGCGCTTGAGAGCCGGCGATCTCCCGAACATCGCTTGGCTCCTGCGACGGTGCTCTTGTTGGCCCAGAAATTCGACAGATTTAGCGATCAGTACCGGATCTTCTCCGAGTTTCAAGAGTTGAGTGACACATCCATTGTCCTGTTTCTGGACACGGCTGAGGCGCTGGAGAGCGTTTCCAATGCCGTGCGTGGCAATGCGCTCGGTACTTTTCAGGCGACTGTCGGAATGTGGCAGATATTGGCCCGGCAAGGGCAGATCCCGAACCTGCGGCTGAATGATTCATGGCAGCAGGTGATCAAGCCATTCGCCAAAATTCGATCAGCGGCCCAGTTGTATAACGCGGGCCGCGCTTCTCTTGGAGAGCTGTTTCGATTTTCCAATGGCGAGGCGAGAGTTTCTCAGGATGAAATCATCGAGTTGCTCGCGGGACCCCGGCAGACTACCGCGGAAGGAACGAGGATTCACCAGGAGCTTGCCCGCAGAATCCGTTCTGTAATGGACGGCCAGCGGCTGGTTTCTCTTGACACACTGCTTGCCTTGGGCGACGCCTTGAGCGAAAAGGCTCAAGGGAAACAGCTGAACGAGTTCGTGCTCCATCAGGCTGGTGAAATACGCGAATTTCAGATGCCGCGTCCGATTTTCACCAGCGGCGAGAGATCGGAATGGGCGGCGGGAGTCTATAACAACCATCACACCGACGTGGAGATGCGAAGCGACGTGTCAAAAGTGCTCACGTCTCCCGCGCCTTCAGCCGCACAACTGGAAGAGGCTCGCGGCCAACTCGCTTCTTTCCTGCGGGACACTCTTGTCGGTTTGAACTATGCCTATTATGAGCCACCCGGGGCGCAAGCTCTGCACAGTAATCCCCTCCTCGTTCGCTCCCACGATTTTTCCGCAGAGACGGTCGGTGGGATAAAAACAGTCTGGCAGGCCCCGCAGCTCCTCGGTCAAGGTTCCGCCGCTGGGGGAGGCGCCCATTTCGTTGGTTCTCTTGCCGATCTCCCCTATGTTCTTGCTGATCTCGAAGAGGACTTTATTTCGCCGCAGAGTGTTCAAGCTCTCATCTGGAAGGAATTGACGCCGGCTTTGTTGACCAATGCGATCTTGCCGCGCTGGTGGGATGTCAGCCAGAACGAGCTCCATGCGGTCGCATTGTATCAGCGAGCGGGGGAGGAACTCCTTAATGCTTCCGCCCAGGATGAGGACGTGCGCAGCAAGGTGATCACCATCCTTTCGGATCGGGTGAATCCCCGGCGGTCAGTGCAAGTTGAGCAAGCTCTGCGGGCCGGCCATGCGTCGGAGATAGTCCCGCAAATGACGCCCGCAGACACCTTCTATCTGACGGCAGAGTTTCAGCGCAGGTACCCCGAAAAAACCGCTCCCTGGGGAACGGCGAGCCAGGAATTGCAGACTCTCTCTCGTCAGCACCCCGAACAGGTCAACTGGAAGCGTTTGTCGCACGATTTTGGTGTGCCGCATCCCATCCTGGCTCAAACCTACGGCAGCGAACTGCTGAATGTTGGACCTCTGCCCACGTACTTGGGATATTCCAGCCGTTTGCTGGCGGAGTCCTGGGATTCGCCCAATCTGTACTGGGCTCGCTTGGCCGATGAAAACGGTATTTCGGCTGTGACGCTAAACCATCTGGTACCGGCGCTGACCCGATCCATGGTCGAGAAGATTTTCGCGACCGATTTGGAAGACTGGCCAGCACTCCTCCGCGCGATGCACGAAACGGCCGAAGAATTTCGGAACGGCAAGATAGCGTCGCTCCCAGGTACGGGCACGCCCCGACCGTGAAGTACTTGTGGTCAATTTGGTGACGAATGCAGCGATCCCGGCGGGCGGGCTCGCAGAGTAGGAACTTAGGAATCATGCTACGGAAATCTCTTCTGTCTCTTTCTCTTTGTTTGTTTTCGGGTCTATTCGCCGGCTATGGAACGGGAATCGAAGCCCAAGAGGGCCCCGATCTTCACGTGGTCGTCAACTTGGTACAGCTTAACGTCGCGGTAACTGACAGGAACGGAAACTACGTTACGGGTCTTCGACCCCAGGATTTTTCCATCGTGGAGGATGGCATTGCGGAGAAAATGGCCACCTTTGCGGAAGGCAACGAACCGGCTCTTAGTCTATCGGACCCTAAAGGATCTCCAGATGCCGCCAGTGATCTGAGCGAGGGAGCTTCCGCCGGAGATTCAGCTCACACTCTCGATTCGTTGATAGCCGGCGCCAATGTCTTCGTTCTGTTTGATACCAGCAATTACATGTATCGCGGTTTTGTCTTTGCACAAGACGCGATCACCGAGTTTGTCCGTTCTCTGGGAGCCGCGGACAAGATTGCATTCTATTCCTACAGCCGAGATCTTTCCCGAGCCGCCACTCTGACCTCCGACCGGGAGCAAGTTTTGCGCGCTGTGCGCTCGACGGTGGCCGGAGACGAAGCTGCACTTTATAACACTCTATTGCTGACGCTGAAAGATGCGACTGAGTATAAAGGCCGGAAGGTCGTAGTGGTGTTTTCAAACGGCCCGGACAACTCCAGCGTAGTACCACCCGAGGATGTCGCAGAATTCGCCCAGTCCGCTGGAGTTTCTATATACATGATCAGCACTCAAGAGGCGAAATTGGAGCCTCTATCCACCGCGGTATTTAATCGCATGACTGCGGCCACGGGTGGTAAGGCTTACTTTGCCAAGAACTGGAGAGACGAACACCGAGCATTTGCCTCAGTCCGGGACGATTTGGCGCATCTTTACTCGCTAAGCTATTATCCGAAGCCAAATCCTAACTCTGGTTGGCGTGCGATCACGGTAAAACTGGTAGGCGACCATCCGAAGGGATACAAGATTCGCACGCGCAACGGGTACCGTCCTCAACCATCTCGGTTTTCCAGCGACGCCCAACCCGGTCGCACAGGCCTCAGTACAGTTCGCACAACAGCTCTGCGTCCTATCGCGGCCCTCAGGAACAACGTCGACGAGCCGCGAAACCATGGCTCATTAATTGCCCAGCAAGCTGATTAAGGTAGAAGTGCCTTCGCAGGCCAACCGCCGCAGTTGCGAGATTGTGCCCGGATAACGCTACTTTTCTAGTGGGATACGCGCGGAACGGACTATGCCTCAAGAAGTCCAGCATCCGTCGATCCACGTTGCCCCCACGCTTTATACATAAGAAAATCGATTTGTCTCGACATTTTTTTGTAAGATTGTGCTTGACAATTCGTGCGCTGCGATTGTAATGTCCCTCCCGAGTAATTGTTTCGCACTAGACAACCGATTGTCTATTCCCGTTTGTTGCGTCTCGTATGCGAAGCGATGGCACTAATTTCTAGCGTGGGGGAACTCCATGACGAGCTTCATTCGCTGGGCTTTTGCTTGTTGCCTTCTGCTGTTCGCGGCCGAACTGGCATTTCCACAGAGTAGAAATACCGGCGAGATTCGTGGCACGGTGTCGGCGGGGGGAGCCGTGGTGCCGGGTGCAACCGTTACCCTCACCAATATCGACACGGGAGAGACGAAGGGTTTTGTCACGAACCAAGATGGTATCTACGATACGGTCTCGACGCCCGCCGGAAACTACAACATCAGCTTCACGGCCAAGGGCTTTAAGAAACTGGTGCGCGGCCCGGTCACGCTGCAGGTGGACGTGATCACCGAGAACGCCAGCCTGGAAGTTGGCGCGATAACGGAAACGGTGACCGTGACCGCCGAGGGCGCGCCGCTCCTGGAGACCGAAACCGGCCAGCAGGGCACCATCATGGAATCCAAGACCATGTCAGAGCTGCCCCAGTCGGGGGGTGGGATCACCGGCGCCGACTGGGCTTCTTTCAACATCTATCTGGCGGGCGCTGGAGGCACTACAAACGGGCGGGTCTCGCAGGCCGGGGGCGCCTGGAATGCCGGCGACGCGGTTTCCATCAACGGCAACCTGCCGAACTTCGGCAACTTCCTTCAGGACGGGGCCAGCACCTTACTGCCGGCGAGCTACAACAACGACGATGAGATCTTCGAGACCGTTCAGGAGGTTCAGATCAATACCTCTTCCTTTTCGGCGCAATACGGCATGGGCGGCGTCATGTTCAACCAGATCAGCAAGAGTGGAACCAACGGTTGGCATGGGTCCGGTTATGAGTTTTTCTCGCAGAACTTTCTAAACGCCAACAGCTATTTCAATGATCAGGCGCCTAAGTTGGAAACAAACCCCCTGAACCCCTCGGGCCCGGAAATTCCTAACCCAGCGTCGCAAGTGCCGTATTTGCGGTACGACCAGTTTGGTGCCTCCGTCGGCGGGCCTATTCTCAAGAACAAGCTCTTTTTCTTCTTCGACATAGACCGGATCGTCAATAACAGCGCGTCGAACGGCTTCGTTACCGTTCCTACGGCCGCCATGGAGGCGGGTGATTTCACCGGCATGTACCCCATTTATGACCCGCTCACCACAACCGGTTCGGGCGCGACATTGAGCCGGACGCAGTTCCCCAATAACATGATCCCGGCGAACCGGATGGACCCCGTGTCGCTGGCCATTATGGGTTCTAAGTATGGCTGGCCCACCGCACCGCAAGGGGTAGGAACATGCGCGGCCCCTCCGTACCAGAACGAGTGTACAAATAACCTCTACCTCGCGCATATCAATCCCGCCCCGGTTCACCGATATTTTGGGCGGTTGGATTACAACATGAGCCAGAACAACCGCATCATGTTCTCAATTAGCCAGAAAGATAACCCCGGGGTCGACAACGGCCTGTTCAACTGTCCGCTGAATTGCGGTAGCGGGGACGTGGACGGTTGGAACACGCAGGTCACCGACACTTGGACGATCAGTCCGACGGTGGTGAACGAACTCCGGATGGGTTATACCAAGCAAGGCAACTGGTTCCTTTCCCAGTCCGTCGGGTTGAACCCCGCAACCGCATTTGGCCTGCAAGATACTCATTTTAACCAACTCCCCTTCATCGGCAACTCAAGCATTTATGGTGGATTCGGCGGCCCGGACGCGGTAAACACCTTGTCACCTGCCACGGATGCGATTTACATCGAGAACTCGTATGACCCCTCCGATATGGTAACGCTGATCAGGGGCAGGCACATTCTGCATTTCGGGATTGAGGTGTTGATGGCGGAGGGTAATAC
The DNA here is from genome assembly GCA_003164855.1 of Acidobacteriaceae bacterium. Classification (GTDB taxonomy): domain Bacteria; phylum Acidobacteriota; class Terriglobia; order Terriglobales; family Acidobacteriaceae; genus Sulfotelmatobacter. Next base: position 12,760 of record PLUI01000209.1, read on the forward strand.
CACGGCTTGGGGCTCCAACAGCGCCGGTAACTACAATTTTACCGGACAATACACCGCAGGCACGACCTGCACGCCAGCAACGTCAACAGCGCCAGCAACCTGTACGCTAAATACCGGATCCGCGGGCTCGGGCTTCGCGGATTACCTGCTCGGCAACGTCCAGGGCTGGGAGGCGAACAATCAGGGCCTGACGGGCATGCGGCTGAAGAGCCCGCAGGCCTTCGTGCAAGACGACTGGAAAGTCAAGCCCAATCTCACCGTCAACCTCGGCTTGCGCTGGGAGGGGAACACGGGCATGAGCGAGGTACAGAATAAACTTGGCGATTTCGACCAGAATCTCGTCAATACCGTCGGCCCCTTTGCGGGCACCCTGGGCTCGATATGGATTGCCCCTCAGGATAACCGAACGACCTTGCAGAAGCCGATTTGGAACATCTTCCTCCCTCGAGTAGGCTTTGCCTGGTCGGTCAAGAACGACACCGTCTTCCGAGGCGGTATAGGGTTCTTCGCCTATAACTACAGCATGGACCTCTATGGTGGTGAGGGCGGTGCGCAGATGGGCTTCGGCGCCACCTTTCAGGGCAGCAACAGCGACCCTAATAGTGCCGCCGGGGACACGGGCTGGATTTCCGGCACCGGCAACACTACCCCGCTCTATTTAAGCTCGAGCGCCGCGATGATGGCTAACGCCCTGCCTTACATTCAGGGTTCGAAGAACCCGGCGTCCTACACCACCAATCCCGTCTTTAGTCCACCTTACGAACCCTATGACATCAGGCCGGGAGAGATATGGGAATGGAACCTCGCCGTCGAACACCAGTTCGCGAGGGACTTTGCGGTGTCGGCTGCTTACGTCGGCAGTCACGGGATGAATCTGCAATACGTCACCGACCTGAACCAAATCACCAACCCGGCCCTGCTGGCCTCGAACGATGTATCGGGCTGTAACGGGGCAACACTCGCAACACCCACATCAGCACCCGCGAGCGCCGTCATCCAACCTTGCGCGCGTCCATATCCGGCGTTTGGAGGCCTTTCCGGCTCAAACTTCGACGGCATCTCCAACTACAATTCCTTGCAGCTCGACTTGCGGAAGCGTTATTCCTACGGGCTGACGTTCGATGTCAACTATGCCTGGTCGCATATGCTGGATGACCAGGACTCGGCTGGATGGGGCAGCACCGCCGGGGCTCAGGCTTGGCAAATCGGAAACAATCCCTCCTCTAACTACGGCAACTCGAACTTCGACATCCCGCAAGCGCTCAAAGGGACCGCGGTATACGAACTGCCGTTTGGCATGGGAAAGCCCTTTATGAACCAGAATGCTATCCTCGACGGTGTGCTTGGCGGATGGCGCTTGTCGGGGACGTTTATCTACCAGGACGGCACTCCGTTCACGGTGCAGGACGGCGGTGTTAACGACTATTCGCAGGCCGGCACGGCGTTTGCCAACCCCATTCCAGGCGTGAACCCCTTTTCAGGCACCTGCACCGTTAATGGCGTGGCTGTACCCACGCACTCCGTGACCTGCTGGTTCAACCCTGCAGCCTTCGAGACCCCAGCCGATCAGGGCAACGGGGCGTTCGGGTATGGACGCAGAAACACGCTCTTCGGGCCAAAACTGTCTGATATTAACCTGTCTCTGGCGAAGACCTGGCATTACAAGGAACGAGCCGGGCTCACACTTCGCGCAGACTTCGTTAACGTCATGAACCATCCGAGCTTCTCACTACCAGACACTGGCGGACCTAACGGCAATCCTGACATTAGTAATTCGGGCGCGGCCACCATCACGGCCCTCGCGAATGGGCCGCGTACGATCCAACTGGGCGCACGGATATCCTTCTAACGGCGCTCGCGTGACAAAGCAGGACGGCGGCATGCCGCCGTCCTTAGCTCTACGCGGGACGACGAGAGACATCTCATCCACCGTACAATCGTGCCATGAGGACAAAAGCGGTCGCGGCTTTGCTTTGTACGATTCTCGTTCCAGGAGTGTTCACGTGTTTCTCCCAATCCAGTCCGAGCCGCCAGCAGGAAATCGAATCGCACGCCCGCAAGGCGGCGGAATACTTAAAGGAGAACGAGCCTGAACTCGCGGCGCCCGAGTTTAAAGCGATTGTTGCACTCGATCCGAATAATGTAGATGCCCGCGGCAACTTTGGCGTGCTCCTGTTCTTCCAGGGCGCGTATGCGGATGCGATTCCTCAGCTTCGCGCCGCGCTGAAGCTGAAGCCCACTTTGTGGAAGATTCAGGCTCTACTCGGCATCGCCGAAAAGCGCGTGGGCGACATCGATGCCGGCCGCCACGATTTGGAGCAGGCATTTCCCAAGGTGAAGGAAGAAAAAATCCGGATTGAGGCTGGGATGGAGTTGGTAGAGATCTACTCAGGGACGGGCGATCTGGATAAAGCGGCGGCGATGGTGAGCGCTCTGCGGAAGCTGGAACCAACGAACGAAGCTGTGCTCTACACCGCTTACCGAGTCTATTCCGATCTTGTCGCCGAGTCCCTGCTCAGCTTGTCCGTGGTGAACCCGAATTCCGCGCGCATGCATCAGGCGATGGCGCACGAACTGGCGAAGCGCGGGAACACCGCGGAAGCCATCGAAAACTACCGGGCCGCTCTGAAGATCGATCCGCAGTTGCCGGGACTCCATTTCGAGCTTGCCGATATGCTCAACACTTTGTCGACTGCAGAAGGCCGGCAAGAAGCGGAAAGAGAGTACGAGGCCGCACTGGAAGTTAATCCCTCGGATGAACAGGCGGAATGCAGACTGGGCGATATCGCTCTTCAGAGGGACGATTTGAAGGAAGCTAGCCAGCGTTATAATCGCGCGTTACAGCTGAAGCCGGATGACCCCGAGGCAGGAATTGGCCTGGCGAAAGTTTTTATGACCATGGATCAACCGCGAAAAGCTGAGCCACTTCTGCTCCATGCCCTCCAGGTAGAACCCACCAGCGAGCTGGCTCATTTCCGCCTGAGTGCGGTATATCGGCAAACGGGACGCACCGCGGAAGCTAAACACGAGTTGGAGGAGTTTCAGAAATATAAGCAGATGAAGGAGAAGCTGCGAGCGATTTATCGCGACTTGCATCAAGAGTCAGGCATGGGCGAAAACGACGACGCAGGTCCCAAACAATAGTGGCTCATCGTGGAAGGAAAACACGCGATCC
>PLUI01000288.1 GCA_003164855.1 Acidobacteriaceae bacterium
CTGCCCCGCCGCCGGATTTGAAACGGCGGCGCTATTTTTGTCACCTCTAATAAGGACGACCAGCCAATGTCCAAGCTTTCCATTCGTGATCTTCCTATCAACGGCAACCGGATCTTTATGCGCGTCGACTTCAACGTTCCACTGGAAGACGGGCGCGTCATGGACGACACGCGCATTCGCGAGACGCTGCCTTCCATCGAATACGCCCTGCGTCACGGCGCCAGACTGATTCTCGCTTCGCACCTGGGACGCCCCAAGGGCAAGCCTAATCTGAAGATGAGTCTGAAACCTGTGGCTGAGCGGCTGCGCATGGTGCTCGATAAAGAACTGGCCCGCGGCGAAAACGTGGGCTTCTGTCCTGATTGCGTTGGCCCCGAGGCAGAAGAAGTCGCCACGCAACTGGAAAAAGGCCAGACGCTGCTGCTGGAAAATCTACGTTTCCATGCCGAAGAGGAAGCGAACGACGAGAAGTTCTCCAAACAGCTGGCCAGTCTTGCCGACTTTTACGTGAATGATGCGTTCGGTTCGGCGCATCGGGCACACGCCTCTACCGTGGGCATAACCAAGTTCATTTCAAAATCGGCGGCCGGTCTGCTGATGGAAAAAGAACTTCAGTATCTGGGCAAGGCTCTGGAAAATCCGGAGCCGCCGTTTATAGCAATTCTCGGTGGGGCCAAAGTCAGTGACAAGATCGGTGTGATCCGCAATCTGATGGGCAAAGTGGACTCGTTGATCGTAGGCGGCGGAATGGCTTATACCTTCCTGAAGGCTCAAGGACGAGAAATCGGCAAGTCGCTGCTGGAAGCCGACAAAGTTGAACTGGCGCGGCAACTGCTGGAGGAAGCGAAGCAACGAAATGTGAACATTCTTCTGCCTATCGATCATGTGGTGGCAATGAGACCGGAAGCCAACGCGGTCGTGCAGCAGATTGGCGAAGGCCAGCCGATTCCGGCCGACCGCATGGCGCTCGACATTGGTCCGAAGACCATCGAATTGTTTTCGGAGGAAATTTCGCGTGCCCGCACCATCGTGTGGAACGGACCGATGGGCGTGTTTGAAGTTCCGGGATTTTCGCGGGGAACTTTCAAGATCGCGCATGCCATCGCGGAAAATGTGGGGGCGATTTCGATTGTGGGCGGCGGCGATACCGTATCTGCGGTCCATGGCGCGGAAGTCGCCGATAAGATGACCCATATTTCCACGGGCGGCGGCGCGTCGCTGGAGTTTCTGGAAGGAAAGAAACTGCCTGGAGTCGAAGCACTGACGGATAAGAAGTAACAGGTCGGATACGGCGGTGCACGATTTCACAACTCGATTGGTGCTGGAGCGCGGCCGGACTATTGAGTTTCACGGTCCTGCCGATATTACTTTGGAGACCACCGACGCGATCGTGAATGCAGCCAACTCATCTCTTCTGGGGGGAGGCGGAGTCGATGGCGCCATTCATCGCGCCGGCGGACCTGCGATCCTCGCCGAATGCCGACAAGTCGTCAGCAAAATTGGAAACCTGCCCGCAGGCGAGGCCGTCCTCACAACCGGCGGAAACCTCGCCGCAAAATATGTGATCCACACGGTCGGCCCAATCTATCGCGGCGGAGAATACGGAGAAGCCGAAAAGCTGGCGAGCTGCCATCGCGAATGCATTCGCTTGGCCGATGAACACCGGCTGCAGTCTTTATCCTTCCCTGCGATTTCGACCGGGGCTTACGGATACCCGGTTTCGGAAGCCGCGGTCATCGCGATTTCCTCCACAATCGAGGCTTTGGCTTCGGCGAACCATCTAAGCAAGGTTCGATTCGTCTTGTTCGACATTGCCACATTGAGAGCGTACACGCGAGCCGCGGAGAAGCCGGCACATCCAGACTTCAATTCATCTTACAGAATCGAGAATAAATCTTCATGAGAAAAAAAGTAATCGCCGCCAACTGGAAGATGAACAAAACCTCCGACGAAACTCGCGACTTCTTCCACAACTTTCTGCCTCTCGTCGAGGGACACGACCGTGACGAGATCGTCGTCTGCCCACCCTATACCAGCGTCGACGCCGCGCTAGCTTGCTCCAAGGGCTCCAACGTTGCCATCGGGGTGCAAAACGTTCACTGGAAAGCGGAAGGCGCTTACACAGGAGAGATCTCGGCGCCCATGCTGCTGTGCCTGGGAGTAAAGCACGTCATCATCGGCCACTCCGAGCGCCGCCAGTATTTCGGTGAAACCGATGACACCGTGAACCTTCGTCTGAAGACCGCGCTGGAAGCCGGGCTCACGCCGATCTGTTGCGTGGGCGAAGTGCTGGAAGAGCGGGAAGCCGGGCTCACGGACGACGTGCTGCGCCGCCAGTGCGTCCGCGCCTTCCATGCCATCTCTTCGAAAAAGGCCGCGAAGTTGGTAGTCGCCTACGAACCCGTCTGGGCGATTGGCACCGGTAAAACCGCCACTCCCGAACTCGCGGCGGAAGCTCACGCCGTGATCCGCCGCGAAGCCGCCGAGGTATTCGGCGAGGAATTCGCCGCTAACCTTCGCATTCTCTACGGCGGCTCCGTCAAGCCCGATAACGCTTCGTCCCTGATGGCGCAAGAAGAAATCGACGGAGCGCTGGTGGGCGGAGCGTCGCTCGATCCCAAATCCCTGGCGGCGATTGTGAAGTATTGATCTGAGCTACGAGGGTACAGCACGGCTTTGTAAACCCCGAACAAGCAGAAAAAATAAATTTGCCTTTCGCGACGAAGCCGCTAGTCCAGCTTCGCCGTACGGGCAGGCTGCGCTCGCTCGCCCGCTCAATCTCCACTTCCAAAATTCTCGTTCCCAATCTGCTAATCTTCTGTTCGCGCAATTTGCGCGAAATCCTTTGGTCTAATTCTGCTCGAAGAAAAGAGCGTGGATGACGGAAACTGTGCGTCCTGAACCCAGCCGGTTATACCGGTGGCTGGTGTTGATCATTGTCAGCCTGGCGATGTTTGGCAGTTACTACGTGTACGACGCTCTTAGTCCGCTTGCCGATGTGCTCAAGCAGCAATTGGGATTCACCGACCTTGACATCGGCTTTCTGCAGGCGATCTACAGCTTTCCTAATATCTTTACGGTGCTGGTTGGCGGATTCATTATTGACCGGATAGGTCTGCGCAAATCGCTGATGATTTTTGGCGTACTTTGCTTTATTGGTCCGGCCATCACCGCCGCATCCGGTCACCTATCGGTTATGGCGACCGGGCGGCTTATCTTCGGTATGGGCGCTGAGTCGCTTAACGTTGCCGTCATCACCGCACTGGGACGCTGGTTCCGAGGCAAGGAACTGAGCTTCGCCTTTGGATTAAACCTGACAACGGCACGCCTGGGCACATTTGCCGCGCTCAACTCGCCGACCTGGGCCCGTGCGGCCTATGCCAGTTGGCGAACCCCGTTTCTGATCGCGTTGGCCTTCTCGGCCCTGTGCGTGGTGGCAGCGATTATCTACTGGGTTATGGAAGCATGGGCCGAGAAAAACTATAGTCTGGGGAAGGTTTCCACAGACAAAGTAGTCTTTGCCGATCTGTGGAAGTTCGGCGTGAGCTACTGGCTGATTGTCGCCCTATGCATAGTTTTCTACTCAGCCATCTTCCCTTTCCAAACCTTCGCAGTGAAGTTTTTCATGGAGGCGCACGGAACCTCACGTGAGTTTGGTGGCTTTCTATCGAGCATGCTGACGCTGTTCGCGATGATCGCGACGCCGCTCTTTGGTCTCTGGGTGGATCGGGTCGGTAAGCGCGCCCTCCTGATGATGTTCGGATCGATGCTGCTGATCCCCGTATATCTGATGATGGCTTACACGCACATCAACCTATATGTGCCGATGGCCATGATGGGAATC
>PLUI01000048.1 GCA_003164855.1 Acidobacteriaceae bacterium
CCTTCATAAATTCCGCAGTTACCGCCGATCAGGACATCGTCTTCAATAATGACGGGTGCGGCATTCACCGGTTCGAGCACTCCACCGACCTGCGCGGCAGCGCTGATGTGCACGCGCTTGCCGACTTGTGCGCACGAGCCCACCAGCGCGTGAGAATCGACCATGGTGCCCTCGTCTACGTAAGCGCCTACGTTGATGAACATCGGCGGCATGCAGATTACCGACGGCGCGACATACGCTCCGAGGCGCACTGAAGAGCCTCCGGGAACGATGCGCACGCGGTCTGCGACAGAAAATTGCCGGGCGGGGAAAGTGTCCTTATCGACAAATGTCAACGCGCCCGCGCTCGTCTCTGCCAGCTCGCCGAGCCGGAAGCCCAGCAGGATGCCGTGTTTCACCCAGGTGTTGACCACCCAGCGGCCGTCGGTCCTCTCGGCGGCGCGGATCTTTCCTTGCGTGAGTGCGTCCCGGAATTCGAAAAACGCCGGACGCGCTTCAGGATTATGCTCGACCTCGCCCAACGCGGCCAGGCGCTCAATGGATGATTTCAGGGATTGCATGAGCGGAAAGTATAAAGGAAATGCAGAAGTGAAAAGTTAGAAGTCAAAAGTAAAACCTTGAAGCTCACGAAAACTCACGCTGTAATTCTTCATTCCGACTTCTTACTTCCGCCTTCAAATGCACTTGCACTCGCTGCGAATGAGCACGCCAGTCATGCCATGCGCAGCCTCACGTCCGAGGACCAGCGTGGAGTACGGTCCATGCCAGCGTGCGTGGTTGGCATCGTGCCCGGCGGGACGGCCTTTGCCCTGATTACATTGCCCGCATGATCCGCGATGCAGCACGATTTTGTGCGGTCCGGCCACCCAGTTCTCATAGATATAAAATTCAGCCGCTTCTGGCCCTGGAACTGCAGGCTTGGCGATCAGCCCTACTTCCATCACAACCCTTTGCAGCTTCGACCGCATGTCGCGCCGCATGGGCAGGAGCGGCAGACGGTAATTCTCCTCGATCCGGCCCATCATCGCGAGCACAGCCTTAACCGGAAGCGGGCTGGACTCGATGAAGTTCGCCTGCATCAAGGCCAAATATTTGCGATGGATGCTGCGCGCCGCGGCCCAGTCATTGTTGAGCGCAGCCCGCGTCATGGTTGCCATCTCGTGCGGAATCTCATTCGACGCCACCGATACCACCCCAACACCGCCAAGAGCGATTACCGGCAACGTGACGGCGTCGTCTCCTGAGAAAACCAGAAACGTCTCTGGTACGGAGTTAATGGCTTCAGCGATCTGCGTCATGTTGCCGCAAGCTTCCTTCACGCCGACGATATTCGGAATCTCCGCCAGCCGCGATAGGGTTGCGGGTTCGAGGTTCGCTCCGGTACGTCCGGGCACATTGTAAAGAATGATGGGCTTGTCGCTCACCGCCTCCGCAATCGCCTTGAAGTGCCGGTACTGGCCCTCCTGCGTCGGCTTGTTGTAGTAAGGAGATGCGGTGAGAATGGCATCGACTCCGGGCCGCGCGGCAACTTCTTTGGCTTTTTCCACGGCATCGTGCGTGGAGTTGGAAGTCGCACCCGCCAAGATGGGGACTCGTCCCGCCACCACCTCGATAGTCGTATCGATCACGTGCAGCCATTCATCGTGCGTGAGCGTTGGCGTCTCGCCCGTGGTTCCGCAGGGAACCAGAAAATCGATGCCGGACTCGACCTGCCACGCCACCAGGTTGCGCAGAGTAGCGTCATCGACGGAGCCATCCTGATGAAACGGAGTGACTAGCGCGGTACCACAGCCACGAAGTTGCATGGTAATAAGATAACGCGAATGGGCTTGCGTGGGAACGGCTGCCAGAGTCTAAAGCTCCCGCCACACATCCTTGAAATTGTAGAATCCCTTTTTGCCGGCAATCCATTCCGCCGCGCGGACTGCGCCGTCGGCGAAGCCCTGGCGAGACTTGGCGTCGTGACAGAGATAAATCCTGTCAGCGGGGGATTCCAGCACGACTTCATGCATGCCCACGACTTCGCCTTCGCGAAAGGAGGTGATCTCGATTTCGTTCTGATTGCCGCTGGCTTGGTGGATCACGCGCTGGAGGGCGATGGCCGTGCCGGAGGGCGCGTCTTTTTTTGTAGCGTGGTGGCGCTCGAAGATCTGTCCTGAGTAGCCGTGATGCAGGGCGGCGGCGGCGGATTGCGCGACCTCTAGAAACAGATTTACGCCGAGCGAAAAGTTTGGCGCGTAAACCAAGCCGGTGCCCTGGGTTTCAACCAAAACCTTGATGCGACCTATTTCTCCGTACCATCCGGTGGTGCCAACGACCATGTTCTTGCCGGCTTTGGTGCAGGCTTCGATGTGGCCGACAACGCATTGAGGGGTGGTGAAATCGATTACTACATCGACCTCACGAAGCTTTTCTGCGGTGAGGGCCGCGCCCTTTTCGTTTTCGGTGGATCCGGCGATATGGATATGGTGGCCGCGCTGGCGGGCGACTTCCGCCACCAGCGATCCTGTTTTTCCACGGCCTAGTAATAGGATGTTCATCGGGTCAAAGCATTGTAACCGCTAAGTTCGCGAAGAACAGACACAAGGGACGAGAAGAAGCCTAGGCGAACACCTCTGGATCCAAGTTCTGAAAAAATGTTGTATGGAGGCGCTTGATCACTTCCGGGACTTCGTCTTCTTCGATCACGAAGGTCAAATTAATTTCGGAGGCGCCTTGCGAGATCATGCGAATTTTCTTGTCTTTCAGTTCGCCGAAGACGAGCGCGGCGACACCTGGCTTATCCCGCAGGCTTTCGCCGACGAGGCAGACGATAGCTTTACGGCCTTCATACTTCACATCCGCCAGCTTGGCTAGATCGGCTGCCAGCGCGGGAATTGCCTGATTCGAATCAACGGTGAGTGAAACGCTCACCTCCGACGTAGAGACTACGTCGACCGCAACCTTGTGCCGGTCAAAGGCCTCGAAGATCGCACGCAGGAAGCCGTGAGCCAGCAGCATGCGCGGCGCGGCCACGTCCACAATGGTAATGCGCTTTTTCGCGGCGATGGCCTTGAAAATGTTTTTGATTTGCGGGGCGCGAGTGGTAATCTTCGTCCCTTCGCACGATGGGTTCATCGAGTTCAGCACGTAGACAGGAATATTTTTCTGGATCGCCGGCAGCACTGTGGCTGGATGCAGCACCTTGGCGCCGAAGTATGCCAACTCCGCCGCTTCGTCGAAGCTGATCACTTTTATGCGTCGCGCCTCCGGACAAATGCGGGGATCGGTGGTCAGAATCCCGTCTACATCGGTCCAGATTTCAATCCGCTCCGCGCCCAAGCCCGCGCCCACGATGGCTGCAGAAAAATCTGAGCCGCCACGACCAATTGTCGTGGTTATTCCGGCGCGGTTTGCTCCTACAAATCCACCCATCACCGGAACCTGACCAGCGTCGAGCAGCGGCTTGACTTTGGTTTGCAGCCGTTCGTTGGTTTCTTCCTGTTGCGGGACGGCCTGCATGTAACTGCTGTCGGTCACCAGCACCTCGCGCGCGTCGACATATTCGCTGTTCAGGCCTTGCGCGGAAAATGCCGCCGCCACAATCTTGCTGGAAAGGATCTCACCGAACGCGGCAACGTGATCGGTGGTGCGCGGAGTCAATTCGCCGACGGCGGAGATACCGCGCAGCAATTCATCGAGAGATTCGAAGTCGCTTCCCAGTTCCGAGTGGAAGTCTGTAAAGAGCGCTGTGCCAAGCAGTTCGCTGGCGGTATTGTAGTGGCGCTCCTGCAGAGAGCGGCAAAGCTTCAGCGCGGTTTTGCGCTCGCCGGCTCCCGCTGCGCGAGCCATGGTGAGCAGCGTGTCGGTCACCCTGGCCATGGCGCTGACCACAACTACCGGCCTCTGCTGCAGGCGGTCTTTTACAATTGCGGCCACACGCTCGATGGCCCGGGCATCTTCCACTGAGGTGCCGCCGAATTTCATCACGATCATCGGCGTGACTTCCTGGCGGACTTGCGGGAGTGCGGCTCAGCTTTCATTCTATGAAATCGCGCTATGAAGTCGCGAGATAACCCTTGGCTTTGAGCAGTTCGGCATTCAGCACGGCAGCACCGGCGGCTCCGCGGATGGTGTTGTGCGACAGCACGGTGAACTTCCACTCCAGGACGCCGCATGGCCGAAGCCGACCAACTGCAGTGGTCATGCCCGCTCCCATGTCAACGTCAAATCGCGGTTGCGGACGATCATTCGCCTCCAGATACACCACGGGACGCTCCGGCGCGCTGGGAAGTTTCAATTCCTGCGGTTCGCTGCGGTAGTCGTTCCACGCAGCGATAATCTCTTCCCGCTTGGCTTTGGTTTTTAACCGCACGGAAATCGATTCCGTGTGACCGTCCTCCACTGCAACGCGGTTGCACTGCGCGCTCATGGCAAATGCGGCAGGAATCACTCTTGTTCCGTTCATTTGCCCGAGGAGTTTAAGAGTTTCCTCCTCCATTTTTTCTTCTTCATTGCGAATGTAGGGAATTACATTGCCCAGAATGTCGAGCGATGCCACGCCCGGGTATCCTGCGCCGCTGACTGCCTGCATGGTCACGGCCATCACCGCTTCCAGTCCGAAGCGTTGCTGCAACGGCGCCAACGCGAGCACCAGCCCGATCGCGGAACAGTTAGGATTGGTCACCACGTATCCGCCGGATTTCTTCCGCCAGGTCTGCCCATCAATCAGTTTGATGTGTCCGGCATTCACTTCGGGAATGACGAGAGGCACGTCCGACTGCATGCGCAGCGCGCTGGAATTCGAAACCACGGCACAGCCCGCCTCGGCGAAGCGCGGCTCCATTTCGGCAGCGATGGCGGCATCGAGCGCGGCGAAAATAATCTTCGGTGCGCCCTCGGGTGTGGCGGGGGAAACTTTCATCGCGGCCACATTCGCGGGAATTGCTGTTTTCAATCGCCAGCGTGCAGCGTCAGAGTAAATCTTGCCTTCAGAGCGATCGGAGGCGGCCAGCCAGGCCACTTCGAACCACGGATGGTGCTCCAGCATCTGGATAAATCTCTGCCCGACGACGCCAGTAGCGCCCAGAATTCCAATGGGAGTTTTGCTGCTCATATTTTGCTGGTCATAAACATATTTTGCTGGCCATAAATTTGCTCGTCATAAAGAAGATACTTGCGATTCTACAACAGCCGTTGCTTTGGATTATTTGCCGAAAGTAACCAGGATGTTGCTCCCTCGTCCGTCGCCATTCCTGTTTCGGCTTTCCAGAACGAAGCCGGCCATTGGTACGGCTAGTACTGCCTTGGTACTGTTTCTGGTACTTCTTTGGTACCGAAGCTATTCCATTGTGGTAGATCCTTTTTGAACCTTGTGGACCCCGATGCTCGAAGCGATACTGTGCATGCGGCGTCCACCTGGGAGAGCTTTGTGAAGCGAGTGCGCGTGCTGGTCGCAAATCAACCCCGTCTCATGCGGGAACTCGTGATGGCGACTATTTCCGACCAACCCGACATCGAGCTGGTTGGCGAAGTGGTGGACGAAGGGGAACTGACCGAGGTGGTGGAACAAGTTCAGCCCGATGTGCTCATTCTAGCGATGAACGAGACCCAGAAGAGTCTGGGCCAGTGCGGCTTTCTCCTGGGGCGCTATCCCCAGATGAGAATTCTGGCGCTGGCGCCCGAGCAGAACCGCGGAATCTTTTACTGGGCCATCGTGGATATCCGAACCAAGCCGCTGGAAAGTTCGGAGGCGGGAATCTTGAACGCGGTTCGAGAACGTCCGATGCTGGTGGGAGCGGTGCCGAACTGAGACACCAAAGGGACGCCTGGCCTGCGCATCGGAATGGAAGTTGCTCAGGGTTGCAGGGTTGGCGGCATTGCTCGGCTGACCGCGATGCGTGATTCGTTTTGAGCCGCAGAGCAAGCGATGCTGCAATTTAGTTCTGTATAGCAGTGAAAAGGAATTGGTTAGATAGCAGTGGCTCCTGTAAGGCAGGGGGCGAAGCTGCATCTGAAGCGCGGTGAGATGGAAGCCCAGACAACAATTACGGACGCAATCGCCGATAAGGTAGCTCGAGAGGAATCGGATCCGAGCCAGTGGTACGCCCTGTACACCTGTCCGCGCCACGAAAAGGTTGTGGTTCAGCAGATCGAGGAGCGCCGGATCTCGTGCTTCCTACCTCTATATCGCTCGGTCCGGCGCTGGAAGGATCGCCGCAAGGAATTAGAACTGGCCTTATTCCCCGGCTATGTCTTCGTCCGAATCGCCCTGAAGGATCGTTTGCGGGTACTGCAACTGGCGAGCGTAGTGCGATTTGTGAGCTGCAACGGGCATCCGGTGCCGCTGCCGGAGAGCGAGATGAACTCACTGATAAACGGCTTGATCCGGGGAGTCCGCGCGGAGCCACATCCCTATCTGATTGCAGGGCGCATGGTGCGCGTACGATACGGTCCCCTCGCCGGAACCCAGGGCGTGCTGGTGCGGAGAAAAGATAAATTTCGCGTCGTCCTTTCCCTGAATCTGATCATGCGCTCGGTTGCGGTCGAAGTCGATGAAGCGGACATCGAGCCTTGTTGAGATTCGTGCCAACCAGTTGCAAACCAGCGTTGCGAACCAGCGCTGCAAACCAGTAAAGACCACCCAGAGCTCGTCTCTCCAGAACATGTTTCAAAGGATAAAGGCCTTGTGACCAGAAGACTCTTTGACACCTTCCGTTATAGGGCATCGATCTATAGGGGATTGATCTATAGGGGATCGATCGTTCTGCTTGGCATGGAGATGGGATGTTCCGTCGTGGCCTTCAGTCAAGAGCCTTCGGCCTACAGCCGCAGCACCGCCATCGATCGAGCCGACTCCCGGGCGGAGCAGGAGGCGGAGCAACTGGTGTCGCTATCCGCCGATAAGATCCTCTCCATCCTTCGCGAGGAACCCGGGTTGCTGCTGCAAGTGAAGAAAGCACTGGTCAGAAGAGCCTTCGAGCAAGGCCGCATACTCGATCCCAAGGACCTCACAGACAATGCTGTGTTTCGATTCGTGGTAGAAGACGACGACATTCGCGTCATCGCAACGCAGGAGATTGAAGATCGATCTTATGTCCGGGCCAAGCCCACGCGGGAAGAGCTGGCGCGGAACTTGCCCTGCCGGCAGCCCTTGCTGGCCGGCAGCGAGGCGCTGAGCATGCAACCGGATCAGTCGCAGGAATCGGTCTACTGGCTGAAGCACTACAGCGACCTGGATTGCTATCTGACTCAATATCTGCCTTATGGGGCGGCTCAATCTTTATACTGGCACCCCCAGGCTACGCAAGCGCCGTCCCAGTCCTATCCTCCGCCGCAGTACCCACAGCCACCTTACTCGCCGCAGCCCTTCCCGCAACCGCAGTTTCCCGACTCATCCTACCCGCCAGCCCAGGCTGCGCCGACGGGGGCTTCCCCCGACTACCGCCGTCAGCTTGACTTGACGCAGATGAAACCAGCTCAGGGCTATTTTGGCGAGACCAGCGACGAAAGCGAAATGGCCAGCCTGCAGCCCGACGCGTTTCCTAGCCTATTGAACGCGNNCCAGCCCGACGCGCTCCCCAGCCTATTGAACGCGAGCGAGACCAGCAGCGTTCGAGCAACGTCGGGAACCGAGACGGGAGCAAGTGCCGCCAGCGCTTCAAGTTTGACGCTGCCCCGCGAGGGGGGTCCGGCAAGCGGGAGCATGGCTCAAGGCCAAAGCCGAGGGTCGGGCCTGCCGCAGGAAGCTCGTCTGGAGAATCAGAGCCGACTTTCGCCGCGGCCGTTCTTGTTTCCGAAGTCACCGCAACGGCCCATGCTTCGTCATCAGCCGAACCCCTATGCCGACGTCCCCTCGCTGTACGACTTGTACGCGCAATATGCCAAGCGTTCGCCCCGCCTCGAGCGCTTTGGAGCGGATGTCTTCCGCAACGGCAGCGGAAATCTCGACCAGCTGCCAATGGATTTACCGGCCGGCCCCGACTATGTGGTAGGCCCCGGGGATGGGCTGACGATCAGCCTCTCGGGAGGAATCTCGCAGCGTCTGCAGCGCGTAGTCGATCGTGAAGGGCGCGTGGTTTTGCCCGAGGTGGGAGGAGTGGAAGTGTCCGGACGCAGTTTGGGGGAGGTACAGCATCTGGTCGAAACCGTCCTCCGCGGCCAGTTCCGCGGTGTTGATGCCGATGTTTCTCTTAGCCGCATCCGTACCGTCCGTGTCTATGTTGCCGGCGACGTGGAGCGTCCCGGAGCCTACGATGTGAGTTCGCTTTCCACCCCGCTCAATGCTCTCTACGCGGCTGGCGGCCCGACGTCGGGCGGTTCGTTGCGCATTCTCCGCCACTATCGAGGGCAGCAACTGGTTCAGGAAGTCGACGAATACGACCTCCTGCTGCACGGTATTCGGGAGGATCTGCAAAGACTGCAGGCGGGCGACACCATTGAGGTTCCCCCGCTCAGCGGAGAAGTGACCGTCGAAGGCATGGTACGCCGCCCCGCCATCTATGAACTGCGCGGGGAAAAAAGCCTGGCGGAAGTTCTGGACCTGGCGGGCGGGGTTTTGCCTTCGGGCACCTTGCGCCACGTCGATGTGGAGCGGGTGGAAAGCCACCAGGGCCGGACCATGCTGCGCCTCGATATTCCGGAGACGGACAGCGACGCAAACGTGACCAAGGCGCTCGATGATTTCGCGGTGCAGGATGGAGACAGGATCAAGATCACTCCGATCCTGCCCTATGCGGACAGGACCGTTTATCTCGATGGCCATGTCTCCCGCCCCGGCAAGTTTGCCTATCGCGACGGCATGAAAGTAACGGATCTGATCAAGTCCTATAAAGATCTGTTGCCCGAGCCCTCGACCAATCACGCCGAGATCATCCGCTTATCCCAGCCCGATTACACGCCGGTGGTGCTCGCCTTCAACCTGGGGGACGCTCTCGCTGGCCAAGATCAGGACCTGGTGCTGAAACCTTTTGATACGGTTCGTGTCTTCGGAAGATTCGATTTCGAAGATCCGCCGGTGATTACCGTCACCGGAGAGGTGAGAGATCCGGGAGATCATTTGACCAATGGCGTCGCCCACCTGCGGGACGCCGTTTACTTAGCAGGCGGAACCACGCCCGATGCTCTGCTCGAGGATGCCCAGGTCTTTCGCAAGTCGAGCGACGGCAAGCTGGAAGTGATCAGCGTAGATCTGGGGAAGGCGCTGCAAGGAGACGCGAAGGACAATATTGCTCTTGCGCCCAAAGACCGGGTTTTGGTTCATCGGGACCTCAACAAGCTGGATCCGCCCACCGTCACCGTAGAAGGGGAGGTGGCTCGTCCGGGAAAGTATCCCCTGGGCGACGGGATGACAGCGGCCGGTCTGGTAAGGGTTGCGGGGGGCTTCAAACGAGGCGCCTATACCCAGGCAGCAGACCTGACCCGCTACGAACTGGAACAAGGCAGCAGAATAGTCAGCGATCACGTTAGCGTCCCCATCGCCGCAGCCCTGGCCGATCAACCCGACGCCGACGTGCGCCTGCGCGATGGCGACGTTCTCACCATCCAGCAGCTTTCCGGGTGGAAGGATGTGGGCGCGACCATTGCCGTCAGCGGAGAGGTTCTCCACCCCGGCACCTACGGTATCCAGGAAGGCGAGCGCCTCAGCTCCGTCATTCAGCGTGCCGGCGGCTTCCGCACTGACGCCTATCCCTACGCTGCGGTTTTCGAGCGTCAGCAAATCAGAGAGCTGGAGTTAAAAAATCGCTCCGATCTGATCGATCGGGTGCAGGATGAGGCGGCCAATATCAAGAGCATCCCGGAGCAGAATGCACAGGATGTTCTGGCCAAACAAGCCGCCGTACAGCAATTCCAGGTAACGCTGCACAAGCTGCAGCATACTCCGCCGGAAGGTCGTCTGGTTCTTCACATTTCGAGCAATGTGCAGCGTTGGTCGAACACTTCTTCCGATATCCAGGTGCGGGCGGGCGACACGATTTATGTTCCCAAGCGGCCCGGCGTGGTGCTGGTGGATGGCGCGGTTTACAACCCCACCGGGGTTAGTTTCAAACCCGGGAAAGATGCGGGATGGTATCTGAGGCAGGCGGGCGGCCCTACCCAGACGGCCAACAAGAAGGGGGTTTTTGTGATCCGGGCAGACGGCTCGGTTGTCGGTGGGTCGGGGGGATTGTTTAGCGGCGGGGTCGAAAGCAGCGCCATGCTGCCAGGAGACATGGTGGTGGTTCCGGAAAAAATAATTAGCGTCAGCCGCACCTGGCAGAACACGGCGCAGACAGCCCAGGTCCTCTCGGCCGTCGCGCTGGCGGTTGAGGCGGCGCGAAGTTTCTAGGGCTTCCCTCCGAGCCGGCATCAGGGGTGCGGCAGTTTAAGGTGTGGCGCTTGCAGCAAATCGCCAGTATCGCGTGGATTGTGATTTTCTTGGTGATGAATCTCTCGAATAATTCGGCGGCCCAGTCGGAGCCGGATCGGGAACCGCTGCTTGCGGCTTCCCCGGGCACTTGGAACGCGCCCGAGGAGAGCGTTCTCGACCCGAACTCTTCGGGCTCCGCGGCCGGCGGAGTCGATTGGTTGAAGCGCTTGGCCGATGACCAGAAGTCAATCTGGAGCAGCCCGTTGCACCTTCGCCCGAGCGATGCGGTGTGGGCAATTCCGGCCCTGGCCGGCGCGGGAGTATTTCTGGCAAGCGATGCGTGGCTCTCCAGGCAGGTTCCAGTGGGCGAGATCGGGCGCAGCCGCAGTTTTTCGAATGACGGCGCCTATTCTCTGGCGGGCGCTGCGGGTGGAACGTTCGTCTTCGGAAAGATCACGCATAACGACCACGCCGCCGAAACCGGATTCCTGGCCAGCGAGGCGGCGGTGAATGCGGCGGCCGTGGACTTCGCTCTCAAATCCATGTTCCAGAGGCAACGCCCTTACCAGGGCACGGGAGCGGGCCACTTTTTTTCTGGAGGGTCATCGTTTCCCTCCGAGCACGCCGCAGTTTCCTGGGCCATCGCGGGTGTAGTCGCGCACGAGTATTCCGGACCTCTAACCAAGCTGATTTCCTATGGCCTGGCGACTGCGGTCACGGCGGCTCGGGTTACGGGCAAGGAACACTTTCCATCGGACGCCATCGTCGGCGGCGCGCTCGGCTATTTCATAGCGCAGCAGATTTACCTCCGGCGCCGCAATCCCGAGGTCAGCGAGGGTGCCTGGGGAAGTCTGGTCGAAACCAAACCAGACCAGGACAGAGTCCGGAACCCGCACGATATGGGATCGTCGTATGTTCCGCTCGACAGCTGGGTGTATCCGTCACTGGAGCGCCTGGCGGCCTTGGGCTACCTGCCCACGGCTTTTCTTGGCATTCGTCCCTGGACGCGGATGGAGTGCGCGCGTCTGCTCGAAGAGATGGATGAAGAGATGGATACGGATAAAGATGATCGCATGGGTTATCCGGGCGACGGCCCAGCCAGGGAGGCGCAGAATGAAGCGCAGAAGATCTATACCGCTTTGCGGCTCGAGTTCAACGACGAGACCGCGCGCCTGAACGGCGCCGCCAATCTGGACCTGCGTCTGGACTCGATTTACACGCGTTCAGTGGGCATTTCGGGCAAGCCGCTGCGGGATGGATTCCACTTCGGACAAACCATCGTCAACGATTACGGACGGCCTTATGGGGAAGGATTCAACCAGGTAACCGGGCTGAGCGGCAGCGCCGTGGCCGGTCTGTTCTCGTTTTCCCTCCGGGGCGAGTATCAGCATGCTCCGGCTGTGCTTTCCGATCCGCTCAGCGTGCTGCAAGCCACCGCCCAAGCGGATGGCCTAGCCATCCCGGTTCCCGACGGATCCCCGGCCATCAACCGGTTTCGTCTGATCGAGGGTTCCATCGGAGTTACCGTCCACGACATCAGGGTATCGTTTGGCAGGCAGAATCTGTGGCTCGGTCCGGGGGAGAGCGGCCCGCTTCTTATGAGTGACAATGCCCGGCCCATCACGATGCTGCAGATCGACAACGTTTCTCCATTCGAGTTTCCGCTTCTTTCTTCTTTTCTAGGACCAGCGCGGATAGATTCCTTCCTCGGGCAGCTTGCGGGACAGCTTTGGGTGTACAACCCATCGCCCGCGGTCGGACTTAATCCCACGACCGACCCGAGTTTTCTGCTAGGACCGGGCTTTAGTCCGCAGCCCTTCATTCATGGCAACAAGATCGGCTTCCGGCCCACCCCGAACCTGGAGTTTGGCATGGGGGTAACGGCGATCTTCGGCGGACCTGGACTTCCGTTCACCTGGCACGAGTTTTTCCGAAGTTATTACGGCCACAATGTGAACACGGCAACCAATCCCGGCAAGCGATTTTCCAGCTTCGATTTCACCTACCGGATTCCCGGCTTGAGACGCTGGCTGACTTTCTACACCGATTCGATGGTGGGGGATGAGATTTCACCGATCGGTTCGACTCGTCCCATGTTGAATCCCGGGTTGTACCTTCCACAACTGCCCAAATTGCCCAAGCTCGAGTTGCGGGTGGAGGGATTCAAGGCCGAGCCCCAGCTGGGGACGATTTATTTCGACCGGCGTTATCGCTCCGGTTACACCAACGACGGAAATCTGATCGGCAGTTGGATCGGTCGGCAGGCGTTGGGCGGACAAGCCTGGACCAAGTATTCGTTTACGGCGCGGAGCAGCTTGCAACTTGGCTACCGCCACCAGGAAGTGGACAGGTTTCTAGCCGGCGGCGGGCGCCTGAATGACTTCTCTGCGGTGGGCGAGTATAGAGTCGGTCCGCGAGTCGCAGTTTCTGGGCGCGCGCAATATGAGCAGTGGGATTTTCCCACGCTCTCGGGCCAGAAACAATCGAATGTGACGGCTGGGTTGCAACTAACCTACTATCCCGGTTGGAAGTTGTGGCGGAACTAGCGATTCATCCGCCAATCCGAAAGTGCAGCAAGCCAGAACCTTGGCGGGCATAATAGTAGGACATCAGCCGTGAGCGCCTCGGTCAGAATTCCGGTGCATGAGAAGCCGGCTGAAGGGCAAGAAAGCAGCTCCCGCGAAGCGCCGATGTTCTGGGAGCCGGCGGATGCGGAACCCGGGGTGCTCTTCCATTTGCAACTCCTCTGGCAACACCGGAGGGTCCTCTGGCGCGCCAGTATCTGCGCCCTGCTGGCCAGCACGCTGGTCGCATTCCTCATTCCCGCCCGCTACGAATCAGTCACCAGACTGATGCCGCCGGAGGGGCAGTCCGGTTCCGGTGCAGGGATGTTGGCCGCCATGGCGGGACGCGCGAGCGGGATCGGCCTCAGTGGAATTGCCAGCGATCTGCTGGGAGGATCGAACAGCGGCGCGCTTTTTGTCGGTATCCTGGGAAGCCAGACGGTCGCAGACCGCCTGATCCAACAATTCAATCTGCGCCAGGTTTATTGGGCTTCTAAGATGGAAGACGCGCGGGAAAGGCTAGCCCGGCATACTTCGCTTTCGGAGGATCGCAAGAGCGGCATCATCACCATCGGATTCACCGATCACGACCCGCAGCGCGCGGCGGCGATCGCTCACGCCTATGTAACCGAGCTGGACCGACTGGTGGCGGAGGTCAGCACATCGTCGGCCCGCCGCGAACGCATCTTCCTCGAGGGGCGTTTGCATGCCGTGAAGGCGGACCTGGACGCAGCGGCTGGGAAATTCAGCGATTTTGCCAGCAAGAACTCGGCGATCGATATCCCGGCCCAGGGTAAAGCGATGGTGGAGGCCGCCGCGACCCTGCAAGGGCATCTCATCGCGGCCGAGTCCGAGCTGAGCGGACTGCAGCAGATTTACACCGCAAACAACGTGCGGGTTCGCTCCCTGCAGGCGCGGGTCAACGAGCTGCGACAGCAACTGGACAAACTGGGCGGCGACCTCTCCGGTGACGCCCAGAGTGAAGACGCGCTTTATCCATCGATTCGCAAGCTGCCCATTCTCGGCGTGACCTACGCTGACCTGTATCGCCAGACAAAAATCGAGGAGACCGTGTACGAGCTTCTAACCCAGCAGTACGAACTGGCCAAGGTGCAGGAAGCCAAAGAGATTCCAGCGGTGAAGGTGCTGGACGCAGCCGTTGTGCCTACCAAAAAGTCGTTTCCGCCGCGCCTGCTAATCGTTTTTTTAGGAGCGGCTTTGGGGACAGCCATGGCGGTGGCCTGGGTTTATGGAGAGACGTCGTGGCAGAAGGTGGATGCCGCCGATCCCCGAAAAGTCTTTGCCGCGGAAGTTTTCACAACGGTGATGGCACGGCTGCACAGGTTCTCTCGCCGCACCGGTTCCGTTCCCGGGGGGAAATCAGTTTGGAGTTGGAGACACAGGAATGAAGGGCTCTAGGTCGCAAACTCATGGGGTGTGTCCCTCTATTGAATACTGACGAGTCATTGCGTGTGTTGCCGGCCTTCGAAAATGGACTGCGGCAGGCTGCGGGGTGGTTGCGATCAGCAGTTTCGGCATTGCCGGGGATCTCCCGGCACATCCCGGTAGTAGCGTACAGCATGGCCGATCAGACCTTCGCTGTCGGAGCCGGGTTCCTGGTCAACATTGTACTGGCCCGCACCCAGACTAAAGAAGAGTATGGCATGTTCGCGCTTTCCTACTCGGTGTTCGCATTCCTGCTGGGTTTGTACCACGCGGCCATCCTCGAGCCCTATACGATCTACGGCGCCGGCCGATACCGCGAGCGTTTCTCCGAATATCTGCGGCTCATCGCCAGAAGTAATGCGATCGTCTGTACCCTGTTGACTGGAGCGCTCCTCCTGGTCTGTCTGATGATCGCGCGGATCACACCCCAGTTGCCCTCGCGGGCGCTATTTGGCATGGCTCTGACCTCGGGCGTTCTTTTCACCGGCTATCTTCTGCGCCGGGTTTTTTACCTGCAGGGGCAGCCCGCGTTCGCGGCAAAGTCTTCCCTCGTGTCTTTCATCACCGTTGCCGGGCTGCTCTGGTCGACGGCCAGGCTTCACCGGTTGAACAGTTTCTCAGTGTTTTTGATTCTGGCGCTGGGATGGATCGCCGCCGGAGCAATCTTTGGAAGAAAGCTGCGATTGGGTTCGCCGGCGCAAACCTTCCTTGAGATTGAACCCGACTACTGGCGGGAACATTGGAAATATGCGAAATGGGTTTTCGCCACGGCTTTCGTCTTTCAGTTCACGACCCAGGGTTACTTCTGGCTGGTGGGAGGAATTCTCTCGCTGAAAGAAGTGGGCGAACTGAAGGCCATGTATCTGCTGGTCGCGCCGGTGAGCCAGATATTCATTGCCTTGTCTTACCTGTTGGTCCCGGCGCTGGCCGCGCGTTACGCCGCCCAGAACACGCGGGATCTGCTCTCCCTCTGGAAACGCTACACCCTGGCTACGGTTGCCATGACTGGCCTGTTTGCCATTGCCCTGCGGGTGCTGGGAAGGCCCGTGATGCATGTGCTCTATGCCGGGCGGTACGACGGGCTGGCGTCCTATCTCTTCGTGCTGGCCCTGCTGCCGCTGCTCATGGGAATCGGCAACACCATGAACAATGCGCTGATTGCCAGCGAGCAGCCCAAACTCGTCTTCTTCGCCTACGTGTCGAGCGCGGCCGCAACCTTCCTCGGGGGAGTTCCGCTGGTGATCCGTTTTGGACTATGGGGCGCGGTATACGGAATGCTTCTTTCCGGAGTGATGTACACCGGTGCACTCGGACTAGCCTTCGCCCTCCGCTTTTACTGGCAGATTTCGCCTCTGTCGGTCCCCGCATTGAGCAGGATTCTCGAGTGAAGTCTGCGAAAACCCGATCGCGAAAATCGTCCGAAAGAAATCAACGAATCGTAACCATTGAGGAATTAAGATCATGCTTCCACTCGCCGTTCGCAAGCTATCCTGCAATCCTGCGCTGCGCCGGGTCGGCCATCGCCTCCACGTAAACCATTTGGTCAGGCGCCTCTACTGCCGGCTGCTTTCTGCCAGCGGCATGTTGCACGTCTCCTGCCTGGGTGTAGATGCAGTCTTCAAAACCAGTAACAGCAAGCAGCTGGCATTCATGGATTACATCATCACCTCGGAAAGAGAGACGATTGAGGCGGCCTTGTGCAACCTCAAGGCCGGGGACGCTTTCCTCGATGTGGGCTGCCATTATGGAATCTATTCCGTCCTCGCCTCAAAAATGGTGGGGCCGACGGGGCGGGTGATTGCCGTCGAGCCCCACCCCGAATCGCTCGAAGTGCTTCGCGAGAACCTCGCGCTCAACCGCTGCGAGAATGTTGAGGTATTGAATCTTGCATTCAGCGACACCACCGGTCCACTAGCCCTTGCCTATAACGATAACTGCGCCGGTCCGCGGCGCGCATCCGATCCACCATCAACCGTGCATACGGCACAGGGCATGGCCGGCGATGAGGCTTTGCGCCATGTTCCCACTCCCACGGCAGCGAAGATTGATGTGGAGGGGCACGAATACGCAGTGTTGAGCGGACTTAAGCAGGCCTTGTCGAGCCCCTCCTGCCGCCGGCTGTGCTTGGAAGTTCATCCCCCCCTGCTGCCTCCGGGCATAGGTAAGGACGAAGTCTTGAGCCTAGTTCGAGCTTATGGATTGAATGTCGTCAGCGAACACACGCGGGCGGCGGACATTCACGTCGTCGCGTCCCGCTGAAAGCCCAGAACCGAGGCTACCACCGAGGCAACCATGGAAGAGCGTCAAGTAAGTCGTTGGGCCCGGCGTCGGGTGGCAAGCCACTTGTTGGCGGGAACCATCAATCCTCGGCGCGCCCGCAGCGCGGCGACCGTACTGTATCGCGCCCTCAAGGGCTCGGCCGCGCAACTCTCGCGGGCCAGCTTGCAGAGTATTTTCCCCGGCATCGACCAGGTCGAGGTGCGCGTGCGCTACAGCCCCGATCAAGGCGGAGGCTCGCTGGCTGATGTCATCACACTGGCCCAGGTGGTGAAATATCTCGAGTGCCGGCGCATGTTCGAGATCGGTACATTTCGCGGCTACACCACGTTTCATCTGGCCCTGAACGCACCGTCCGGCTCCCATGTGTACACCCTGGATTTAGCGGCCTCGGCGGTGCCCGAGGCGAAGCTCGAATTGACGGATTTGCAATTGATTCAAAAACCCTCGAGCGGCGAGTGGTTCCAGAATACCGAGTGCCAGCCCAGAATCACTCAGCTTTTCGGAGACTCGGCCGCCTTCGACTATTCGGCCTACGAGGGCAAGATGGATTTCGTGTTCGTCGACGGAGCCCACTCCTACGAGTATGCGATGGCGGACTCGCTTACCGCGCGCCGTCTCCTCACTTCGGGCGGGATCATTCTCTGGCATGACTATCCAACGTATCCAGGCGTGTGGCGCTGCCTGGAAGTGTTGTCCCGAGAGTGGCCGGGCAGCTTCGTATGGGTGGAAGGCACGGCTTTGGTGGCGTGGAAACCAGCCTAGATCCAGGACGGCAACGGAAATGCGAATTCTTCAAGTGGTGGGGGCGATCGCTCCGTGTTACGGCGGGCCCTCGATTGCCTGCCCGGAACTCTCGCGCGAACTGGTGCGGCAGGGACATCAGGTCTCGATTTATGCGTGCAACAAAGCGGGGAGGGAATATCTCGACGTTCCGCTCGATCGTCCCGTCGTTGACGAAGGGGTTGACCTGCGTTATTTCCCGGCGGTGCGTTGGTCGGGAAAGTATATGTTCTCCCCCGCGCTCTGGCGTGCGCTCGAAGAGACGGTGACCCAATTCGATGTTGTCCACATCTGGTCGGTGTACGGCTTTTTCAATACGGCGGCGGCCTACTGGTGCCGGCGGCGGCAGGTGCCGCATATGGTTTTTCCCCACGGCTCGCTCGATCCCTTTTTGCGCCGCCGCAACCGCCCGCGCAAGTGGTTCTATAGCAAGTTCTTTGCCGAGCGCGATTACCGCCGGGCCTCGGCGGTTCTGTTCAATACCAGCGAAGAGATGCGCCTGGCCTCGGACTGGCCGGGGCTGCAGCCGTCCGCCAGCGGCAACAAAGTTATGCCCAAACGCTTTGTGGTGCCGATTGGTCTGGATCCAAAGTGGTTCCGGGAGCCGGACTGCGCCGCCGGGGAAGCCTTCCGTCGACGCTTTCCCGCGCTCATCGGGCAGCGGCTGGTGGTCTATTTCGGGCGGCTCAACTTCAAGAAGGGGCTCGACATGCTGGTCCCCGCCTTTGCCCGGATCGCGCACGAATACGGCGATGTGCATCTGGTTCTTGCCGGGCCCGGTGATGCAGACTACGTGCTCAAGGTGAAAC
This sequence comes from Acidobacteriaceae bacterium, assembly GCA_003164855.1. GTDB lineage: Bacteria > Acidobacteriota > Terriglobia > Terriglobales > Acidobacteriaceae > Sulfotelmatobacter. The sequence goes on from PLUI01000048.1 coordinate 18,207, forward strand.
GCTGGCTGGGCGAGGGCGGCGTGCTCGAGAGAACGACCTTCACCGGAGCGCTCTCCGGCGAAGACCGCTTTACCATCCTGCAGCAGGCGGAATTGTTCGCGCTCACTTCGTACACGGAGAATTTTGGCCAGGTGGTCTGTGAAGCCATGGCCAGCGGCGTCCCGGTGTTAATCTCCGACCAAGTCAACATTTGGCCGGAAGTGGCGCGAGCCAATGCCGGGCTGGTCGTGCCTTGCGACGTGGATGCGACCGCGCAAGCCCTGCGCCACTTGCTCGACGACCCGCCCCGCGCCCGCCAAATGGGACGCAACGGCCGCGCCTGGGTGGCCGAGCACCTTCCCTGGAGTGTCGTCGGAGCGCAGATGATCCGTGTCTATGAAGAGATTCTGCGGGACCGCGTACCGGCCCGGGTGTCCGCCACCGAAATTGCAGTGGCGCGTTGAACCGGACTTTTTCTCCCCAGAGCCGCGTAGCGCCGGTCAGAGAGGATTCGCGAGTCGAATTTTCTGGCGGCAGCGAATGCCAGCCAGGTTTTTGGAGGGCAAATGGCTGACCGTGCCATCATCGCCGAGGCCGTGGAGGTTCTCCTCCGGGATCCGGCGCTGCCAAGGCCGGTCGTGATCCTCGAAGCGGGTTGCGGATCGGCTTCGGAAGTGTTAATGCCGTTTGAAAAGAAAATCGTTGGCATCGACATTGACGCCGCACAGCTCGAACATAACGACCTCGTCGAGAAAAAAATCCAGGGAGACCTGCAGACCTACGACCTGCCGCAAAATGCTTTCGATCTGGTGGCCTGCGTGGACGTGCTCGAACATCTGCCCTTTCCCGAGAAGGCTCTGGCCAATATGAGCCGAAGCGTCAAGCCTGGGGGATACCTGCTGGTGGCCGGTCCGGAACCCTACTCCTACAAAGGCCTGGTCGCGCAGTACACGCCGCTTTCCATGCGATTCGCGATCCACAAGCTCATCACCGGGATCGATGCCCGGGAAATCCGGCGCACTCATGGAAACGGTCAAATCTTTTTTCGCACATATATGAAGCCGGCTTGCTCGCTCAAGAGGCTGGTGCACGCGGCCCAGGGTTGGGGCCTCGGGGTGGTGTTTGAAAAGGCTTTTGATGTGCATTCCAGCCGGGTCCGCGCCGCTTACAAACCGTTTCTGGGCGCGGTCAACTTTTTCACGCGCTCGGTGGAAGCGCTGACCGGGGGCAGAATCAATCTGCTGCTTGCGGATTACGTTCTCTTATTCAAAAAGGCGGAGTGCTCCGCCGGCCAACCGAGCTACCCCGGGGAGTCGACTCGAACCATGTCGGTCCCGGAGCAGTGAAGCCATGCCCGACCCACAACCGGAATCGTCACGGGAAGCGCGCGGGATCAACCAACCAAGCCTCTTCTTTGCCTTTTCCGCCTTGATGTTTCAGCTGGGCCTGGCCCTGGTTTCGTTTGAGCAGATTCGACCTTTTTTTGACATTCAGATCTCGGACTACTTTTTCTTTCTGTCGCTCTTGCTCTTCCTGTCTCGTCCAAAGCTACGTCTGCTGGAGGCCAGAGGGTCCGGCGCCTTGCTGGCCGGGTCTCTGATCTTGCTGGGTGCCTTGCTCTCTCTGAAAAATGCTGCCAGCTGGATGGATGCAGCGCCTCCGCTGGCGAGGCTCGTCGCGCTGTTCGGATTGTTCGCGTGCCTGGCGGTGATCCATTCGAATGCCATTCGGAAAGGCATCCTGTTCGTGGTGGCAGGAATCTTCATCAATTGCTCGGTCGCTATTCTCCAGGCCTGGGTCTATCCCGGAATTGTGGACGCCTTGTCGATTAATGCCATCCGGCCGGACCTGGGGGCGGACGGCGGCCGCCTGCAGGGCTTGACCTCGCATCCCAATGTTCTTGGCTTCTGCGCCGCGCTCGCCGTACTGCTGGGGCTGGAGATGTCCACCCTCGAAATGGGCCGGCGGATCCGGCCCTGGCTGGCGATCCAGGTCTTCGTTTGCGCTCTGGCGGCGCTGCTCAGCGGCTCGCGCACGTTCTTTGTCGCCCTGGTTCCCGGGCTGTTGGTTTTTGTGCTGCTGCAAAGGCGGCATCTCCGGGCCATCCTGCGCCCGTTGGTGGCGCTCGCGCTGCTGTGGGCGGCCCTGGCCTACTTCGCTCCCAGCACCGTCTCGGAATATTCCGAGCGGCTCGGTTCCACCAGCGCCGACTTCGCTCCCGACTATAGCCGTCTGGTGTCGGCGGGCTTGGCCGTCGCGGACATTTCCGAGAAGCCGATCCTGGGTTGGGGCGTCGACCATTTCGAAGATGCCGGACTATGGCTAAACCCGGAGGGGGAATTGGCGGGCGTCCACAACTCGTTTCTGAAATATTGGTACGGCGCGGGCCTGTTCGGTGCTGCGGGGTTCCTCGCAGTCTTTGTCCTGCCCACGCGGCAGATCGTTAAGGCCTTGCGGAGTGGTCCTGCGGAGGCGTCCCGGGGCATCTTGTGCATGGCGCTGAGTTCCTATGTCCTGTTGTTCATCGTTTCCAATGTTGCTCCCATTATCTACAACCGGTTTCTCTATGTGCCGATTTTCATGTTCGCCGGTTTTACCCGGTCCGCATTGGACCCTCGGATGCGCATGGGCAAAACGCGCGCCGGGGAGAGAAGGCCGCCAGCGCCGAACCGTCAATTGCTGCCTGCGGCAAACGCCGCACCGAACCGGGCATAAGTTTCGCGCATGGCTAGGATTCTGATCACCGGCGGGTCCGGCTTTATCGGCACCAACCTGGTCGGGTTCTGCCTAAGCCGGGGAGATGAGGTCTTGAACCTGGACGTCCGGCCACCCAGAAATCCGGCCCTGGCTCAAGCCGCGAGGCCGGTGGACATACTCGACGCCGTGCGGCTGAAACAAGCGGTTCGCGCCTACCGTCCGGAATATATCTTCCATCTGGCGGCCCGGACGGACCTCGAAGGAAAACGCCTCGAGGACTACGCGGCCAACACGGTGGGAGTGAGCAATTTAATCGCAGCGGCTTCCGGCGTGCCGGGTATCGAACGCGTGGTGTTTGCCTCCTCCATGTACGTTTGCCGGCTGGGCCACATCCCGCGCCACGAATCGGATTATTGTCCCCACACCTGCTACGGCGAAAGCAAAGTGCTGGGGGAAAGAATCGTCCGCGAGCAGGCCGGCGATTCGTTTGCCTGGACCATCGTAAGGCCGACCTCGATCTGGGGACCGTGGTTCGATGTGCCGTACAAGGGCTTTTTTAAGGCGGTGGAGAAAGGCGTTTATTTCCATCCCCGGGGCCACTTGGTCAAAAGATCGTATGGATTTGTGCTGAATGTGGTTGCGCAAATGGCCGGCCTGATTTCCCCGCAACTGGACGCTCATCGCGTCCATGGCAGGATGTTTTACCTGGCCGACTACGAGCCGGTCGATGTCAGAGAGTGGGCCGGCATGATCGCGAGAGCATTTGGCGCGGGCAAGACGCACACGAGCAAGACTCACGAAGCTCCGCTCTCCCTGCTGCGAACGCTGGCGGCCTGCGGCGACTGGGGCAAGCGGCTCGGAGTCCGTAATCCGCCTTTGACTTCGACCCGGCTGAACAATCTGCTGACCAGCGCGGTTTTCGACCTGAGCGCAATCCGGTCGCTGTGTGGAGAGTCTCCGTACACCCTCGAGGCGGGCGTCCGGATCACGGTCGAATGGATGCGCCGCGCCGAATCCTCGTCCTTGCACGCGCTGCCGGCACAACTGGAGCGCCAGACTTAACCTTCCGAACGCAGCTGTTCCAAACCCAGACTGTTGCAAAACAATTCCATGAAAAGATTTCTACGCCGCTGGGTACGCAACCTGGAGCTCGAATCGTCGCCCCTGATCCTGCGGGCGCGCCGCTTCTATCCTCGCCGGGGCGAAGCCGAACAGCTCGAGCGCATGCTGGCGGAAAATAAGATAACCGCGGTGCTGGACGTGGGCGCCAACGTGGGCCAGTTTGCTAGGGGTCTTCGCCTGAGAGGCTACCGGGGAAGGATTATTTCTTTCGAACCTCTGGCCCGAGCCCACGCCCGGCTGCGGCAGGCGGCGAAGAACGACCCACGATGGATTGTGCCCGAAGCGGTGGCCATTGGCGACCGGAATGGGCCGACCGTCCTGCATATCGCAGGCGACAGCGTTTCCAGTTCCGTACTTGAGATGCTCGATGTCCATCGCCGCGCCGCTCCGGATTCGGCCTACGTCGCCTCCGAGACCGTGCGGTTGGCGAAGCTGGACACCGCAGCCGTCGAATTCCTCGAGCCTCAAGATGTGGTTTTCTTGAAGATCGATGTGCAGGGTTTTGAATCACAGGTGCTGGCCGGGGCCCAAGACCTGCTGCCGAGAGTCAAAGGACTCATGCTGGAGCTGTCCCTGGTGCCCTGCTATCGCAACCAGGTCGTATTTCAGCCCATGCTCGAGTTCCTCGGCCACCAGGGTTTTGAGCTCTGGAACCTGATGCCGGGAACGGCGGAACGCGAAACCGAGAGGCTGCTGCAAGTGGATGGAGTATTTTTCCGGTCTGATTCCTCCCCGACCCCTCGCCCAACGGGGGCGGCCGAGCGCTTGGCCTCGGCCCCCGGGGGACGGTAGAACCTTCCATGGTTAGAATCGCCTACATCGCGGGATGCGGTCGCAGCGGCACGACTTTACTGGCGCGCCTGTTGGGAGAAATACCCGGCTTCGTAGCCGTGGGCGAGGCGGGCTGGTATTTCCTAGGGCTCAGGGATGCCAGCGCGGTCGGGATCCCTTGCGGGTGTGCCGCCGCTATATCGGAATGCTCCTTGTGGGGTAAGGTGTCGGTGGATCCGCAGGCGAGGATGCTGGCGCGGGAACTGATTCGCGGCCACTCCCTCCACCGCACATTGTGGGGGCGGCCTGAAACCCACCCCGGCTTGCAGCGCTTTCTGGCAGCCGCCAGTGGGTTCTATCACACTTTGGCGGCACGGACGGGCGCCGCAGTGATCGTGGACTCGTCCAAGAGTTCGTTGTTTGCCGCCTTACTGGCCCGGTCTCCGGGGATCAGGGTACACGTCATCCACATGATTCGCGACCTGCGTGGCGTGGTGAGCAGCGGGCGGCGCCCCAAGGCGTACGCTCCCGTAATGTCGCCCCCGCGCTCGATCCTGCACTGGTACCGGGCGAACGTGGGGGCGGAGCTTCTCGAGCGCCGGACTGCGGAATTCTCGCGATTTCGCTACGAGGATTTTGTCGCGTATCCCCGGCCCCTGCTTGAGCAGCTGGCTTCCGCCATTCGCGGCTTCCCGGTCCACTGTCCTTTCCTGTACGAGGGACAGGTGCAGGTGCACGCGCAACATCTGGTAACCGGCAATCCCGACAAGTTTCAGTGCGGCCAGACCTGGCTTCGCGAGCGCCAACCCGAACTCGGGCCGGTGCTGAACCATTTTGTGTCTCTGATGGGCGCGCCCCTGCTGGCGCGTTACGGATATTTTTCGCGGAAGCGCAACGGCGCCCCTGCCCAGCCCTCCGAGGTCCACGGCGAAGAGGCTCTGCTTCCGGGTTCCCACGAGCGGAAGACCGGCATGGATGAGGGGCTAAGGTTTCACGCTCTTAGAAACACAAGCAAATGAGTACGACCGGATAAGCATAACCAGATAAGTATAACCATTAAGTATAACCATGAAGAGGAGTGCGACGTGAACCATCAGAAGCGGATACTGGTAACCGGGGCGGGAGGTTTCATCGGGCATCATTTGGTGAAGCGGCTGAAGGCGGACCGGCACTGGGTGCGGGGCGCTGACATCAAGTATCCGGACTATGAATCGAGTCCGGCCGATCAGTTCGAAATTCTGGACCTGCGAAAATTCGAGAACTGCCTGCTGGCCACGCGCGGGGCGGTCGACGAAGTTTATAACCTCGCCGCCGATATGGGCGGCATCGGTTATATCACCGCCTGCCATGCCGATATCAGCCGCAACAACATTCTCATCAACGCCCAGATGCTCGAAGCCGCGCGGCAAAACGCGGTGCAGCGCTTTCTTTTTTCATCTTCCGCCTGCGTCTACAACCAGGCCAAACAAAAGGAGGCGGAGGTCAAGCCGCTGGCGGAGGAAGATGCGTACCCCGCAGACCCGGAGCCGGGTTATGGCTGGGAGAAACTCTTTGCGGAACAACTCTGCCACTACTACCACTGGGACTACGGTTTTGAAACCCGCATCGTGCGTTTCCACAATGTTTACGGCCCGCTGGGTACGTATGAAGGTGGAAAAGAAAAAGCCCCCGCAGCCCTCAGCCGCAAAGTCGCGCTGGCTGAAAATGGATCTGAGATAGAGGTTTGGGGAGACGGGGAGCAGACGCGCTCGTTTATGTACGTGAACGACTGCGTGGAAGGGCTGATCCGCATTATGGCTTCCCAGTACCATGACGCGCTCAACCTGGGGACGGAGGAGCTGGTGACGATCAACCGGCTGGTGGATCTGGTCGCGGGCATTGCCGGCAAACAAATCAAGAAGCGTCACAACCTGGACGGACCGCAGGGCGTGCGCGGCCGCAACAGCGAAAACACGCGGCTGCGCCAGGTACTCGGGTGGGAACCGTCCATCCGTCTGGAGCAGGGCTTGGCCATGACCTATCCCTGGATTGCTTCGCGGGTGGTCGGGCAAGCCGCTGCCGAAATGGCCGCTGACTAGTTTCTTTCCCGACTGGTGAGTGCTCTATTCTATGCGCATACTGATTCACGGCCTTAATTTTGCGCCGGAACTAGTGGGTTGTGGCAAGACCACCGGCGAAATGGCGGAGTGGCTGGCAGCCCGAGGCCACGAGGTGCGGGTTGTAACCGCTCCTCCCTTCAACCCGGAGTGGAGGGTGGCGCCAGGTTTTTCCCCGTGGCGATACTCTCGCGAGGATTACGTTCGGCAAAGCCAGCCGCGAAAAGCCATCCGGGAATTGGTAGCCACAGGTTCGCGGAGCGGTTTGCGCCGCTCGTCGGAAGCCAGAGGCCAACTGGCCGAACCGCCGGATTCGACGGGCGAAACCACGACCAGCGAAACCACGACCGGTGAAACCACGACCGGATGCTTGACCGTGCTCCGCTGCCCGGTGTGGGTTCCTCGGCAGCCCTCAGCTGTGAAGCGCATATTGCACCTGGTCAGCTTTGCCCTGGCAAGTTTTCCGGTAATGTTGCGGCAGATCCGCTGGCGGCCCGAGGTGGTGCTGGTCATGGAGCCTACGCTGTTCTGTGTGCCGGCAGCATTGCTGACCGGCCGATTCTGCGGGGCCAAGAGCTGGCTGCATGTTCTGGATTTCGAAGCGGACGCGGGTTTCGAGCTGGGGCTTCTGAAGTCGGCGGCCCTGAAGCGCGCGGTCGGGTGGGCGGAAAAAAAATCCGTGTCGAGTTTTGACCGGGTTTCCACGATTTCCGAGAAGATGCTGGCCAGGCTGGTACAAAAAGGGGTTGCGCCATCCGCCTGTCTTTTTTTCCCAAACTGGGTGGATACGGACGCGATTTTTCCCCTCGAGAAGCCGAGTGCGTTCCGCGCCGAACTGGGTATTTCCCCGAACGATACAGTTGCCTTGTACGCCGGAACGATGGCCCGCAAGCAAGGCCTCGAAGTGTTGGCGGAAGCGGCTTGCCAGCTGGGTGGGCGCGCACGTTTGCGATTCGTTTTCTGTGGCGACGGCCCGGGCAAGTCGATGCTCGCGACCCTTACCAGCCATCTGCCCTATGTCCAGTGGATCCCGCTGCAACCTTTTGCCCGCCTCAACGACTTGCTCAATCTGGCCGATATCCATCTTTTGCCGCAGAAAGCGGATGCCGCCGACCTGGTCATGCCTTCGAAGCTGACCGGCATGCTGGCCAGCGGACGGCCGGTGGTAGCTACATCCCCGCCGGGTACTCAACTTGCGCAGGCGGTCGAGGGCAGGGGACTGGTGGTTGAGCCGGGAAACGCTACAGCATTGGCCCGGGCGATCGAACAGCTGGCGGAGGACTCAGAGTTGCGGGAAAAGCTGGGAAGAAATGCCCGGCAATATGCGCTTTCTGTTCTGGAAAAAGAGAGTGTCTTGTCCCGCCTTGACCGGGAGTTACTATTTTTCGCAGCAGCGGGTTGATGCGGGTTGATGCGGACGAGAAAGCACGACGCGCTCGGCGAATATATTCCCGATCCGCGAGGCGAGGTTCTCGCTGGGCGCAACCCAAGACGAAATTTTTATCAAGACGAATCTTGATGATGCCTTTCAGGTTAGGAGCGCCCTTGTCCAGCATCCTGCAGGCAGTCGATGACTCTGCCGTGGTTTTTTCGCCTTATTGGAAAAGCGCCTTTCGTCCCGCAGTCAAGCGCGGGATTGATCTGGTTTGCGCCGGCTCGCTTCTGATCGTACTTTCTCCGCTCTTGGTGGCTCTGGCGATCGCCATCAAAGCCAGTTCGCCGGGGGAATTATTTTACCGGTGGCGCGTGGTGGGACAGGGAGGCAGACCCCTGCTCAGCTACAAATTCAGGTCGATGGTCAGCAATGCCGATGAGCTGAAGGGGCAACTGGAGGCGGCCAACGAGATGCGTGGGCCCGTCTTCAAAATGACCCACGACCCGCGCGTGACCGCGGCGGGAAAATGGATGCGCCGCTACAGCCTGGATGAACTGCCGCAACTTTACAGCGTGCTCAAAGGGGAGATGAGCCTGGTTGGCCCACGCCCGCCGCTGCTCAGCGAATACCAGCACTTCACCGGCTATCAAAAGCAGAAGCTGTCGGTAAAGCCTGGAATGACCGGTTTGTGGCAGATCCAGGGCCGCAACCGGATCAACGATCTGGATGATTGGGTGCGCCTCGATCTCGAATATATCCGCCGCTGGTCATTGTGGCTGGACACCAAGATTCTGTTGCGCACTTTGGGGGTGGTGTTCACTGGTTCCGGCAAATAGATTGCAGCTAGTAAAAGGCAATCGTAGAGGGAGCATCCTGAAATCATGCGCGTTCTCATAACCGGTGGTGCGGGGTTCATTGGCGGACACTTAGCCGATCGCTTTGTTCGAGAGGGTTTCCGGGTGCGGATCCTCGACAGCCTGGAGCCCAGGGTCCATCCCCACGGCCGGCCCAACTATCTGCCGGCGCGGGCGGAATTTGTTCAGGGCGACGTTACCGACCGCAGCGTTCTGCTGTGCGCTCTGCAGGGAGTCGACATTGTCTCCCACCAGGCGGCGTATCAGGACTACATGCCGGATTTTTCCCGCTTCCTGCAAGTCAATGCCGTGGCTACGGCGCTCTTGTTCGAACTCATCATCGGGCAGCGCTTGCCGGTGAAAAAAGTCATCGTAGCCTCATCGCAGGCGGTGTACGGCGAAGGTCAGTACTGCTGCCTGGATCACGGTGACTTTCAGCCCCTGCCGCGTTCTCCTGGGCAATTGCAGCGCGGGAACTGGGAAGTCTCGTGTCCCTTATGCCAAGGGCCGGTCCAGGCTCTGGCGCTGGAGGAGCGATGGCATAATCCCTATAACCAGTACGCCGTCTCCAAATTGGCGCAGGAGAGAACCGCGCTCGGACTGGGCTGGCTGCACGGCATTCCGACCGTGGCGCTGCGCTACTCCATCACGCAAGGCAGGAGGCAATCGCTGTACAACCGCTACTCCGGAGTGTGCCGCATCTTCTGCACTCGCGCCCTGCAGCATCTTCCGCTGATGCTCTACGAAGATGGACATCAGACCCGCGACTTCGTGCATGTAGACGATGTGGTCGAGGCCAATATGCTGGTGCTCGAGAAAGAAGAGGCGAATGGCCAGGTGTTCAACGTCGGCAGCGGATGCGCCACCACGATTCTCGAATATGCCCGTCGCGTGCTTGGCCGGATCCCAAGCCTGGCGGGGATCGATATCTCATCCCAATACCGCCGCGGCGACAACCGTCACAGCGTTTCAAGTATCGACAAATTGAAGCGTCTCGGCTGGAAACCCAAACGCGGCATGGACGAGATTCTCGGCGATTTTCTGGAGTGGGTGGAAAGCTCCGGCGGCATCCCTGCGAGTCTGCCCGACCCGGCCGATGAAATGCGGGCCGCCGGGGTTCTGCTTAGTGCGACGAATTAGTTCTGCTTGCAATTCTCTATATCGCTGAACCGGCACCGTAGCTGGCACAACAGTGGGAAAAAACGAAAAACTCATGACCACCACATTCGACGTTCCCTCCTATCTTGAAGAGTTATCCACTACCATCCACCTTCTTCCGCTGCCGGCCATCGACCGGCTGGTCGACACATTCCTTCAGGCCTATCACAGCGGCCGGACCATCTTTCTTTTTGGCAACGGAGGCAGCGCATCTCTGGCCTCGCACATGACCTGCGACCTTGGCAAGGGCACCGCGCCGGCCGCCGGCAAGCGGCTGCGCGCGGTCGCTCTTACCGACAATGTGGCTTTGATCACGGCTTGGGCGAACGATACGCGCTACGATCGCATCTTTGTCGAACAACTGGAAAATCTGCTCGCAGCCGGCGACGTCGCCTTCGCCATCAGCGCCAGCGGGAACTCTCCGAACATACTGGCCGCGCTAAGTTTTGCCCGCCAGGCCGGGGCGATCACGGCTGGCATGACGGGTTTCCAGGGGGGACAAATGAAGTCGCTTTGCGATCTCTGTGTGGTGGTTCCCTCCGACAACATGCAGATCATCGAAGACCTTCATCTTTCCATCGCCCACTCCGTATTTCGCGTGCTGCGGCACGAGATTCAAGAGATGGACCAGGCCTGCGCCACCATGGCTTTAGCCCGGCCCGTTTCCGCACACGCGCCCAGTTGCCTTCCGGGGCTAGCCGCGCATTAAAGAAAGAATCAGCCGGGAAATGAAGAAAAAAATGAACAGAGAAACGAACAAAGAAGAAGAGAAGAGATTAAGAGACAAGAGACAAGAGACA
>PLUI01000099.1 GCA_003164855.1 Acidobacteriaceae bacterium
CGATCCGGTCCCTGAGAGCCGGTGCCGAGAAGCCGCCGAACACCACCGAGTGAATCGCGCCGATGCGGGCGCAGGCCTGCATCGCGATAATCGCCTCTGGCACCATGGGCATATAAATGACGACGCGATCGCCTTTCACTACTCCCAACGATTTCAAACCGTTGGCAAAGCGGCAGACGAGGCGGTAGAGCTGGCCATAGGTAACGATGCGCTCGCTGCCATCTTCCCCCAGCCAGATGAAGGCGGCGCGATTGCAGCGATCCGAATTGGCATGACGATCCAGCGCATTGATCGTGATGTTGGTTTTGGCATCGGTGAACCACTTGTGATGAACGCCGTCCCACTCCATCACTTTGCTCCACGGCCGCGACCAGGCGAAGCGGGACGCGTAGTCTCCCCAGAAACCTTCGGGATCCTTCTGCGAGCGTTCACACTCGCCTAACCAATCCTTCTGAATCGTATGGCGGGCCACAATCTGCGGCGCGGCGTATTCCTCATCCATGGCCAGTAGGTTGGAAATGTTTTCTGGTTTTTCGACGGTGATGGGGCTCATGTGGACCTCCGAGAAGGCGACGAATGCGAACCGGACGGAGTCGATTCTGCGCTGCGGACGAGTCGGTAGCGGTGACCCAGATCACAGGATAGTGTGTTTTTGCGCCAATGGCTATTCGAAAACTCCTGATTGCCTTGCTCACAGATCGAAAAACTGGTCGGGCGTGTCGAGAAGGCAAGGTCCGACATTAACGTCGAGTTTGAAATCACTCCGGGCAGTAATTGTGTCACAGCTTCATTCGAAACAACAAAGTACGGTTTCGCTCCATATTGTGTTTCAAGTTTTGAGCTGGAACCCGGAGACATCCTCCTTGTTGACGCCGAGAACGCCGATGACTTGCCCGACCGCCCGATGCAGCGTGAACTTGCGCAACTGCTGACGAATCGCAATTTCTGTTTACAGCTAACAATTTTTATGCTAGCCTTCCGGCCCTTAGGGCTGGGCGGAGGAATTTCGGACGTCCAGCGCGAAGCAAGTCGATCTAAGTCGCGATCTCAAGCCGCAGTGTACGACAGGATCCTCGGTAAATATTTGACTATTTCAATGAAAGGCTCCCGGTTAGGAGAACAACATAGTTATGAGCTTTAAGAGATGGCTTTGCACTTCACTAGTAGCGGTCGTAGCGGTGGCGCCGGTCTTCGCCGGAACCAACGATGCCACCGACGCGAAAAGCACTACCTCAGCCAATACAGCGGACGCCGCCGCCCCTGCGGCCTCGCCGGCAAGTCCGAACCCAAACCCGAACCCCACTCCTGTCGCAGGAAATGCAAACATTGCAGCATTGCTGGGCGTGCTGGTAATGAAAGGCGTACTCGCGCCCACGGAAGCCAACGCGATTCGCAATGCAGCTCCGGAAGCCGAATTTCAGCTCCTGGTGGAAGCGCTCAGCCGCAAAGGTCTGCTGAGCGCCGCGGATTTGTCCGCCGCCACGACCCCGGCAACACAACCTACCGCCCCCGCAGCGACTCCGGTTGCGGTTCCAGAAACGGTCTCGGCGTCCCTCTCAGGTCCGGAGGCCTCGCCGCAGGCCCAAACCAAGCCGCAGCCTCCCTACCCGTCGCGGGTAGCGGGCGAGCTGCCGCCTCCCCCGGGGGTGGTAACGGCGGTGATTCCAGTCCGCGTATTCCCGATCGACCCGCCCAAGACCGGCGGTCTAGCTGGGATTAAGGCTGGGCCGATCACGCTTGCGCCTTACGGCTTCATCAAGGCGTCGATCGTCCATGACAGCAGCGACCCCGATGGCGATGACTTCCCGTTTCCTGGCATATGGCTGAATGCCGGGCCTAACTCGACCTTCAACACCGGCCCAACCCAGGATCCCGAGGTCCACGTCAAGGCGAGGTCGACACGCTTTGGGCTCAACCTGGAATGGCCGGACATTTCGAAGAACCTGACGCTGACCGGCAAGATAGAGGGCGACTTCGAAGGCAACTTCAGCGAAGCCGACAACCGCGACGTTTCATCGATCCGCAGCAATGAACCGCAACTGCGTTTGGCCTTCGTCCGCATGGACTACCACGCCAGCGAGTCCACCGACTTTTTGTTCGTAGGTGGACAGGACTGGACGCTTTTCGGATCCGGCGCACTGACCAATATGTTTGAAACCACATTCAACGGCGCATTTTGGGGCGACATTTACACCCGTTCGCCACAACTTCGGGTCGGCCTCATCCAGACGCTGAGCAAGGAGAACAACGTCAAGCTCGAGGGTCAATTTGGGGTCATGATGCCGAGCACCGGTGAAATCCTGAAGCTCGGGAACGCGGCCGGCAACGGGCTCGCCGCCCAACTCGGGCAAGGCGAACGCGAGGGCGCCGACGCCGACCGTCCCGAATACGAAGCCAGGGCGGCTTTGAGTTTCCAACTCGACAAGGCCAAGGGCGTGTCCCCGGCACAGATAGCGCTAGCTGGATTTCATTCCAGGCGCACGTCGATCGTTCCCAACTCGTCGTACTGCACTGCGGCACCTTGCGCCGCAAACACAACTCTTATTCCAGCAAACTACGACACTGCCTTTCCGAACGGCTTTCAAGGTTCCAGCGCAATGTGGGGTGGCCAAATCACGGTGCAGTTGCCCACGCGATGGGCTACGTTGGTAGCGAGCGCCTATAAGGGAGCCGACATGCGCTTCTACTTCGGCGGCCAAATCAACTCTTTTTACACCGACGTATCCGGGCTGACGAACGTTGTAGGGCCCTTCGAAACTGCCGATGGCGGTCCGCTGGCTGCTCAGGGTGGCACCGTCCTCGGAACCAACGCGGCTGGACAGGTCGTGGCGGCTCCGCAGAAGCCCATCCAGGCCTTTGGCGGATTCGTCCAGCTCGGCCTGCCGCTTTCCCGGTGGTTCAATGCCGACCCGCATGGCCACAACGCGGGCTGGCAGCTTCTCTTCACCATCGGCAAGGACCAGGTGGTGGATAAGGACCAGCTCCGCGCCAACGGCATTGGCTGCGCCGCCGCGGACGGAAGTGCTTCGTGCAATGGGGGACTCCCGCTTTCGATGGGCAAGATGGCGCTGGCAACCCTGTACTACAAATTCAACAACTGGTGCCAGTTCGGCTTCGAACAGTCGGTCTACGGCACCCGTTTATTCGACCACCTCACGCTATACACAATTGCTGGACAGCCATCCAATGAATGGCAGGATCACCGCACCGAATTTGGGCCGATCTTTACGTTCTAGACCGACCTTCCAGCCCAGCGGGCCAGAACCGGGCCCGCCGGGGGGTTCCCGGCCGGATTGCTGAGAGGGCCGGTGCAGATTGAGGCACCGGCTACCAAACAAAGGGGGACGGGCTCCACTCGGGCGATGGCCCGCAGGTGAATCTGTCCTCCCAAAGTTCCTCCAAGAAAGCTGTGGAAAGCTGTTGTGCGGGACGCACCAAGGGGAGCAAAATGTAGCGAAACTTTGCGACTGGCTTCCAGAGTCGTTGGGGAAAACCAGGTGTGCCACGTCTGCGTGCGAAGGGTTTGGGAGGAGTCGGTTTCATGAGTATCCGTAAAATTGCAGCTTTGCAGATGGGTCTTCTGTTGGCGGCCATGCTCGCAAATGCCGCCGCGTCGAAAGACATGGTCTCGAAAGACACGGTTCGGATCACTGTTCTGGATTCTGTAACCCGAGCGTTGACCCCTGACAACAACGGCGTCCCGCAGAATTGTGAACAACTTACTTTCGACGCATATTGCCGTTCCACTACCAACGTGCCTCTGCTAAGTACCTTGCTCGTGCAGGAAGACAACCATCCGCCGTTCCGTATTAGTTGCACCGTCGAATCAAAATATTCCAGGTGCGTTCCCCTGCCCAAAGGAGAAAGCTTTGACGCCAAAAGAGAGAAACGCGGAATTACCGTGTACTACGTGGATGACAAGGGCAAAGAGCGAAAGCAGTTGTACACGCTGGTAGCGTCGGATGCGAAGGCAAGTCAGCCGGCGGCTGCGGCCGCAGTTGCAACTCAGCAAGTTCCGGCTGCCGCCGCGCCACGGCAGAACCCTCCGGTGCCCGCGCCCGCCCCGTCAGTTGGCTCCGTGCAGGCAGCGCCTCCGGAGAAGGTGGAGAGAGTAAAGTGTAATTTCAGCTCCACACCTCCCGGCGCCGAAATCACCCTTGATGGCAAATTCGTCGGCAGCACGCCTTCCGAGATCACGGTCACGACCGGAACGCATGTTGTCGCCTTTTCGATGCCCGGCTTCGCCCCCTGGCAGCGGGACCTTACCGTCATCCCCGGATCCGAATTGACAGTAAGCGCAATTTTGCAGAAGCAATCGCAGTGATCACGGTGGGTTGGTCCACTTTTACGAAGTGAGAGTGCAGCAGATGCAGTTGTGGTTCCAGAAAAAATACTGCAGGTAAATGGAGGAAGGTATGGCGAATGCCGCAGTGGCAGGAACTAGCAGCACAGAGTACAGCATCTGGCGCGTGATTATGGCGTCGTCGGTTGGCACCATGATCGAGTGGTATGACTTCTACATTTTTGGCAGTCTCACGGCCATCCTGGCGCTGAAGTTTTATCCCCCGGGCAACGACACGTTCGCCTACCTCGCCTATCTCGCGACGTTCGCGGTCGGCTTCCTGGTGCGGCCTTTTGGAGCACTGTTCTTCGGCCGCATCGGCGACTTGGTTGGACGCAAGTACGCCTTCATCGTAACGCTCTCCATCATGGGCTTTTCCACGTTTGTCATCGGGCTGTTACCCTCCTACGCGACTGCGGGTTGGTTCGCGCCGATCGTTTTGCTTCTGATCCGCGTGTTACAGGGACTTGCTCTGGGCGGAGAGTATGGCGGCGCCGCGGTCTACGTGGGCGAGCACGTGCCCGACAACAAGCGCGGTTTCTACACCAGCTTCATCCAGATCACGGCCACCCTGGGTCTCTTCGTCTCGCTGATCGTGATTCTGGTTACGCAGAACTCAATGTCGAAGGAAGACTTCGCCGCTTATGGCTGGCGCATTCCCTTCCTGGTCTCCATCATTTTGGTGATCATCTCACTCTACATTCGCTTGAAGATGAAGGAATCGCCGATCTTCGCCGAACTCAAGGCCACGGGAATGACTTCTACGCAACCGCTCAAGGATGCCTTCACCAAATGGCCGAATCTGAAGAACGTCCTGATTTCGCTTTTCGGAGCCACGGCGGGACAAGGCGTGATCTGGTATACCGGGCAGTTTTATGCTTTGTTCTATATGCAGACCGTCCTGAAAGTGAATGTCAAAACGGCGAACATCGTGGTCGCAATCGCCCTGCTGATTGGCATGCCGTTCTTCACCGTAGTGGGCGCGCTATCCGACAAGATCGGCCGTAAGAAGCTCATGATGGCGGGCTGCCTGCTCGGCGTTCTTTTCTACATTCCGATCTACAAGGCAATGGAACACGCCGCGGGGAACAACGTGGTCACGGTAAAATCCACCCGCAACAAAGTGACGGGTGCGATCGGGCTCACGGCGATGACTATGGACGCGACCGGTGCGCTGGTTCCGGCTAAGGAGGCTCCGAATCCGGATCGCACCATGCTGGTATTGCTGGTGTTCGTGCAGGTTCTCTTTGTATGCCTGATTTACGGCCCTATCGCCGCCTACCTGATTGAGGCTTTCCCGGCTAAGATTCGTTACACGTCGCTTTCTCTGCCCTATCATATAGGAAACGGCGTGTTCGGCGGATTGCTGCCCTTAATCGGCCTGTCGTTAGTCGCCGAAACGGGGAATATTTATGCCGGACTTTATTATCCGATGATTGTGGCCGGCATGACGTTTATCGTCGGAAGTCTGCTGTTGCGCGAGACGCGCGGTGTGCGCATTTGGGATGAGACTGGAAAGCGCAGCTCGGCGGCGGACTAATGGATTTAGCATTTCGATGTTTAACTTGCGTATCGGAGCGATTCTGAGCCCGCTGCGGAGTCGCGAGCCGACTTCGCAGCACAAGTTTCGATGAGTTGCTGGTCCGCTCTAATACCGGACTCGGTTCGGAACGGCGTAGCGCCGACTAGGCGTTGGCAGGCTCCGCTAGCTTGCATTGCGGCCACACGTTAGACTCGGCTTGTCTTAAAATTGCAGGATGTTGGCTTAGAGTCTTCGTTCGCGGCAAAGCGCCCCGTATAAATTCCGGTTTTAGAGAGTGTGATCAACATGGCTGAAATTCTAGAGAGAAGCAAGGGAGCAGTCGAGACCAGCGAAGCCCAGATCGCAGTCCATTGGCGAGAAGAAGAATATTATTATCCCCCTGCAAAATTTGTCGGTCAGGCAAATCTGACCGACCCCAGCGTTATCGAACGCTTCAGCGAGAAAAATTTTCCAGAATGCTTTCGGGAGTACGCCGATCTACTGAGCTGGGACCAGTATTGGCACACCACGCTCGACACTAGTGATCCCCCGTTCTGGAAATGGTTCGTAGGAGGAAAAATCAACGCTTCCTACAACTGCGTCGACCGGCACCTCGCCAAGTACAAGAACAAAGCGGCGCTGATCTTTGTGCCGGAACCGGAGTCCGAAGCGCCCGTATCCGTCACTTACCGCGAACTCTATGTGAGAGTGAATGAATTCGCGGCCCTGCTGCGCGATTTTTGCGGCCTGAAGAGTGGGGATCGCGTCACCATTCATATGCCGATGGTGCCCGAGCTGCCGGTTACCATGCTGGCATGTGCCCGCCTGGGGGTGATTCATTCGGTGGTATTCGGCGGCTTCAGCGGCGAGGCTTGCGGTATGCGGGCCGCCGATTCCGGCAGCCGCGTCCTTATCACCATGGATGGTTACTACCGCAATGGCAAGATGATCGACCACAAAGCGGGCGCCGATATCGCGCTGGAGATAGCCAAGAAGGAAGGTCAGGCGGTGGATAAAGTTCTGGTCTGGAGGCGACACCTGGGCAAGAATGCATCCGCTTCGCCGTTTGTGAAAGAGCGCGATTTCTTCGTGGACGAAATTCTACCGAACTACTCGGGTGAAATCGTGCCTCCTGTCCCCATGGATGCGGAAGCCCCTCTGTTTCTTATGTACACAAGCGGCAGCACAGGGAAACCCAAGGGTTGCCAACACCGCACCGGCGGCTACCTCTCTTACGTGGCCGGCACCTCTAAATACATCCAGGATATTCATCCCGAAGATGTTTACTGGTGCATGGCCGATATCGGCTGGATCACCGGCCACTCCTACATCGTTTACGGGCCGCTGGCGCTGGCCGCCACGAGCGTTTTGTATGAAGGCGTCCCCACATACCCCGACGCGGGCAGAGTGTGGAGAATCGCCGAGCGCCTGGATGTGAACATCTTCCACACTTCACCTACGGCCATTCGCATGTTGCGCAAATCCGGTCACGATGAACCCGCGAAATACAACTACCACTTCAAGCACATGACCACGGTGGGCGAACCTATCGAACCAGAGGTTTGGCGCTGGTATCACGACGTTGTGGGCAAAGGTGAGGCAGTGATCGTGGATACATGGTGGCAAACCGAAAACGGAGGATTCCTGTGCAGCACCAAACCGGCGTTGGACCCAATGAAGCCGGGTAGCGCGGGTCCGGGCATGCCGGGAATCTATCCCTTAATCATGGACGAAAATAACGAACCGGTTACTGCTGGGTCGGGGAAGGCGGGCAACATCTGCATCCGCAATCCCTGGCCAGGGATCATGCAGACCATTTGGGGCGACCGCGACCGCTTCGTCACACAGTACTACAGCAAATACTGCAAGAATCGCAGCAGCAAGGATTGGCACGACTGGCCCTATTTTGCGGCGGACGGAGCTGTGCTGGCCGTGGATGGCTATTTCCGGATACTGGGACGGGTGGATGATGTCATCAACGTGGCCGGTCACCGCCTGGGCACAAAGGAAATCGAGTCGGCTTGCCTGACGGTTTCCGAAGTGGCGGAAGCGGCGGTGGTGCCGGTGGTAGATGAGATCAAGGGCCGCGTGCCTGAGGTCTATATCGCGCTGCAGCCAGGCCTGCAGGCCAGTCAGGCGATTGTGGACAAGGTCAACAAAGCCATCGAAACCATGATCGGCAAAATTGCTCGCCCACGGCGGGTTCTCATTGTTCCGGATATGCCAAAAACACGATCAGGAAAGCTAATGCGTCGCGTTCTCGCAGCTCTTTCCAACAACATGAATACCGGAGACATCACGACATTAGCGAATCCTGACGTCGTGGAGAAAGTCCGGGAGATGGTCCAGGGCAAAGAGGCCGTGGCGCTGGCAGATGGACCCGAAGATCTGAAGAAATTCGGGACGGAGGAGTGAGAGCTGATGAAATCCAGGCATTTTGCCTAATTTTGAAGACGATTTACGTGCCTTGGTAGATTGGGTTCTTGCTCCTCTGCCAGGGCACGCCTTGCCAAGCTTCGATCCGTGAGCTTCCTCCCTTGCAGAAATCAGATGCTTTGGATCGAAATTATTCATCGAAAGTAAGTTGACGAATCCAAAGGTTCGGCCTAGCATCCAAACCAGCATGACCAGTTTCAGCAACTTTCGCCAGGAGTGCATGTGTGCATGTTGTTGTTGCGCATTCGTGTGCTCTGGCGCAGGTAAATTGCTGACTTAAGACTTTCCTAGTTATCGGCAGTTATAACCCACCGCCAGACATCCTCTGGCGGTGGGTTTTTCTTTTTGGCGGCGACTTATGACCAACGCAGTTGCAGAAACTAAAGCGCAGAAGTCCGAGCGCCTGAAGCGCGCAATGAATCCATGGGAAGGACTGGCCGAGATTCGCCGTTTTGCGCGCGAAGGCTTCGATTCGATCCCCCCCGAGTGGATTGGCACATATTTCCGCTGGTGGGGAGTGTACACACAGGGCGATGGCGCCGGCGTGGTCGGTGGCCAGGGCGGCCAAGGACGCGCTGTGCCGTTCTTCATGCTGAGGATTCGGATTCCCAACGGCCTGTTGCGATCCGATCAACTGCGAACCATCGCCGCTCTCACGCGACGCTACGCCCGCGGTACCGCCGATCTCACGGTGCGGCAAAACATTCAGCTGCACTGGGTGACCATCGAGGCTCTTCCGGAAGTGCTGGAAGAACTTTGGCGCGTCGGTCTGAATACGACTGGCTCCTGCGGCGACGTCACACGCAACATTACGGGCTGCCCGGTTGCGGGTGTG
>PLUI01000217.1:0-9245 GCA_003164855.1 Acidobacteriaceae bacterium
GTCGATGAGTGCGGAGCCCCCATGGTCTCCATCCCCGGCGGCGAGCCACTCATGCACGCGCAGATCGCCGAGATTGTTGAAGGCTTGGTCGCTCGCAAGAAATATATCTACCTTTGCACCAACGCCCTGCTGCTGAAAGAGAAACTAAGTCTCTTCAAGCCAAGCAAGTACCTCACCTTCAGCGTCCATCTCGACGGCCAGCGCGAAGAGCACGACTTGGCCGTTTGCCGCGAAGGCGGCTATGAAATCGCCGTTGATGCGATCAAAGAAGCCCTCAGCCGCGGCTTCCGCGTCACCACCAACACCACGCTGTTCGACGGCGCCGATCCCAAGTCCGTTCGCGCCTTCTTCGACGACATGATGGAGCTCGGCCTCGAAGGCATGATGCTCTCGCCCGGCTACTCCTACGACAAAGCGCCCGACCAAAAACACTTCCTCGGCCGCGCCCGCACCCGCCGCATGTTCCGCGCGATTCTTTCCAACCGCAAGAAGAACTGGCGCTTCAATCTCTCGCCGCTCTTCTTGGAATTTCTGATGGGCAAGCGCACCTATCCCTGCACCCCATGGGGCATGCCCACCTACAATATTTTCGGATGGCAGAAGCCCTGCTATCTGCTTCAAGATGGCTACGCCGAAACTTTCGCCGAGCTCCTCTCCACCACGAATTGGAGCAACTACGGCACCGAGTCCGGCAACCCCGCCTGCGCCAACTGCATGGTCCACAGCGGCTACGAAGCCTCCGCGGTAAACGCCACGTTCAGCTCGCTAGCCGGATTCCTGGCCACGGTGAAAGCCACGCTGTTCACAAGTTATCGCGACGAAGAAGCGCTGCGTCTGTTGGACGAACCGCAAGCCCCAGTTCACCCGCTGGTGCAGATCGCGACCAACGATTCTCTGCAAGAAACCCGCGCGTAAGGAAACAGATGCAGTAGGCAAGACCGGTCTGAGTCGCGAAGCGACGAGATTCATTAGCCCCGGACGTAAGTCCGGGGTGAGGGTGGGCGAAGGAACGGAGTCCCGAAAGGGACGGCACCGCCTCCCACGAAGAAAGAAAAATGACAGGCAAAGAATCCGGCCACATCGACCACGAATCCGCGCAAGCCGTGCCCCACGCCGATCCCGACGCCCTCGAACTCGCTCCCGGCACACTCCACGAAAAACTCGAAGGCTGGATTCCCCAACTCGCCACCGACGAAGAAATCCGCGTCGCCCTCGAAAAAGCCTTCGACTATCGCGGCGACGTCACCATCACCCGCAAAGACGGATCGAAGATCGAAGGCTACCTCTTCGACCGCCGCACCGCCGCTACGCTGCAAGACTCCATGGTTCGCCTCTACCCGAAAAACTCCAACGAAAAAATCTCCATCTCCTACGCCGACATCGCCGCCCTCGCCTTCACCGGGCGCGACACCGCCGCCGGCAAAAGCTGGGAAGCCTGGATGAAAAAATACGCCCAGAAAAAAGCCGCCGGCGAAACCAACATCGCCCTCGAACCCGAACCCTTAGACTAAAGTTTTTCTGATCCGCGTTGATCCGTGTGAATCCGTGGCAAAGAAGTTACTTTGCTCGCGGCGTGCCAAAACTCAACCCCGCAATCAACTCCTCAACTTCGTCCACCGTTCCCCCGATAAACGTAAATGACACCGCATACCCTCGCGCCAGAATCACCAGCGTCGATTGCCGCATCACTCGCGTCCCAATATCTTTCTCAAAATCTCCCCGCACCAGCGTCTTCGCACCAACCTCAAACTCATAAGGCTCGCCATCCACATCGAATCCCTGCGCTTTCGCGATCTCCGTCACCGGCCCAAAATATTGTCCCGCTTCTTTCAGCCCCGGATACGCCGCCACACTCTCCGCCGCAATCAGAATCGACGAATTCACATCTTCACCTCTAGCCTGTGGTGGCCGCGCGAATGCTGCCAGAAGCACACGTCCCGCTTTGCCCGCATCTGGCGCCGAGTTTCCCTCCTCCCGCGCGTTCATCTCTTCTGTCCGCAACACCCATCCCGCCGGAATTTTGCACGTAAATCCGAAACCTGAATTGCGATAGACGCTGTTGCTGACTGATCCCGGGTCCAGCCGGGCATCCGCCGCAGGCGCGGATTTTCGAGCCTGTTGTGCAGAAGAAGCTGGAGAAAAGGCTGCGGAGGAAGAGGACGAAGAAGTCGATTGCGCCTGCGCCCCTGGAACCGCAGAAAACATCAGCAGTGCAGCCACGGTCGTCGAAACTAAAACGTCGAAGCGGGAATCCATCACCTTCATGTTACAGCAGCATTCTCACGGGCAGGTCAACTGCGCAGTCTTCAGAATGGAGTCGCCGCACGGATTGCCATAGGGAGTGGCGACGTTGCACATGACGGAAGGCGGCGTGGAATATTCCAAAATCCACGCGCCCACGGTGTAGGTTCCCGAGGCCGCGGATGTGCATTGCGCTAAACCGTTGCTGCTGACCGTGACCACGGTGGTTGAAGCACCCGAGGAATCGATAACTCCCCAATTTGCCTGCACTGGATTCACCGGGGTCGGAGGCATGCTATAGGTTGCAGCGGCAGTGAATTGAACTTGGCCATTAACCGGCGCAGTAGCTGTGGCAGGGCTCACTATAAGAGATAAAGCTTGTCGTTGCGGGCTAATGCTGCTGCAAGCCAGGGTGATCGAAACCGCGACCATCACCAAGATTAATCGGAGAAGCCAGCTAGGATGAGTCATTCTGACCTCCTGACAAGGGCAACCCGAACACATAAAAAAAGTTTCCCTACGGAAGCGTCCGCCGCGCAGGCTTTGCTCCAGCCGATTTGTAGTCTGCCGGATAAAGCACCACACACCGGTCGCGCCCTTCGCCGTCGCTCTCCGTACGCAGGTCAGCTTCATCCCGCAGTGCCAGATGCACCATGCGCCGCTCCCGCGATGACATCGGCGCAAAATGAAACGGCGTTCCCGTCTGCCGTACTTTCTCCGCGGCCACGCTCGCCGCCATCCGCAACTCCTTCAACCGCAGCGATCTCTGGTTCTTGCAGTCGAAGGAAATCTTCTCGTGCTCCCCGGACTGCAACCGCAAAATTTCAAACGCCAGCAGCTCCAGCGCGCGCAGCAGCTCTCCGCCCCGATTCAGCAGCAGCGCTGAATCCGGTCCCGAAAAGTCCACGTAGATCTCCGGCTTTTCCCACTCGCTCATCGCCGGAGGATCCACCACAATGCGGTACTTCAGATGCAGCCCGCCGTTTGTAACCACTGCCTTCAAAAATTCGTTGATTCGATTCGCAGCCGAAACTTTATCCATAAAAATCTGCTCTCAGCTATCAGCCGTCAGCTCTCACAAATTCTCGAAATCCGTGGCGCACCAAAGCGGCGCACCCGCCCAGAAACAAATCGATCGCAATCAGCACGTCAAGCCCGCTGAAAGCTGATAGCTGACGGCTGACAGCTATTTCTCCTTCTTCCTCGCCCGCTTTTCCATCATCTCGCGCATCTCTCGCCCCAAGCTGGTGCGGTTCATGATGGCCTGCTGCGCCATCGAAATCAAATTCGTCTCCGCATAGTACAGATTCAACCCCGCTGCAAAATTAAAGAACAGGAAGCCCATCATGATCGGCATCATCCAGTTCATCATTTTCTGTTGCGACGGATCCATCCCTGCTTGCGGCGTCATCCGTTGCACCAGGAACATGCTTGCCACCATCAGAAGCGGCAGAATGAAATAAGGATCGCGCGCTGAAAGATCGCTGATCCACAACCAGTGAGCGTGCCGCAAATCCAGCGCAATCCCCAGCATACGGTAATACGCAATCAGGAACGGAAACTGTATCAGCATGGGCAGGCACCCGCCCGCCGGGTTCACCCCTTCCTTTTTATACAACGCGCTGATCTCCTCGTTCATCGCCGCCTTGCGCGGATCGCGCAGCGTGTACTTCTTGTATTTCTCCTGAATGGATTTTATCTGCGGCGCGACCCGCTGCATCTTCAGCATCGACTTCATCTGCGTGATCCGCAGCGGCAACAGCGCCACCGTGATGATCAGCGTCTGAATCACTATCGCCCATCCCCAGTTGGGATAGACGTGCTTGTAAGTCCACTTCAGCCACAAAAATAGCGGCCGCGAGATCAACCCCCACCATCCGAAATCCACTGTCCCGCGCAGGTCGGGGTCGCCATTCTTAATGGTCGGTACATTCACCGCTTCCAGCGACGACAGCTCTTTCGGCCCCACATACACACGCTCGCTGGTCGCGCCCCGCAAATCCCCCACCGCCGTGCCCAGCACCTCAACGTTCGTAGTCTCTTTGGAGTCGGCTTTCTGCGGATCGCGCGCCACCTGCAACGAATTTCGCAGCGTCACCATCGCCGCCGTGTTGGGATCGTCGGGAATAAAAATTGCGGTAAAGTATTGATCCCCCGGCCCCGCCCACTCGAACGGCCCTTGAATCGTCTTCCCGCCGCTGACGCTCTTGATCGGCAGACGCGTTATATAGTTCGGGAAAAAGATATAGCCGCTGCGTTCGGTGGAAGCGTCGTTGTGGTAGTCAATGCGCCCGGCGGCGAACGAAGCCGGCGTAAGCTGGTCGCCGAATCCCGCCGGCCACGCCGGCGCCGCAAAAACCTCCGCCCCCTTGTAGACAACCGAGGTTTCAACTTTCAGAACATACGTGTCGTCGAAATGAAAACTCTTTCGCACCACAACATCCTGATCGGCATACTCAAAAGTGATCTCAGCCGGCGCCGCCAGCGATCCTTCCTTCGAAGCCACATACAGCGCCGAACTTAACTTGTTGCGCAGCGTCTCGTCGCCCGATGCACTAGGGTAAGTCCACAGCGACAGCGGATACCCATACTTCTGCGCCGCCGCACTATCCACCAGCTCCAACGGCCCATTCTGCGCGTCGTTATCGAACTTTTTCAGAATCCACGATTTCACCTGCGCGCCGCGATTGGTGAATGTGATTTTATAAAGATCGTTCTCGATCACGGTTTCAACTTCCGCCGCAGCCTGCTTGCTTGCTACAACCACCGGCTTGCTTTTCGCGGAAACTCTGCTCGCCGCAGGCGCCGTCGCACTCGCAGTCGCTGCCGCAGCTTGCTCCGGCAAAGATGGCANNGAAGATTGTTTCTCCGGCGCAGCCGGCGCCTGCGGCAGGTATTTCTTCAGCAGCGGCTGAAAAATAATCAGGACCACGAACGTCAGTAGAAAGACCAGAAGCAGTCGCTTCTCCGCGCCGGGTTCTTGTTGAGGATTTTTAAAGTCGGCCAAAGTTTAATTACTCTTTCAAATTCTTGTTGCGCACGCGCCACCGCACTTTTCCGAAGACTGTTCTTCCTGCCGCACCACCGGGTCATAACCCGCCCGCGCCAGCGGATGGCAGCGCAGCAGTCGCCCTAAAGCCATCCCTCCCCCGCGCAGCGCTCCGTAGCGCTCCACCGCTTCCATGGCATATTCCGAGCAGGTCGGCACGTAACGGCAGGCCGCAGGCAGCATGGGCGAGATCGCCCACTTGTATGCCCGCAGCAATTGCAGCGTGACGAATTTGGCGCACTGCATCAATTTTCGTTTGGCGCGGCCACCCCCGGCCGCGTTGTCGCCTTCCCTGACAATTTCTGCTCAATCACTCCGAAGGCCCGTTTCACTTCGTTCACCACATCGGCAAAGTCGGCGGCCAGCAACCCATTTTTCGGATTGATCACCACATCCGCCGCAACCCCCGGCGCCGGAAGCGTCATCCGAACCGCCTCCCGCAACCGCCGCTTCATGCGGTTCCGCTGTACCGCCCCGCCCAGCACCCGCCCCACGGTAAATCCCACCCGCAGCCCCTGTGGCGCGGACCTGCCCTGAGCGACAGCCGAAGGGGCCCCCGCCCGCGCTTTTGTCTGCACCCGGCCTTCGCCCGCAGCCTCCGGACGCGGCCAGTAAAATACCGTCATGCACGTCGAAAAATGCCGCCGTCCCTGTTTGTAGACCCGCTCGAAATCCGCATGGCGCAACAGCCGTGCCGCGCGCGGAAATCCTGCCGTCTTCTTGGTTGGCATTCTGGAATCCAGCCGGGTTAACAGCACCGCATCCGCCTTCGTGCTCTCTGGCTGCAACCAGAGACCGGACGTCTCAACTCTGAAAGTGAGCGGCACCAGAAAAGCTACTCGCGAAATCCGGGCTTTACGGATACCCGCTTCCGCCCCTTGGCGCGGCGGCGGGAAATCACCTTTTTGCCGCCCTGGGTTTTCATGCGCGTGCGAAAACCATGCTTCTTGCTTCGTTTGCGCCGGTTGGGTTGGAATGTACGCTTGGGCATGAAAGATAGCTACTCCTAGTTCCCTCGACAATGTAAAGGCAAACGGTAAGTATAAATGACCAAGTGCCCTCAGGGCAAAGAAGCTGCTCGTGGGGCCGTTTCCTACCAGTGCGTTGCCGCGCGCGAATTGTACCGAGAAACGCACTATTAGACTTGCAATTGCCTATCGTATTGATAGACTTTCTCTGTCCGCATCCTGCCAGAGGGGGGCAGGCTGCCATGACCCCAGACGAACGCGAGCGTATGGCCATCCTGTGTGAGCGGCTCGCCAAAGAGCAAGACCCGCACAAGTTCACACAGTTCATTGAACAGTTAAACGATTTACTCAAGGCGAAAGAGCGCCGCCTTGAGAAGGCGCTGAAGGACAAGCCGAACTAACCTATCAACGCACTATTAGCACACTACCGCTCGTGGGATAGTGGCTTTATCTGAAAATCTTCTATCGCTGCACCTTCCGGCGTACCGGCGTGGTGTTCCAATTTGAATTTCCCCAGGGCTGGCAATCGGCAGCGGCCTGTGGGAAACTGTCTTCATGGCGAGAGCAAATATTAAAATTGGTCAGATCGTAGTTCAGGAAGGGCTGATCGGAGCGTACAGGGTTGTGGCGGTTTCCCCGGACGGACAAACGGCTGATATAGAGAAGTTCGACGTATCCAGCCAGAAGTCCCTGGGCGACCCTCTTCGCGCTGTTGCATTGAACAAACTGAGCCCCTACAAAGAAGACGCCAGCCAGGCCGCCGCCAGGATCGTGCGGGAAGCCACTACCGAAGACTAGCGTCGACACGCTACTGCAACACTAGGGAATGCCCGTGTGGGAAATGCTCGTGTGGAGACGGGCGACCCGCCCGTCCCGCTCGCAGTCCCTCGACTCTTTGCAGGCGAATCCTCAATCTCTTAACTCAGCACTGATATTTTTCCCGCTCCCGCCTTGCACCGCTCTCGCGGCAGTTACATCCTCGACACTTGACACGCGCCCCACTTCACGTTCTGAATGAGCGTACCCAATAATTTCCCGCACAAGATTTTCGTGCGATGAAAAAAATTTCGTGCTACCATGCGGCACTGTTCAGTTTTAAAATGTTCAGTTTTAAAATCTCTTTCACGATGACAACCGCGCCTGTTACACAAAGCGCATTCCGCAGTACACTAAGAGTTCCATCAGCAACTCGGTAACTAACGTTTTTAACAGGCGCCCTCAGCCAGCCGCCGGGACGCCGCGGCGGGTATTTCATAAATTATGTCAGCGACAAGCACAACACTCTCCCCTAATCCGTGGATGCGCATTCTCGACGCGCTGGAAAAAAAGATCAACCGGCATTCTTACGACACCTGGCTAAAGCCAACCCGCTACAGCCACTCCAGCGGCGGTGTTTTATTCGTTCGCGTGCCCACGGTCGAGTTCCGTCACGCCGGCGATAAGTACGCCGACCTCATCCAGGAAGCCATCGACAATCTCGGCCTCGAGTTCAGCGACGTAAAATTCGTCACTCCTGAGGACGATCCCTCCGCCACTCCCATGCGTCACAACGGCGGTCTCTCGGCCCCGCCCGCTGCCTCCGCTCCTTCGCAGGCCCGCTTCGATTGGGATGGCGCCGCCCAACTGAATCCCCGCTACACCTTCGACGCCTTCGTCATCGGTTCCGGCAATCAGTTCGCGCACGCCGCTTGCCAGGCCGTCGCCGAGCGTCCCTCCAAAGCCTACAACCCGCTCTTTCTGTATGGCGGCGTCGGTATGGGCAAGACCCATCTCATGCAGGCCATCGGACACGAAGTCAAGCGCCGTCAGCCCCAGGCCGCCATCTGCTACGTATCCAGCGAGAAGTTCACCAATGACATGATCAACTCGCTGCGCTACGACAAGATGACCAGCTTCCGCGACAAGTTCCGCGGCGTTGACGTTCTTCTCGTCGACGACATCCAGTTCCTCGCCGGCAAAGAACGCACTCAGGAAGAATTCTTCCACACCTTCAACGCTCTGCACGACACCATGAAGCAGATCGTCATCGCCAGCGACCGCTCTCCCAAAGAACTCGCCGAGATCGAAGACCGCCTCCGCAGCCGCTTCGAGTGGGGATTGATCGCCGACATCCAGCCTCCCGACCTCGAAACCAAAGTCGCCATCCTGCAAAAGAAAGCCGAGCAGGAAAAAGTAACCCTCCCCACCGACGTAGCCCTCTACGTCGCGCAAAATATTCGCTCCAATGTCCGCGAGCTCGAAGGCGCACTCATCCGCCTCGTCGCCCACTCATCCCTGATCGGCGCCGAGATCACTCTGCCTTACGCCCAGCAGGTGCTGAAGAATTTCATCGACTCGCAAGCTCGCAAGGTCACCATCGAATCCATCCAGAAGATGGTTGCCGAACAGTTCGGCCTGCGCCTGGTCGAAATTAAAGCCAAAGATAATTCGCGCGCCATCGTCTACCCGCGCCAGATCGCAATGTATCTGGCCAAGCAGATGACCGAAGCGTCGCTGCCGGAAATCGGGCGCCAGTTCGGCGGAAAGCATCACACCACCGTTCTGCACTCCGTCGAAAAAATTGAAGAGGTTCGCAAGAACGACAAAGATTTAAACAGGTTGCTCAATAAATTAACGGAGCAATTGGGCGGATAAACGCACTATTTTCACGTTTTGCACCGCGCAGCGCAGTCTTCCTTTCATCGCTCTGTGAACCGGATGTGGAAACTGTGCAACGATCAGGCGAAACCAGAAAAGCGGAATTTTTCTCGTAGGGTCTCCGCCAGCTTCGGGACCGATTTCTCACACGAGGGTCCGGTCCTCAAAGCGGTGACAATAGGCCGGTTGCCAAAGTTTTCCACTTCTCCGGCCCGCCTACTGTTACTACTGGTTTAATAGGTTTTGTATTTGATATAAGGGTAGTACTAAAAGTAGCACGCCCATTTTGAATTGAAGCTGGAAGCTGTCTCATAAATAGTTTCGGGAAGGGCAGATTCGTATCAGGGCAC
>PLUI01000217.1:9252-10836 GCA_003164855.1 Acidobacteriaceae bacterium
ATAGATTTTGGGCTTTAGCCCCTGAGGCGCTGGAGATCATTATGCCGGTGGAAGCCGCCGTTGCGGTAGGAACCATGGAGATCACGGTCAGCAAAGTCGAGTTGCTGCGGGAATTAACCGCCACGCAAGGCGTGGTCGAGCGCAAGACCACGATTCCCATTCTGTCCAATTATTTATTCGAGGCCGCCGATGGCAAACTATCGCTCACCGCCACCGACCTCGATCTCAGTCTGCGCACCTCGTGCACCGCCAAAGTAAAAAAGGAAGGCTCCTGTACCATCCCCGCGCGCAAACTCCACGACTACGTAAAACTCCTGCCCGACGCCGACATCACCATCAAACTGCTGGACAACCACTGGGTCAGCATTCGCTGCGGCCGCTCGAACACAAAGATGGTCGGCATGGCGAAATCCAATTTCCCCAGCCTGCCCGCATTTCCCACCGCTGGCGTCGTTAAAATTCCCGGCCAGGTCCTGCGCGGTCTGATCGCCCGCACCGGTTTTGCCATCTCCAGTGAAGAGTCACGCTACACGCTGAACGGCGCTCTCATGCTGCTGAAGCCGGAATCGATCACCATGGTCGCCACCGACGGCCACCGCCTCGCGCACTGCGAGCGCAGCGGCGAAAAATTCGAAGGCATCTCCGGCGAGATGAAAACTCTCGTCCCCAAAAAAGCCATGGACGAACTCAAATCCCTGCTCGACTCCACCGACGCCGATACCGTCGAGTTCGCCAAAGACGATTCCACTCTCTTTTTCCGCATCGGTTCGCGCCTGCTCACCTCGCGCCAACTCACCGGCCAGTTCCCCAACTTCGAAGCCGTCCTGCCCAAAGACAACAGCAAGAGCATCACGCTGAACAACTCCGACCTGAACTCCGCCATCCTCCGCGTCGCCCAGTTCGCCGACGAACGCTCCCGCGCCGTCCGCCTCAAGCTGGAAAAAGGCGAAGTAAAAATCTCCGCATCCTCCACCGAAGCCGGCGAGTCCGAGGATTCCATCGAAGCCCCCTACGACGGCGAAACCCTCACCATCGGCTTCAACGCCCAATACCTCGTCGACTTCCTCAAAGCCGCCGGCACCGCCGAAGTCCGCCTCGAACTAAAAGATTCCCAATCCGCCGGCCAACTCCGCCCCGCCGAAGGCGACGACTATAAATACCGCTACATCGTCATGCCCATGCGGATCTGATTTCGGTTCTGAATTTAATTAGGTCCCAATCAAATTTGGTTTGAATCAGATTTTGGGTGGCGCAGCGCTNNATTTGCATGCTGAGCGGCTTCAAAAAATTCATCCTACGCGGCAATGTCGTGGATATGGCCGTCGGCGTGGTCATCGGCGCTGCCTTCGGCGGTGTGGTCGCGGCTCTCACCAAGGACTTACTCACACCTCTTATTGCCGCACTCGTCGGCAAGCCGGATTTTTCAAATATCGCTTTCTCCCTGCGCGGGACGCCGTTCCCGATTGGCGAGTTCATCAATGCCTGCATCTCTTTCTTCCTGATCGCCACCGCCATTTACTTTTTCGTAGTCACTCCCGTTAACGCGCTCGTAGCCCGCATGAACCGCGGCGAAAAACCGCCCGA
>PLUI01000283.1 GCA_003164855.1 Acidobacteriaceae bacterium
TCGCCTTTGGCGTTGATGTTGATCTTGATCCTGACGTTGATCTTGACTCAGACCGGGAAGGGCACGGCTTCAGGAGCCTGCCCTGAGCGAAGTCGAAGGGTGCCGCAAAAGACCCACCCGAATCAACCCGGCTTCAGCCGCTGAGGGAGGCCGCCCGCGATATAAGTGATGTCATTCCGAATCGGGCTGAAAGCCCGGTGAGGAACCTGCTGTTAGCCGACGCCACAACAACCGCGGGGTGCCCCATGTCTCGCCTCTTTTGCGAGACATGCGATTCCACGGCCCCGTCGGGGATTTGCGAAGCGCCACGCAACCGGGGAGGACACAACATGAGTCACGCTGCAGCCTGCGACGAGAGCCGGGTTGCTCGACGGACGAAGCGCACAACAATAAACCACCACACTCCAGTCGCGTAGCGACGGCATACGATAGCCCAGGACGTAAGTCCTGGGTAGACTTGAAAAAGTGGAACCAAGTCCCGGAGGGACGGCACAAACCGCCGCCCCATAGCCTGCCCTGAGCGAAGTCGAGCGGTCTCGCGTCCTTTGCGAGACATGGGATTCCACGCCGCCATCCCTCCAAGGATTTGTGAAGCGCGACGCAACCGGGGAGGGCACACCATGAGTCGCGCTGCAGCCCGGCACGAAATGCAGCCGGGTTGCTCGACGGACGAAGCGCGCAATAATAACCCACCCCACTCTATTCGCGCAGCGACGGCATACGATAGCCCAGGACGTAAGTCCTGGGTAAGCCGCAAGAAATGGAACCGAGTCCTGTAGGGACGGCAGAAACCGCCGCCCGTAGCCTGCCCTGAGCGGAGTCGAAGCGTCTCGCGCCTTTTGCGAGACATGGGATTCCACCTAATCTCCCTGAGGATTTGGAAAGCGACACGACCAGGAAGGGCACGACTTCAGTCGTGCCGCAAGTTGTAATCTTCGCAAACGGAATTGGAGGGAGCGAGAGCGCAGCAGCACTTAGTCAACAACGAATGCGGCAAGCGCCTCATTCGGGTCTGCAAGGTTTGCTAGCCGAGCCACGGAACTGAGCACGTCGAAGGACCAACTGATTGCAGGGTCCTTTTTTTGCTCCTCAGAGACGTAGACCAAGGCAATCGCCTGGTCCCGCGCCACAATGCGTTGCTGAACTACTTTTTCGAACATCCAGGCAGAGTCATGAACTGTGCGTCGGAGCGGGGTTCTCTTTGCGCACAATGGCACGCGCTGGTACAGCCGCCTCAGCGATCCGTTCTTGTACGCATGGCTAAATTCAAAATCCTCCTCGACATTTGGCGCAACCGAGCACGCCACCCGATACTTCGTGTGGAAGTTCGTGTTCCGAGCGAGCCGAAGTCTGCGGATTATGTCGTCAGCCACGCGGTCCAGGGCTATATCACGCCCGTCATCCGAGAGTCCCGGCTCCACGAGCCTCGCGAATAGGCCGTCAGCAAGCAATTGCGTGTCGTCCACCTTGCGGTCAAGGACGACGCCGCCCTCGGCCAGCCAAAAGTTCCCACGGCTCGTCGCCTTCAGGCTTTCCGCCCACCGATCCCTAAACTTTCCACCTGCCCCGGGTGATGCGCTGAAAAGACCTCTCCAGAAGTCCACCCATTGCTTGTACGCCGCAGTGCTGGTCACAAAAGCTGGAACACTTCTCCCGTCAATGTCACCCGTGCCTCCCGGCCTCTCAGCTGCGAAACGCGCAGCCACGCTCCCAGAGGTCCAGACCACGACTCCTATATTCCGAGGCTCCATCCGCTGGAGGTCGGATATGTACTTAGCGACGAGATAGCGCGGCGGCCCGCTCATCAGAATAGTCTCCAGGTTTTGATCGCCGTGAATTGCAATTTGTTAGCCGCTACGATCTGCCCCAGCTTAGCACAGCGATACCTGAGGAAACTTGCTGCGGCACTGGCCTCGCCCTTCGTGCATCCCAGTCCGGGCAGATCGGCGCACAGATCCTCAATAACGAAGTGCGGGATGCTCCGGATTCTTTCGAGCCAGTGACCGAAATGGAAGTCACTGTCAATCTGGTCGAGAAGACAATGGCGGTTTCCCGCAGTACGCGACCCCGCTGACACACCCAACCGATCGCTCAGCTTCTCGAGACGTGCCACCCCATTGCCCGCATCTTTACCAAACAAGGCATGCCCATGATCGAATATGTTCATCTTTGCCGGCTTGGCTGAGAAGTCCACGGAAAGATTCCGGCCGTGCCTATCGGAATTAGCAATCAGGATATCGAAGAGCAACACGCCCGTGGACTCTCTCGGGAGAACCGACACGCACTTGGTGACGTTGACCGGCGGAAGCGTGTTCCCGGTCAGATTGAAATCCAGGGAAGCGTAAAAGAGATCGTCACCTTTGGGAGTATAGACAACGCCCCGCTGGCGGAACAGGCAACCCAAGAAACCGCCCGATCTCGCCGCACACGACCTCATTGGGCACACAGTATGGGGCGTTGGCACAGTTCTTCTTTGCCACCGCAGGGATCGAGACGACTTGGCTGTCGCTTACTCCGGAACCAAGAAGCGGCCCAAGGAAGGTAGTCCGATACCGATCTCCGCCTGTTGGCATCCAGTCTTCTCGCGGCAAGATTCTAGCATGGCCCTAGGCTGCCGCCGGGCTAAGCAACTAATTCATCCGCGGCAGCGCTCGCCAAAACGCACAGATCACGAAACACCCGAGCGTTGAACGGAGACGTCTGGCCAGCTCTGCGCAATGTCTCCCCGAAGCTGGCCCTAAGCACTCGGTAAATGGCCATCATCTGCTGGACCGTCGGCCGCCGACTGCTTCCAACGAAAATGTTGACGCACTCGCGGAACACCCCACGAATTGTGCCGTCGTGAATGTAAACGTCTGTTCCGTTGAGGTCGCTCAAAGATTTTTGAATACGATGCGCCTTGGACTCAGATACCGCCCATGATCGACCCCTTTGCTGTGCCCTGTCCAAACCGACCGTCAGACCCAGTTCAAAAGGCATATTGAATCTCGGCGTCGGCGGAGGCGCTTGATCAAGCTGGACGCGGGAAAGGTCGTGGACGGAATACCTGCAATCACCGATCAAATCCAGAATTCGATCGAGCCGGCGGCGGCTAAATGGAATTTCGAGCGTAGCACGTGGAATAAAGCCGAACGCGCTAATAGCGGCGATGTACGCGAGAAAGAGGTTTTCGAAATGCGAGTCATACGGAATGTTGAGGAACACCGACTCCGCTTTAGCGGCGTGCTTCCGATGCGCTCGTCTTCGTTTTCGCCTTCGTTTTCGTAGCTCTCGCCTTGGCATGCGCGGTGCCGACCCTCTTCTTCTCGCCAAATTCGCTCAGCGGGCCCGATCCCGTTTCTCTCAACACGGTACCGAGCTTCGCGTCACTGCGAAAATCTGGCGCGAAGTCGTCGCCGTACTCTTTCCTCAACGTACCCAAAAGAGCATCGCTACGTTTGATCAAGCGGTCGGCCCTACCCGCTGGGACACCTAGGACCCTCGCTGTATCGCGGGCGGTCGCGGGCCGGCCAGGAGCCGGTCGACGCCTCAAATAGTCGCCCAGCGACTCCGAATCGGTTTCGCTGAGCACGGTCTCAAGCGTAGCGTCGCCGCGGAAGCCCCTCGCGAAGTCGTCCCCGTACTCCTCGCGAAGCGTAGCTACAAGAGTGTCGCTCCGCTTCTGGCGAATTTCGCCATCCTCGTCCCGGCAGCGATCATCGAGCCCGCTGGGGCAGGGCCTTTTCGGCTTGGCTGAAGTCGGCATGCAAATCCCCAGTGCTAGTATAGCGCGCCGGGATCGAGCCGCGAACGATCTAGCCCAGCGGTATAGGAATGCGCGCACAAGGTCGCCCTAGACTGCGACGCGCCCCTTGGCACGATCAGCGCCTGTGCTTCAAATAGTCACTCAGCGAGTCCGAGTCCGTCTCTTTCAGCACCCTGCCGAGCTTAGTGTCACTGCGAAAGTCCGACGCAAAATCGTCGCCGTACTCTCTCCTTAGTGTGCCAACAGGGGTATCGCTGCGCTTACGCCGAATTTCGCCGTCTGCATCTCTGCACCGGCCGTCTAGTCCGTCATTACAATGGTCCTTACTCATACTTCCTCCAAATCGTTACGAGCACCCACTCGTACTCCCACAACTCCCGCACCGATAACACGAACCATTCCGCGTCATGATGCTGCCGCAGAAGCTGCAACTGGGAGCGTCGCCCATGTCGATCAGGCCCGCCAGCGCATCGGCGGCATGCACCGAACCCGCTCCCGGCTCCCGGCTCCCAACCTCCGGACGCCGCATGCCGGACGCCGCATCCTCCGGCACCTGGCCACTGGCCACTGACAATTTGGGTCTAAGATTCTCGAACAGCAACTGCTGCTGTCCCGTGAAGCGCAACTGCAGCCAACGGAAAATGTAATCCATGATCGACTTGGCAAAGCCAATATCGGGATTGCTCGTCCAGCCGCTCGGCTCAAACCGCGTGTGCGCGAATTTCTCGCAGAACAATTTCAGCGGCACCCCGTGCTGCAGTGAGATCGAGACCGCCAGCGCAAAGCTGTCCATCAATCCGCTGACCGTCGATCCTTCTTTCGCCATGGTGATGAACAATTCCCCCGGCTCGCCATTGGGATAAAGCCCGACCGTGATGTACCCCTCGTGCCCTCCAATATTGAACTTGTGCGTGATCGACGCCCGCTCTTCCTGCAGCTTGTGCCGCACCGCCCGCGGCGGCGCATTCATATCCTCCGCCTGCTCCTGTGGCCCGGCCGCCCCCGGCCGCGGATCGTCTTTCGAAGAGTTCGCCGTCTTCGTCCCCGCCGCCGAAAGCGGCTGCGACTTCTTGCACCCATCGCGATAAACCGCCACCGCTTTCAGACCAAGCTTCCAAGCCTGCAAATACGCTTCCATGATGTCTTCCACCGATGCATTCTCCGGAAGATTGACCGTCTTCGATATCGCTCCCGAGATAAACGGCTGCGCCGCCGCCATCATTTTCAAGTGTCCCATCGGAGCAATCGACCGCGTCCCCTTCGCCGGCTTGAACGAGCAGTCAAACAC
>PLUI01000222.1 GCA_003164855.1 Acidobacteriaceae bacterium
CGCCCCACTGGGCGCCGACAATTACCGCGGTCTTGCCTCGTTTCACTGCCCACTCCGTCACAGGGATTCGCGAGCGCACAACTGCGTCGCGCGTACGTATGAACACCCGGGGTCGCACACTCTTTGCCCCGCGGCAAATACTTAAAGGCTTATTGGGATAAAAGCGGAGAAGATGTGTACGGAGTATCTTATCGCGCCCGTGCGGGGTTGGCAACGCGCAAGGCCGGAATGACCTTGCCAGCCATTCACGTTAAGATGGAATCCGATGCCCAAGTTCGAAAAACACATCTTCGTATGCGGCAACCAACGGCCACCGGGAAATCCGCGCGGATGCTGCGATCCCACCGGACAGGCAAAATTGCAAAAACTATTCAAGCAAAAACTCGCGGAACGCGGCCTCAAGGGCAAAGTGCGCGCCAACCAGTCCGGCTGCCTCGATCAATGCGAACACGGCCCGAACGTCGTGGTTTATCCCGAGGCCATTTGGTATGGACACGTCACCGAAGCCGACGTCGACGAAATCATCGAATCCCACATCATTGGCGGCAAACCGGTCGAGCGCCTGATGCTGGCGGACGGCTGTCTCAACACCGCCACCTGTGAACACCGGAAGATCGGTGGTCAGTGATCAGCGGTATCAGTGGTCGGTGGTCAGTAAATCAAGATCAGTGGACGATGCTGCTGGCCAGGTAGATATTAAGCCAATGACCACTGGCCACCGTCCACCGCTTCTATGGTAGGCGCGGCAGGAATCGAACCTGCAACCACCGGATTAGAAATCCGGTGCTCTATCCATTTGAGCTACGCGCCCACAACAACTTATGAAGACCCCTTCGCCATTCTGCCCAGAGAGTGCACTGGAATCGACGGGGGCCGTCTTCATTTTGCCACAACCGGGCATCGTCGTTCCTCTTCTCGGAGACTCCTCTTTCGAGGAACGATATTCGCCACCCCGCTCTCACGCGTCGCATCCTCCGCGAGTCCTATCCTCGATCCCGCACATCGAAAGCGCGATGCCCCGCACGTAGCTCGTTCTCGTTGCGTGCAGGACCCTCGATTGGAATTTGTAACCAGCTCGCGGTGGAGTATCATGCGGTGTCGCATTGACCTCTGCCTCTCCATCCCGGCTGGCCTACATCGACTGGATGCGTGGCTTGGCCTGTGTCCTGATGTTCCAGACCCATTGCTACGACGCCTGGCTTAGCCCCGGCTTGCGCCAAAGTAAGTTCTTCATGTACTCGCAACTCGGAGGAACGTTTCCTGCTCCCTTGTTTTTATTTCTAGCGGGAATTTCGTTCGCCCTGGTAACCGAAAAGCTGCGAACCAGGAATCTGTTTCCAGCGCAAATCGCCCGCACCACCATCCGCCGTGGCGCGGAAATTTTTGCCTTCGGCCTGCTCTTCCGTCTGCAGGAATACGTCATCGCCTGGGGCTGGGCGCCGCTCAGCGATCTGCTGCGCGTGGATATCCTCAATACCATCGGCCTCTCCATGATGCTCATGGGCCTGCTGTGCTGGATCGTTCTGTCGATCGAGAGAGGCGAGCATGCCAGGTCCGCATTGGTTCTTGCGTCGGCCGCGGCCGCGCTGCTCATTTCCTTGCTCACGCCTTTAATCTGGACCTCCTGGCGCCCGCGCTGGCTGCCCTGGCCGCTGGAATCCTACCTCGACGGAGTCCACAATCTGGGCACGCCGCAGGCCTGGCTCTTCCCAATTTTCCCCTGGGCGGGCTTCGCCTTCGCCGGCCTTTCCGCTGGATTCATTTTGCAAAGCCAGAGCGGCCGCCGGAGCGAAGTCTCAACTTTCTTTGGCATGGGGGCCGCAGGCTTGGCGTTGGTTGCAGTCGCTCGCTGGTTCGATGCGCAGCCGCGGCAACTCTACGCGGTCTACGATTACTGGCACACCAGCCCAGACTTTTTCTTGCTGCGTGTCGGCATGCTGCTGATTATTCTCACGGCAAGTTATGCCTGGTGCCGCTGGGGCGCGGCGCAATGGGGCTTCAGCCCTCTCATTCAGTTGGGGCAAGCTTCTCTTCTTGTCTACTGGGTACACATCGAATTCGTTTACGGTCGAGTTTCAATCCTGCCCAAACACAGCGTCAGCATCCGGACCGCATCGGCTGGATTGCTTGTAATTTGCCTCGCGATGCTCATCCTCGCTTTTTTGCGAACGCGGCTGAAGGGGCATGGCGCTGAAATTCTGGCCTGGTTTCGCAGCCCCGCCCGCGCCCATTAAAACTTTGCCATCCCGAGCACAGCGAGGGACCATGGTTCATCGCTGTGCTAGCCGTCGTTGCCCGCCCTACTGAAACTGCTTCGCAAACTCCACCACTTCCCGCTCTGCCCACCGCCCATCGTATTTCGAAGAATTTTCGCGGTCGCCCACGAACGCGCAGTGTCCCCCGTCGTCGCTCTCGTTGTAGAGGATGTTGCGATTGGAGAGAAGCTTCTGCCGCGTTTCTGGCAAAATGCGTACGAAAGGGTCATTGGCGGCGTGGATCACCAGCGTAGGACGCGCAATCCGATCCACTACATGAGCCGCGGCTGCGCGATCGTAGTAATCATCCGCCCCGGTAAAGCCGCAATAGTACGCGGTCACGCGGTCATCGAAGTCTCGCAAGCTTTTTATTCCGCGCAGCCGCGATGCGTCAAACGTCTCGGGAAACAACCGCGTCTTGCGCCGAAACCGCCGGAATAACTGCAGCATAAAATAATATTCGTAAATCCGGTTGGCGGGCTCGTGCAGCGCATCCGCCCCAGCCGCCAAATTCACGGCCGGGCAAACTGCCGCAACTCCACGAAATTCCGCTGGACCGTCACTGCCCCACTCTCCCGCCAGTTTGAGAACCAGATTGCCGCCCATGGAGAACCCAATGAGCACGAAACCTCGAACTGCGTCGCACTCCACAATATTTCTCGCCACTGCCGCCACATCCCCGGAGCGGCTGGAGTTGTATAGCGTAGGCGCACAATGGTCCATACCGCCGCAGTTGCGCTGGTTCATGCGCACCACGTTCATACCCGCCGCCAACCCATTCCGCGCAATTCCCAACATGTATTGCGATTCGCTCGATCCTTCCAGCCCGTGCACGATGATCAAGGTCAGCGCGCTGCTCCGCTCCCTCTGCCAGTGACAGTGGCATAGAACGGGAACGCCCGGTTCCACTTCGATCAGTCGCTGTTCGGCAGGCGGCAGCTTGATTCGGCGCGACAGAAAAAATGCGGCCAGAGTCTGCACGTGCCCGCCTCGCAACCACGAGCGTGGCCGGAACTTAGTGCCCACGAACCCTCGCGGCTTGTCAGTCAGACCGTCCTCGAACTTGGTTTCTGGAGTTGGAGATTGCAAGCGTCATCACTTTGATTGTCATCCTGAGCGCGTTCTCTGCGCGAACGAAGAATCTCGGGAGCCCCACTGCATTATCGACCGACATTATTGACCGATGATCGATCGCCTCCGTTTGCGAAGTTCCCACAAAACGATTCTAATAGGAGCAGTGCGCTGCACGGGAGTGATCCAATGCCGATTTTTGAATATGTCTGTCAGGAATGTCAGCACGAGTTCGAAACCTTGATCTTCGGCCGCGACAAGGCGAAGTGCCCCAAGTGTCAAAGCAAGAAGTTGAGTCCGCAGCTCAGCGTTTTTGCCGTCGCCGCGAAAGGCTCGACTGGCGCAACCTCCCCCACCGGTGGTTGCGGCTCCTGCGGCGATCCTCGCGGTCCCGGCGCCTGCTCCCTCGGTGATATGGACTAACGGCAGAAGTTAGCCCAGAGCTAGCCCTCCACCCGACCCGCAAACTTTCGACACTCTTCACGTGTGACCGTCGTTACCTTTGTTTGCTCGCCAAGCCCGCCTACGATTCTTTGACCCTCCCTTTGCAAACCTAAGGAGCATCGTATGGACCGTCGCCGCCAGTCCCGTGTGTTCGTTGACCTTCCCGTACAAATCTGGGGCATGGACAGTTTCTCCCGTCCGTTCACTCAGCCCGCAAGCCTGCGCAACATCAGCGGCCGTGGCGCGACCCTTCAATGTGTGGACGCCCGCCTGAAGCCCGGAGACGTGGTCGATGTTTTGTACGAGGGCACGAAAGCTCAATTCCGCATCGTGTGGTGCGGCAAGCCGGGTACGGAAATGGCCGGCGAAGTGGGAATCGAAAATCTTTCCACCGACGTCACCCTTTGGGATGTAGACCCTCTGCGCTGCGCCGCCTCCGCGGGCCAGGGATAAATTCACGCCCTGTCCTGCTGAGCGAAGATTATGCTTCGCGAAGCCAAGCATAATCGCAGTCGAAGCATCCCTGTTTAGCCCACACTCTAGCCGTAGTCGATCCTAACCTTGGAGTGAACAGCCGACGAACTCGATCTATTTTGTCACCGCCACGCAGAAAAACTGGGGAGGGCGGGGGAGGGCTGGAACCCGCATAAACCGGGCCATTTGCAGTATGAAGCGAAACTGCGGCCAAGGCAAGTGGAAATCTATGCAGACGTGCATATTCGCTTCTCGCATGCAGGATCTTTCACACTCGCCGCACTCGGATCGCAGAAAAGTTGCAAGTTCTGTCATCCTCAGGTCCCCTCAAGCATGTATTTTCCGTTAGATTTCCTTCGTGTGACTTAGTGTCCTTCGTGGTTATTTCCCCGCAGATTCCTAGCGAAATCGCTCCCCGCATCAACCTCAAGCTGTAAACTCACCAGAGATGCAAGTAAAGATACTTGGTTCAGCGGCCGGCGGCGCATTTCCGCAATGGAATTGCGCCTGCGCAAATTGCCGCGCCGTAAGAGCAGGTACATTTCACGGCAAGCCGCGCACGCAAACTCAAATCGCCCTCACCCAGGATTCCCGCTCGTGGTTCTTGCTGGGCGCGTCTCCCGACCTGCGCACTCAGATCGAAGCCACACCGGAGTTGCATCCGCGGCAAGGCATGCGTCAGTCGCCCATCGCCGGGATCGCTCTCGCCAGCGCCGATCTCGACCACGTTCTCGGACTGCTTCTGCTGCGCGAATTGCAACCGCTGCGCGTCCACGCCACTGCCTCCGTTCGCCGCATTCTTCGGGAGGATAATTCCATATTCGGCATGTTGCAAAGAATTCCGGATCAAACGATATGGACTGACTTTGAATCTGGAAAAGAATTTTCTCTGCGCAACGCGCAAGGCGAAGACTCTGGTCTTCGCTGCCGGGCGTGGTCGCTCGGTTCGCACTATCCCGCCTACATCACTCCAGCCCGGCAATCGCAACTCTCACCCGGCGAAGCTTCGCTCGGATTCATCATCCATTCGACGTCCAGCCCGCGCCTGGCCTACATGCCGGCGGTCCCTCAAATAGACGCCGCATTACTCGAACAACTCGATTCCTGCGACATTCTGCTCTTCGATGGCACCTTCTGGAGCGACGATGAACTCATCCGCGTGCAAGGCAGTGGACAAACCGCCGCGCAGATGGGCCACGTCGCGGTCGAAAATACTTTGATCAGGTTGGCGGGAGTGCGTTGCCCGCGTAAAATATTCCTACATATCAACAACACCAATCCCATGCTGGACGAGTCGAGTCCTCAATATCGCCAGGTGCGGGACGCGGGCTGGGAAATCGCGGAGGATGGATGTCAGTTCGATCTGTAGAATCTCAACCCACGGCGCAAGCCGCACCGCTGCTGTCGCTCGAAGAGTTACGCACGCAATTCCAAGCCACGGGCGAGGAGCGTTATCACCACAAACATCCTTTTCATCTGCTGATGCACGAAGGCAAGCTCAGCCGCGGCCAGCTCCAGGCCTGGGCGCTGAACCGTTACTACTATCAAAGCATCATCCCCATTAAAGATTCGATCATTCTTTCGCGCGGTCCCGATCCGGTGTTCCGCCGCGCCTGGCGCAAGCGCGTAGTCGATCACGATGGCGACGCCACCAGCGAAGGCGGCATCAAGCGCTGGATCAAACTGGCGGAAGCCACCGGACTTGATCCCGCACAGGTTCGCGCCGGCCAGGGTATTCTTCCCGCCACCCGCTTCGCGGTGAATGAATATCTGAACATCGTTCGGAATCGATCTTTGCTGGAAGCGGTCGCTTCCTCGCTTACTGAACTGTTTTCCACCAAACTGATCACCCTGCGCGTGGAAAAATTACGCCAGCACTATCCCTGGCTAGCCGGCGGTCTGGATTATTTCGAAGCCAGACTTTATCAGGCTCCGGAAGATTCGCAATTTGCCGTCAACTATGTCTACGACAATGCAAAAACCCGCGCCGAGCAAGATTTGGCAATCCAGGCCTTGCGTGATAAATGCGACATTCTATGGGCGCAGCTCGACGCCCTCTACTTCGCCTACGTCCAACCCGGATGGCCTCCCCCCGGCGCGTTTCGCATCGAGGCGGTCTAGCATGCCAAAACTCTGTCATCCCGGGCGCAGCATTGCGATTGGCTTTAGATCCCACACAGGACTCTGTCATCCCGAGCGGAGCATTGCGATTGGCTTTATCAATCGCAATGCGAAGTCGAGGGACCTGCTTTTTTCTACTGGTCATCGATCATGATGCCTCCCGAAGATTCCAGTCAGCCGCGCCTAGCCGCGGGATGCCGATGGGGAGCAGAAAGCAAGCCCGGCACTGAAGAGCGCGTAGTCCTGTTCCCCGAAGGCGCAATCAAACTGCAAGGCACAGGCCGCCAAGTGCTCGAACGCTGCGACGGCCAGCGCACGTTCGGCGAGATCATCAAAGAATTGCAAGCTCAGTTCAGAGTCGCCGATCCCGCCAAGATCCGCTCCGACATCAGCCAGTTCCTAGAGCAACTGCGGCACAAGCGGATTGTCGACTATTAGGGCGGTCTACGTTGCTATACTCCGTTACGAACTGCCATCATGGTTAAAGTGAAATACCAGCGGCCTCGATGATTCCCAACCCTCTAGCCCTCATCGCCGAACTCACGCACCGCTGCCCGCTGCACTGCGTCTACTGTTCCAATCCACTGGAACTGGCTGCAGTCACTTCGGAGCTTTCCACCGCAGAGTGGATCGACATTTTCCAGCAGGCCGGCAAGCTGGGGATGCTGCACGCCCACTTCACCGGCGGCGAACCGCTGGCCCGCCCGGATCTCACCGAACTCATCGCTGCAGCCCGCGCCGCGGGCCTCTACACCAACTTGATCACGTCCGGCATCGGCCTCGCCGAGCCCCGATTAAAGGCGCTGGTCGAGGCCGGCCTCGATCACATCCAGATCAGCTTTCAGGATTCACGCGAGGCCGCGGCCAACTGGATTGCCGGCGCGAAAGCGCACGCGCACAAGATCGAGCTCTCGCGCATCATTCGCCGCCACAAAATTGCATTCACCGTAAACCTAGTCATCCATCGCCAGAACATCGATCACCTCGAAGAGATGATCTCGTTCATCGAGCAGCTCGCGCCCGAGCGCATGGAGATTGCCCACACGCAATATTATGGATGGGCATTGCGCAACCGCGCCGCCCTGCTGCCTACGCGGGCACAACTTGAGAAGGCTGTCGAAACCGTCGCCGCCGCCGAAAAACGCCTCGCCGGACGCATCCGCATCGATTCCGTCGTACCCGACTACTACGCCCGCTTTCCCAAAGCCTGCATGGGCGGATGGGGCCGTAGATTGATGCTTATCAATCCCTCAGGCAAGGTTCTTCCCTGCCACGCCGCCGAAATTATTCCCGGTCTCAACTTCGAAAATGTTCGCGAGCAAACTCTGGAGTCGATCTGGCGGGACTCTTCCTCGTTCCAACGCTTTCGCGGAGAAGAGTGGATGCCGGAACCGTGCCGGACATGCGACCGCCGCGCCGAGGACTTCGGTGGATGCCGCTGCCAGGCCTTGCTCCTTGCAGGCGACGCCACGGTAACCGATCCCGCATGTTCACTCGCCCCTGCACACCACATCATCGAATTAGCCCTGGCCGAAGCCAATTCCGACGCAGCAGTTTCTCAACCCGTCTCCGCCTCATCCTTCGTGCAACTCCAGCGGGCCGAAAATCTCTGGGACTACCGCACGAATCCCGAATAACCGTCTTCGCGAAAAACCCTCCTACCAGCGCACGCCGAGCGTAATCGGACGCGTATCCGTAGTAGTGGTGTTCGCCGATCCGTGCGTAAGCCGGTATTCCAGATAGATTTCTACTCCGCTCGGCACCTTCCGCGTCACGCCTCCGCCAATGTTGTAGCCAAATTCGTTTTGATTGGCCGTGACAAAGCTGCCGCTCAAAGGAATGCTGGTGTTCCCGCACGCGCTCCACCATTCAAAAAACGGATTGCATGGCGAACCCGGAACCGCCGTGTCCGAATTTAAGGTTCCGAAGCGATGGTAGAAGCCTGGTCCAAACAGAACATATCCTCCCCATAGCTTGGTCACGGGAATGTTGATAACCGGGTCGAGGGTAAGAGCCAAAAGATAGCTCGACGCACTCCCCGCCGACGCCAGCACCAGACTGGAATCACGTAGGGGAAGGTCTTCAAAAATAAAATCCGCGCGCAGGCCAAAATATTTATTCGCATTGCGCGCCACGCCGGCCGTGGCCACGCCGCCTCCGCCTCTCACGAATGTCTTGGTCGTGCCGCCGTCTAAATTGGCGCCGAGGCCGACGTTGTAATTCCAGTTCTTGTAATCCTTTGGCTTCTTTCTCCGCAAAGATTCCTGATCGGAAGCTTCCTGATCGCCGGAAGTTTGC
This sequence comes from Acidobacteriaceae bacterium, assembly GCA_003164855.1. Classification (GTDB taxonomy): domain Bacteria; phylum Acidobacteriota; class Terriglobia; order Terriglobales; family Acidobacteriaceae; genus Sulfotelmatobacter. Next base: position 8,664 of record PLUI01000222.1, read on the forward strand.
TGTGCCGCCGGCTGCTGTGCCGCTGGTTGTTGCGCCGCTGGCGGTTGTGCCGCTGGGGTCGTAGCCTGAGGCTCACCGGTAACTGGTGCTTGGGCGAATCCGTGCCCTGCCAACAAAATAGTAAAAAACAGCAACCTCAGCGCACTGGCGGTCGCGAACTTTCCTGTCATCCATTCTCCTCCCATAACCGGGCGTGGTGGCGGACCGTAGCGCTCGGCATGAAGAGGCGAGAGGCGCCGTGAGTAAAGGTTCCGCTTCTGATTCCTCGCAGAAAGGCATTGGCCTTGGTTGCGGCGGGATCGCATCATCTTACCAACTTTGATGCTCCTTCTGCCCGGCAAGCCGCCCGCCGCAGTGGTCAGCCTCCGGGTAGCCCATCATCCGCCCGGAATCCAAAACCAACTCGAAGCGATGAGCGCTGTGGTCTGACTGCAATAGTCAGGCCGCAAAAGTCAGTGTGGAGAAAAGGAAAAGGCCGCCGCAGCGGTCAGGCGGCTTTCATTTTGGGGCTAGGTCGGCCGCCGGCTCAATCGGTCTGCCTTTCAAACGCGCCCATGTCGCAGCGCTTGTCCTGCTTATACTTTCCCGGACGCGGCGCGCCGCGCTGGTCGGTCGTCAGCGGGTTGCCATTGCCATCGGTGCAGCCATTCGGGTTGCCTGCGTCAATCGTCAGGCTCCCTGAGAGCTCACCCATCGTCTGGGTGGGGCCGCCGTTGTTCTTTAACGTTCCCAGTTGGGGATTTGTGTTGTTCATATCGCCAGTGTTACTGAAATTGCAGGTATCGTCGCTGCTCAGGTTGTAACCATCGGAAGTGATGGTGGTGCCTCCGAGACAGTTTCCGCCAGAGCTGCTCGCGATGATGCTGTTCTGAAAGATCGCTGAGGCGCCAGAGACCTCTAAGATGCCGCCGCCCGCTGCTGAGCTATTCCCGCTGATGGTGCCGTTGTTGATCGTGAGCGCGACATAGCTCAGGATGCCCCCGCCGCCGTCGGTCGCGCTGTTTCCGGTGATCGTGCTGTTGTTGATTGCCCCGGTGCCGCCGACAATTTCGATTCCGCCACCCCATGTGCCGCTATTCCCGCTGATGGTGCTGTCGTTGATCGTCGTCACAGTGCCAGTCAAACAGCAACCACTGTAGATGCCGCCGCCATCGCCAGCGCTATTCCCGCTGATGGTGCTTTGGTTGATCGTCATCACAGCCCAATTCAGAATGGCGCCGCCGGAGCCGTTTTGGTCGGAAAGACTACTCCCCGTGAAGGTGCTGTGGTTGATCGTCAGCGTGGTGAAGTTTTCGATCCCGCCGCCGCCGTAGTTGGCACTATTGGTGGTGATAACGCTGTTGTTGATTGTCAGTGTCCCAAGGTTGACGATACCCCCGCCATAGGTTTGGCTATAGCCGTTGCGGATGGTCAGCCCTGAAAGAATGGCCTGAGCTGTTTCGGAAATTGTGATCACCGTGTTGACCGCCCCACCATCAATAATGGTTGTGCTGGCGTTGGCGCCAAGAACCGTCAGGTTGATACCGATGGTGAGGTTCTCCGTATAGGTCGCGGCAGCCACCAGGACCGAATCCCCCGACGAAGCCAGTGAAATAGCATGTCCGATGGTCTTGCAAGCGTACTTCAATGACTTGCAGTTGTTGCCGTCATTGCCGTTCACCCCGTCTACGTACCATGTGTTGCTGGCCAGAGCGGCCGGGGCCAACGCCAGAAACAGGCCCAACACCAGCAATTTTGCCAAAGTTGTCATGAGGGATTTCATGTTCTTTTTCTCCTCTCTCCGGATGTTCGTCACTAAACGCACCAATAACAGACCTGGACGATTCTTAGCTCGTTACCTTGACTTCTGTACTCCGGGGGAGGACTGCTGTCAGCGATGAAGGTCACCGTTCACTGTACGCGGTTCAGCAGGTCAATAAGTGTAACATCGCGACGGAAATATGTACTTTGACGCAAGCCTCCGGCGTTGGCGACGCCCGCATTACTTGCGATAGCGCTGGGTCAACTGCTGGAAGCGCGGGTCCGTGCGCAGCGAAGAGAAGTACGGGCTGGCATCGAGCGCGGTGAAGTCGTGAAAGCCTGCATCGAATGCTTTTTGCAGCGTGGCGAGAGCTTTGTCTCTGTCACCGCGAGCCGCATAGGCCGCACCCAGCCAGAAATAGTTGATGCCCGCCGGTCGAACGCTCTTTGACAAGTAGGCGAGCGCTTTGTCGTAGTCTCCCTGCGCCAGATAGACTTGCCCCAACCCCAAGTCCGGAAAGGAATCCGCCGGGTCTGTGCGCGAGTGCTCGAAGGCGGCAATTGCCTCCGTGTAGCGCTTCTGGAACATAAGGGCACGACCCAGGTGATAGTAGGTCTTGGGGTACAGCGCGGGCTCCAAACGCAGGGATTCCCGCGCAGCCTTCTCGGCGCCGGCAGCGTCCGGCGGCTGTTCGTATCCCAGCGCCCACGAAAGCAGATCCCAGGCATAGCTATTTCCCGGATCCAACTCGGTAGCGGTGCGGAACTCCCGGGCGGCGCTCGCATAATCGTACTTATCTGCATTGACGGTTCCCAGTGCCATATGCGTTTCAGCCAATTGTGGGTCGATGGCCAGGGCGTGCTGGGCGAATTGCTCGGCACGCTGCAGATGAGAAGGATTGGCGTCGAGATTCCGATAGGTCTGCCCTTCGACAAATGACAGCCCGGCGAGGGCCAGAGGGTAATCCGGATCCGACTGGAGAGCTTCCTCAAAATCCCGGCGCGCCGCTTCCACCTTATCGCGCTGATCCGAATACTGGACCAACGCGTGACCTCGCAAGTAGGCGTCGTAAGCTTGAGGGTTCTGCGTGTAACGATGCTGAATGGCCTGGTGTTCCTGCGGACTGAGCTTGAGGTTGAGCGACTCCGCAATTTTCAGTGCAGTTTGTTCCTGCAGCGAAAATACGTCCTTCATTTCTCCGACGAAGTCGTCGGCCCACACTTGGAACCCGGTGGTGGAGTCGATCAAGTGCACGTTAATCCGCACCTGATCGCCCGCTTTCCGTACACTTCCCTCGAGCAGATAGCGAACCCCGAGCGCTCGGCCGATCTCTGCCGCGCTCTTATCAGACACTTTCACTGCGCTGACCGAAGAATGCGAAGCAACGTCGATGGCCTGAATCTTCGATAGCTTCGTGGTAATTTCGTCCGTCATTCCGTCGCTGAAGTAGGCGCTGTCCGGCTCCGCGCTCAGGTTTTGCAGAGGAAGAACGCCAACCGACGGTTTGGCGGCGACGGTCGCTGATTGCGAAGAAGAACGTTTCACATACCACGCGATTGCGCCAACCGCGAACAGCAAAGCCAGCACCGCAGCGCCCGCGAAGGCAATTCCGCGCTTCGATCGTGGCTGCGCCTGAGTCTGTGTGTCCCCGGAAGGTGTTCGCCCCGATTCGGCTCCCCGCTGAATGCGCTTCAAGTCCGACCGCAGCTCGGCTGCGGACTGGTAGCGCATATCCCGGTCTTTTTCCAGAGACTTTTCGAGGACATGCTCGAACGCAGCCGGCAGCGCCGGATTCAATCGCAGCGCTGGAGCTGGCGCCCGGTTCATGATTCCGTCGAAGATCACCCCGGTGCTCTCGCCGCTGAAAGGCAATGAGCCCGTCGCCATCTCGTATAAGACGACTCCGAATGAGAACAAATCCGTACGCGCGTCCAGTTCTTTGGCTCGCACCTGCTCCGGCGACATATAAGCGACCGTCCCTAGAGTAGAACCGGGGCTGGTGAGATGCTGTTCGTCGACCGCGGTCATCGTGTTCGCCGAGGCAATCTGGCTGGAAGAACCGCGTAGTTGTGCGACCTTCGCCAGCCCGAAGTCGAGAATCTTGGCGTGCCCGCGCTCGGTGACAAAAATATTGGCGGGCTTGAT
>PLUI01000224.1 GCA_003164855.1 Acidobacteriaceae bacterium
CCTATGACAAGCCGCAACTCGCGCAACTCGGCTTGCCTGCCGCCCGCCGTTACGCGCAAGTCGCGCCCGCCGCTCCCCACGCTCTGCACATGCCCTCGCACATCTTCGCCCGCGTCGGCCTCTGGCAGGACGACATCAACTCCAACCTCGCCTCCATCGCCGCCTCGCGCAAAACCGCCGCCATGGGCATGGGCGGCGAAGGCCACCAGTTCCACGCCATGGATTTCCTTTTCTACGCCTACATGCAAAGCGGACGCGACGCCGACGCCCGAGCCCTGATCGAGGAAATCCGCGCCATGCCCAATAAGAAAGACGATATGTACGGCACGGGATACGATCCTCACGCCGCAACCCTGTCGCACCTGACCGCGATGTATCCCATCGAGATGCACGATTGGTCAACCGCCGCAGCCCTGCCTCCGTATGAAGTCGCCGGCACCGCGGAGGATTCTACGATTTATTGGGCCCGCGCCATCGGCTCGGCCCACCTCCGCAAGCCTGAAGACGTCCGCCAAGACCTCGCAGCGATTGAAAGCATCCACAAAAAACTCACCGCCGCGAAATCAGAATTCGCCGACTCAGTTGAAGACGATCGCAAACAAGCCCAGGCCTGGCTGGCCTTCGCCGAAGGCAAGGACGACGACGCCGTCGAGGCCATGCGCCCCATTGCCGACAAAGAAGACTCTCTCGGTGAAGAGCCGGAAGGCATTCCAGCCCGCGAGATGATCGCCGACATGCTGCTCGAAGCCAAGCGTCCGCAGCAAGCCCTGGTTGAATATCAAACCGACCTGAAACTAAATCCCAACCGCTTCGACGCCCTCTACGGCGCCGCCCGCGCCGCCGAAGCCGCCGGCAAGCAAAACGACGCCACGGAATACTACGCGCTGTTACTGAAAGTTTGCGACGGATCAAATTCAACGCGCCCGGAGTTGACCCGCGCCAGGCAGTTAGTGGCACAGAAGTGAGCCGTAGCAGTAGTAGCGCCGGCGTCCCGCCGGCTGTCGCGAGGGCATCTTGCCCTCGCCGTTGTCAGCCTCATTGAGGCTGGCTCGCTGTCAATGCGTCTTAAAGTATGTCATCTTCACAATTAGCGCCGCCATCATCCCCACCGCTCCCAGCAGCGCATTGTACTCACGATGTTTCAAATACAACTCCAAAGAAAATTCTGCGGCCCCATCATTCTCGTCAGCCGAATGGGATCTCAGCCGCGGCAACATCCGCGGCACCCTCTTCGCATACTCCTCAAACTCCGGAAACCTTCCGCGCAAGAAAGCCTCTTCATCTCGAATGACCGGCAGATAGATAGCAACAAACATCACAACCAGCGCCACGCCCACCCACCAACTTCGCGCCGCGACGCAAAATCCCAATCCCATCAGCAGCGATCCCAAATACAGCGGATTCCGCGTATAAGCATACGGCCCGGTAGTCGCGAGCGACTCGTTCTTACGCACATGCCCCGAAGCCAGCGCCCGAATCACAAGCCCCGGCACAACTCCGATCGCACCCAGCGCCATAGATCTCCACGAAGGCCGAGCCAGCCAGAAATAAAGCACCGCAAAAAGAAATCCCAGCGGCACCCGAACCCGCCGCGCGATTTGTGACCACTCGGCCATGCAATATGATTTTTAGCTGCCGCAAACAGATTTTGCCATCACTCGTCACCTGCGCCTCAGTCGCGTAGCGACGGAATTCATTAGCCCCGCACGTCAGTGCGGGGAAAGCCTCACGAAACGATGCGTAATAACCGCTTCGCCGCCCCCACCACTGCCTCACTCCCAATCGCCAGCAGTCCCTCATCCGCCGCTGCCCGCCGCGCATGCGAAGTGACGCTCTCCGCGCTGCGCAGCACAATGCTCCGCGTCCCATAAGGCCCGTTGCGCGCCGGATCCGTAGGCCCATAGATCGCCACCACCGGAACCCGCAGCGCCGCCGCCAGATGCAGTGGCCCTGTGTCGCCGCCAATAAACAGCCGCGCTCGCCGGGTCAGTGCGATCAATTCCGAGATCGTACAACTCATCGCCTGAGCCGTCCCTCCGCTTGCAACTCCCGCCACCCGCACCAACTCCTCTTCGCCCGGGCCATAATTCAGAATCGAACGCACCCCGAGATCCCCCAACCCGCGCGCCACTTCGCCGTAGCGCTCGGCCGGCCAGCGCTTCGCGCCCCATCCCGCCCCCGGATTCAAAATCGCAAACTCTCCCATCCCGTATTCCGTAAGCCGCTCCCTAAGCCGATCACTGATACGCGCCTCAGCCTGGGGATCACAAGGAAGATCACAAGGAAGATCGCAAGGAAGATCGCAAGAAATATTCGTATGCGAAGATTCCACCGTACGCTCCACCAGCGCCTGAGCAACCGAGAGGTTCTGTTCGACCACATGCCGCCCGCGTGCGACAACCTTCCGCGTGTACCATAAGCTGGCCGGGGATTCTCGCGCCTCCGCTGCGCCGTAAACCACCCGCGCTCCCGACCACCGCGCCAGCACGGCCGACCTCATCGCCCCTTGCAAATCCACCGCAACGTCATAATGCCCTGCGCGCACGTCGTTCCAAACCGTGGCAGCGCCCTGCAGAGTCGAAATCGAAAGCAAAGATTTTCGCCACGCCTTTAAGTTCACCGTGTGGACTTCATCGACCAGCGGCCGCAATGCTGACCGGGCGCCGCGACGAGGCGATCCCGGCGCACACAGCAGTTCCGCCCAGCGCTCTTCAATCAGCCAGCTGATGTATGCCTGCGGAAACGTTCTCCGCAGCCAATGAACGGCAGGGAGAGTGTGGATCACATCTCCCATGGCGCTCAACCGCACAATCAGCACCCGCTCGATCTTGTTTTCGGAAGTAATATCAAGACGAACCGTCTCGAAACTCACGCCTGCCTCGGTCCCATACGCGTGCGAATAAGTTCGCTGGTGGAGTGATCCTTGGAATCTCCAACGATCGCGACCCGCCCGCCATATTCGGCCACAGCATCGCGCTCGGGAACCGAGTCGACCGTGTAATCGGTCCCCTTGGCTTGAATATCCGGACGAATCTCGCGAATCAGAGCGCGCACATCGAGTTCGGGAAAAATCACAACCGCATCCACGTCACTCAGCGCCGCAATAATTTCGGCGCGCTCAACCGCCGGCATCAGCGGACGCCCCTGCCCCTTAAGTGCCCGCACCGATTCATCGGAATTGATAGCCACCACCAGCTTCCCGCCCAGTTCTTTTGCGCCCCGCAGGTAGCGCACGTGACCCACGTGCAACAAATCGAAATTGCCATTGGCCAATACAATCCGCTCACCCGCGCTCCGCCACTGCTGCACGCGCTCTCGCAGCTCGGTGCGACTCATGAGTTTCTCGTTGCTCATCACTCCTCAAAAGCACTGATCTACCCAGTGCCCCTCTGTGTCCCCTGTGTTTCAAGATCTTTGACGCAAATCTCTAGTGCGCCCTCGTTGCCGGCGGAGCCTGCTCGATCGCGCGCAACAGTTCCTCCCGCGAAACCGTGGCCGTGCCGCGTTTCATTACCACGATCCCGCCCGCGTAGTTGGCCAGTTGCGCCGCCTCTTCCGTGCTCGCTCCCGTCGCCAAAGCCGCGCTGAACGTCGCAATTACGGTATCGCCTGCGCCGGTTACGTCGGCCACTTCGTCCGAGCCATAAATCGGAATATCCACCGGTGGATGTCTCTGATCGAATGCCACCATGCCGTCGCGTCCCCGCGTGATCAGCAGAGACTGCAACTGCATGCGCTCCATAATTTGTTGTCCAGCCTGCGTGACCTTCTCCCAATCCTGCCCAATGCGAACTCCCAGCGCCGCCTCCACCTCAGGTTCGTTCGGAGTAGCGGCAGTCGCGCCTGCATACTCCAGCAATCGGTACCGCGAATCAAGGATCAAGGGCACCAGCACAACTCTTCTTCGTCCCGGCTGGCGCAACGCATTCACGATTGCCGGACTCGCCGACCCATATCCGTAATCGGAAACCAGCAGCGCATCGGAAGCCCGCAGATATTCCCTCGCCGACAAAAACAGCTCTCGCATCAAATGCCGGTTGGGAGGATTCTCGGGCTCGCGATCCACACGCACCACTTGCTGGCGTGTGTTGTGCGTCGTGCCCGCGAGAATGCGCGTCTTCGTGACCGTGGCATAAGTCTTATCCTTCAGCACACCGCTGGTCGGAATACGCTTGTGACGAAAAAACTTCATGAGCATTCGTCCCGGCTCATCGTCCCCAATGGCTCCGACCGGCAGCACGTTCACACCCAGCTCCGCCAGATTGTTGACTGCATTCGCACCCCCACCAGGCACCACGGTGCGTTCGCGGTGCTTCAGGATCAGCACCGGCGCTTCGCGCGAAACCCGCGAGATTTCTCCATATACGAATTCATCGGCTACCAGATCCCCGAGCACCGTGATCGTGACCTTGGGGAACGCTTCGACAATCTTGCGCAGCCGCTCCGCTTCCTTCAAATATTTCGTCATCAGATCGTTACTGTTATCTCCGCCATCGGCATTTTCTCACGAGTCGCCGCGCCTCTCCTCGATCATGCGTAGCATGGTATCCACAGCGTTAGCCGCGTCGGCCAGTTCCATCTTCACCGGAACCACCGCCAGCGGCGCCAGCGCTTCAAGATATCCGCCCAGGTTGACCGCATCTTTTTCTGTGGTGATGAAGCCGCCCGCTTCGCTGCGCTGCCGAAGTTGCAGCAAGTCGCGCACGTCCTTCTCCGTGTAGGCATGATGATCGCGGAAGAACGCCTCGGCTACAGGATCAACCCCCGCGGCTCGTAACTGCAGCAGAAAATTCTGCGGCCGCGCAATCCCGCAAAACACCACAGGCCGCGGAGGAATATTCTGCGTGGCATTCTGCGTCACAATGCCCCGCCGCACCCGCCACACCGTTTTACCCTCCAGCGGAAATAATTCCGCCGAAGCGCCACTCGTCAGCGCCACAGCATCCGCTCGCTGCAATGCGCCCAAATGTTCCCGCAACCGTCCGGCCGGAAGCAATCGATCGCGCGCATCCTCCGGCGTCACCAGCACAATATCGAAATCGCGCGCCAACCCGCGGTGTTGGAAACCATCGTCCAGCAAATGAATCTGTGGACCAAATCGTGCCTCGGCAAATCGCCCGGCCTCATACCGATCTTCCCCCACGACCACCGACACTTGCAGCCGCCTCGCCATCAGCAACGGCTCATCGCCGAAATCCCCCGCCAGCCCGCCAGGATCGACCAGCAGCACTCCGCGACTCTTGCGTCCATAGCCGCGCGAAAGCACATCGAAGCGGAGTCCTCGCGCCTTCAGCAACTCGCCCAGCAAAATTACAAACGGGGTCTTCCCCGAACCTCCCGCCGAAATATTCCCCACACTTATTACGGAGCCTTGCAACCTGCGCGCACGCAACCAGCGGCGGTCGTATAGCGCGTTGCGCGCAGCCACCACCCCGCCGTAGATGCCTGACAGAGGATTCCAGTTCATGGTCGCGCCAGCAGTTCGTGCAGTTCGCCAGCCGTGCGCGCCGTTGCCCCAATCTGCGATCTCATGGTTTCGGCGGCGCGCTGCCCTAAGGCTCGCCGTTCCGCATCGTTCGCCAGCAGATCCAGAAATACCAGCGGCAACTCCGCCGGACCGACGATCCGCACCGCATCCCGCCTCTGAAATAAGCTCACGATGTCGCGGAAATTTTCCGTGTGGTTGCCGACGACGATGGGCACGCCATGCTGCGCCGGTTCAATAATGTTGTGTCCGCCGCGTGGCACCAGGCTTCCACCCACAAACGCAATATCGGCCAGCGCATACAACGCGGCCAACTCTCCGATTGTATCCAGCAGAAAAACTCCGCCCGCCAAAGACTCGCCATTCCAAACGGATCGCCGGCAGAAGCGAACCGACATCTGCTCCAACAGAGCCGCGACCGCTGGGAACCGCTCCGGATGCCGCGGCGCCAGAATCATCACCGCCCGCGGATGCTGCACCAGCAAGTTCTCAAACGCCTTCAGCAGCAGCGGCTCTTCTCCATCCACGGTGCTGCCGCAGACCAGCACCGGCCCCGCTCCGCTCGCAGCGATCGACGTCCGCACACCCTCCACAATCGCAGGCGGAACCGGCGCGGGAATATCGAACTTCAAATTCCCGCTAACCCGCACGCGCTCCGGGCTGGCTCCAATATCCTGCAGCCGCGTGGCATCCTCCGCTGTCTGCGCCAGAAACATATCCACATTCGCCAGCAGCTTCCGCATCAATCCGCGGAAGCGCCGGTACCGCGGCCACGAGCGGTCCGAGATGCGCGCATTCACCACCGCAACCCGCGCTCCGCTGGCATGCGCCAGCCTCAGAAAATTGGGCCAGAATTCGGTCTCCGCAATCACCACCATCTGCGGCCGCAGCGCCCGCAGATAAGGCCGAATCGCGAATGCGAAGTCCATCGGAAAATAAAACACGTTGGCTTCGCCAAAGCGACTGCGGGCCAGCGCCTGCCCCGTGTCCGTGGTCGTGGAAACAAAAATTCTACGCTGCGAGCCCCGGCGAAGTTCCTCCACCAAACCCGCAACCGCCAGCACTTCTCCCAAAGAAACGGCATGCACCCAGATCACTGGCTCATGCACCCCCGTCAATTGCAACCGCGCCGGCACTCGCCCCAGCCTTTCCGCGAACCCCTTGCGGTATTTGCCATGGCGCACCATCTGGAAGAGCCAGTAAGGCAGGCTCACAAACATTCCCACGGCCAGCGCCACGCTGTAGAAGAAGCTATAAAGGGAAGTGATCAAGTCCAGCTATTCTAAAATGAAAGCGCATTTAAGCGCTGAACCGCAAGATTTACCCTCTAAACCTCTGTGTCCCCTCCGATAAAGGTTTTAGGAGCATGTCCCAAACTCCACCCCCGCGTTACCTTCTATAATCGGACTCATGCAGCCCGTGCTCAAGTTGCGTTTTTCTCGCGCCCTTATCGTCTCATGCGCCTTCGCGATCTTCGCGGTTTGTCTGGCCGCCAAAGACTTCGTAAAGCCCGTCGCCCACCCCGCCAAAACCTATCCCGCTCACGACGATCACACCGCCGACAAAGTCGCCATCGCCGCCGATCCCTACGATGCTCCCGACAAGGCAAGAATATTCTCCGTGAACTTCCACGAACACGGCTTCCTCCCCGTCTTCTTCATCGTCACCAATGACGGCGACCAGCCCATCTCCCTTGCCAATATGCAAGTCACACTCACCACCGCGGGCCGCGCCAAACTCACGCCTGACGCTCCCGAAGACATCTTCCGCCGCCTCTCCAATCCTCACGAAACTACACCCATTCCCATTCCTATCCCGCAGAAGAAGGTAAAAGGCGGGCTGAGCCAAAAGGAACGGGACGAAATCGAAACCTCCCAATTCGCCGCCAAAGCGGTCGAGCCCCACACCACGCAGTCCGGATTTTTCTTCTTCGACGTCGAAGACATCAACTCGCCTCTGGAAGGCGCACACCTCTACGTCACCGGCGTCAACGACGCCAAAGGAACAGAGCTGATGTACTTCGAGATTGCGATGGAGAAATAGCTGGGATCTCGACCACTCGGAACCGGGAGCCAAATTGGCTTAATGTTCCGACGGGAACATTCAAAAATGGCGAAAATCAGCGGCGTAAGTTGTTGATTCTTCGCCGCGAGCTTTTGGCGG
>PLUI01000182.1:0-621 GCA_003164855.1 Acidobacteriaceae bacterium
AGCTGCTTCGCGTCCCATCGCCATCCTGGGTGGGACCGGACCCGCAGGCATGGGTCTCGCGCGCCGTTGGGCGCGCGCCGGAGAGACCGTCGTCATTGGATCGCGCGACACTCAGCGCGCTCAAGAGGCCGCAGATAAAATCAAGAAAAACGTTGGCGAACATTCCCGCGTCTCCGGCATGGAGAACAGCGCCGCCTGCGCCGCTGCAGATATTCTCGTGCTCACGGTCCCCTTCGAGGGCCAGGCCACGCTGCTCAAGCAGCTCAAACCCGCGATTCGCGCCGGCAGCATTCTTATCGATGCGACGGTCGCCCTCGCTGCCGGAGTTGGTGGACGCGCCTCACGCACGCTCGGCGTCTGGCAAGGCTCGGCAGCGCAACAGGCGGCTGAACTTGTTCCCAAGGGAGTGAGCGTGGCGGCAGCGTTCCACAATTTATCCGCTGAACTTCTCAACGGCGACGACGCGATTGACTGCGACGTCATCGTCTGCAGCGACGAGGCTAGCGCGGGCCAACTCACGCGCTCGCTCGCAGCGAAGATTCCAGGCGTGCGCGCCATCGACGGCGGCAAACTGGAAAACGCCCGCATCCTCGAGCAGATCACCGCCCTGCTCATCGGCCT
>PLUI01000182.1:637-10871 GCA_003164855.1 Acidobacteriaceae bacterium
TTGAATAAGTTGAAGAAGTCCGTCCGGAATCTCAGACTCTGCTGTTCGCCCAGCTTGAACGTTTTGTCTAAGGTAAAATCGACGTTCTTTTGCGGCGGCCCAATGATGCAGTTGCGCGGCGTGTTGCCGTAAACCGTCGCGTCGCTGGGAGAGCCGTTGGAAAGCGTTGGGGCCAAAGGGTCAGGCGTATAAGCTGCTGGATTCACCCAGTTCGCCAGCCGCGATTCCGGGCTTCCGCTGCTCGGCGCACTGCCGCAGCTGAAGCCAGAACCGAAGGTCGCAGTCGACGATGGTGTGCTGGCCAGCGCGTAGGCAGTCCCTCCAGCCGGATCGTAAACCGTGAACGGCGCCCCAGATTGCAACACGAGCACGCCACTGGCCTCCCAGCCGCCAAGCGCCATCTTGCTGACGCCGTTGGAGTGAGCGAAGAAGGGCAACTGGTAAACGGCGCTGGTCACGAAGCGCTGCCGCCGGTCGAAGTCAGAAAGCCCGCGCGAGGCGCGCGGGTCATTCTGATCGTTGACCCGCGTAAGAAATGCCACAGAAGCAGTGGAGACATCGTCAATCGACTTGGACCACGTATAGGCGCTCTGGAAATACAGCCCCTTGCTGAGATGGTGGGCCAATGTAGCTTGCAGCGCGCTGTAATGCGAGTCGGAATTGGGAGCGAACTCCTCGAAATCGCCAGGGGCGATGCCGATATAAGGCGCACGGAGCGAAGCGTTCTCCACCGTGGTATCGACAACTGAGCACGACAACGGAGGAATCTGGGCCTGCAGATTGGCGCAGCCTTGTCCGGGGATGACAATGGGATTCTGCTGCGAGGCCACGTTGCCCTGATCCGGATCGTAGGTCGAGCGCAGCCGGCTTCCCTTGGTGCCCACGTAGCCGAGTTCCCCAAACCAATCGTGCCCTAGTTCCCGCTGAATCGTGAAGTTCCACTGCTGCGTAGTTCCGACAACCCAGTGCAGCGGCACGGCGAGTTGAATCAATCCATTCACGTTGCCGCTGAAAGCCCCGCCGCAGGCCGTGCCAACGCCGGGAAAAGTGTTCCCCAGCGTGCAGGTCGCGGGAGAGCCTTGCAGGATCGCGGCTGTCGGCACGTAAGTTTGAGTGGGATTGGCGCCCAGCGCTGGAATGCCGTTAGGAAACGCGGCGCTCGCTGCAAACAGGTTGGCCAAACTGTCCGCTCCGGGAAAGAATCCCACGAGAAACGGGTAAGTCGGAGGAACGATGGCGAGATTGTCCACCGCTCCCAGATCCTCGCGCACGCTGTAAATGCCGTAGCCGCCGCGAATCGAGGTGGTGTGATGCCCGCCAAGATCGTAGGCAAAACCGATGCGAGGCTCCCAGACAGTAGCGTATTCGTTATTCAGCCCGGCCGAATTCAGCGTTCCAGCGATACCGGAGAGGCCGAACTTGCTGATGCACTTGGGATAAACATAAGGTTGTCCAGTGGTGACCGCCAGACTGGGATCTGTGTTGCCAGTGTGGCAAAGCGTGTCGTAGGGCGCACCGATGAATTCGTTCCGGAAACCGATATTGAGAGTAAGGGCCTTGCTGGCCCGATAGTCGTCTTGAGCGAACCAGGCAAAGCTGGGAATGCGATAATCATGGTTGCCAAGGCCACCGCCACCTTCGCCTAAGAGCGGGGAACCCTGCAGGAAACTTTGGAAGTCCGAGTAGTTCCCAGTCGCGCCCGAAACAAAAAATATCAGCCCATTGTCCGCGATAGGCAAGCTTCGGCGCATGGCTACCCGGTCAATCTCGCCCCCAAAGCGCAGTTGATGTGAACCGTGCGTCCAGCTCACTGTGTCGACCCAAGTGTAGTTATCAGAGAGTGCCGATTGCAATTGTGTGGGGTAGGCTCCAAAGGCGAAAGTATCGAACTGGAGGCGGTAGATGTTGGGGTCACCGGTTTGTCCATTCACTCCGGTGGCAGTGGGCAGGTTGATGCCAACCTGCGCATTGGTGACCGGCGGCTCGTTATTCAGCTTGTCACTGATGATGTTGACCCCAAAGCGAAAGTCATTGATCAGGCTGTTGTTGAATATGTGAGTTTCCGTGATACTGCCGAAGCGGCTGTGCAGAGGGATGTCCAGAGGGAAGTTGAGGTTGTTGGTACCGGGCTGGCCTCCGGTCTGGATTCCATAAGAATCAGCTCCGAACGGTTCGAAGGTGTCGGAGTTTGACCAGAAAAATCGCTCGGACAAGCGGTCTTTCCCGCCCCGGAATTCTCGATCCCAATTGATCGTGAACTGGTTGTCGCTGAATTTACCCGGATCAGTAATGAGGAAAGGTTCCGGAGTAAGACAAGGTGTGCCCGCGGGCACGTTCGGGAGCAGAGGATAGAGATATCCTCCTCCGGGCAAACCGAACTGATTGCTCGTTACGTTCAGAAGATTGAACGCCACCGGATCGATGCTGGGCACTCCGCAGTCCGCCTCCATCGAAGCCATGGACTGGCGGTCGACCAGCGGGACGTAAGGAATACCTGGGCTCGCCGGAATGTTGATGTACGTCCCCGGCGAATCGCCGCTGCGCTGGCGTGTGCCCTGAAGGTTGAAATAGAAGTAACCCAGTTTGGCCTCGCGGCCGATCGGTCCGCCTATGTCGCCACCAAAGATGTTCTGCTTGACAACGACTTTGCCCAGGAAATAATCGTTCGCATCCAGCGCCGTATTGCGGAAGTACTCCCACAAATCACCGTGGAAGCGGTTGGTTCCGCTCTTGAGCGTCGCGTTGATATTGCCACCGCCGTTGCGTCCCTGGGTAGCGTCATAGAGGCTGGTGCTGACTTTGAATTCCTGAATCGCGTCCGGGCTGGGCAAGGGCGTGTAGGTCAATTCGCCAAAGGCATAGTCGGCTACGGTGATTCCGTCGATTAGATAGTTATTGTTGTCTTCCCTGCCACCATTCACGTGCATGTAAACCTGCCCGCGGCCGAGTTGCGCAGCGCCGTTCAAATCGGAAGAAGCACCCGCGGAGAGTGTCAGCAACTGCTGGAAGTTTCGCGTAGCCAGAGGCAGGTCCGTAATTGTCTGGGCTCCCAACGATTGGCCGGTGGTGGCATCCGTGGTATTCACTTGCTCCACCTGGGACTGCACTTCCACCACTTCCTTCACTGTGCTCACTTTCAGAGCCGCAGTCATGCGCGTAGTTTCCGTGATGCGCACCACCACGCCTGGGAACGTGGTCACGGGAAAGCCCACCGCGGTCACTTCAACCGAGTATGTGCCCACGGGCAATAGACTGGCGGTGAACAATCCGGAGGTATCGGTCGTCAGCTGGCGCAATACCTCGCCAGTGGCTTCGTTCTTGACGCTAACCTTGGCGTTTGCGATGACGGCTCCCGACGCGTCTTGCACTCCGCCAGCGATGGCGCCCGTGGCTCCGCCTTGAGCGAAAGTCGTTCCGGTAAAAAACGCCATGAAAAGAACGAACGCCATGAACTTCCGAAGGGAAATCATCTTGTTCCTCCAATTGAACGATCGTCAGCGGCTCACTCGCCCATCAAAACGGCGATCGATGTGCGGGACCAATAATCCGGTGAGATAACATGCGGATATATCACGATCCTCCGACGTTGTTCAAGAACTATGCGCGGGGATCGCGGATTGCAATGTTATGAATGCTACCGATAAAAATTTTGCATGAGAAAAGAACAAGAGAAGAGAGGCGCAAGGTAGCTGGGTTAGCACCATTAAGATGACCGCACTCTACCTGAACTAATCGATGCGGGCTGAGCATCTAGTCTTCGACGGCTTGCGCCGTCATCTCCGAAGGCTCGCCGCCGGCCGATGCCTGGGCCACGATCAAGCGGCGCGCTTCCACCCGAATCTTCGGCAATTGAAACCAGAACCAGGCCGCACCCGCCACTGACGCCAAACCGCCGATGGCCACAGTGACCTGAACGCCCAGGCGGTCCGCGAGAGCGCCGCCAAACAGAGCTCCAATCGGAGCCATGCCCATGAACATCATGGAATAGACGGCCATCACCCGCCCTCGCAGCGCGTCCGGCACCATCACCTGAATCAAAGTGTTTGAACAAGCCATCTGCAACATCATCGTGTAACCCACGGGCAACAGCAAAATCACAGAAACCCAGAAACTGTGTGAGATCGCAAACACAACCAGACTCCCTCCAAAACCCGCGCAGCACATCGCCACCCAACGCCCCAGCCCCTTCACGCCTTCGCGGAAAGCAAGCGTAAGCGCGCCCAACAGAGCTCCAACTCCGGTCGCGCCCATCAGGATGCCCAATCCTCGCGCTCCACCGTGCAAAATCTTGTCGGCGAAAATCGGCATCAACACCACGTAGGGCATCCCCACCAGACTCACCAGACCCAACAGCATCAGCAACGCCCGGATCGGCGCGGTGCGGTTGACGAACCGGAATCCCTCCATGATGTGCTCCAGCGGAGATGCCATTAAGGCCCGTGCTGGGCTATGAACTTTCATCAACAACAAACCAATAATTACGGCGATATAGCTCACCGCATTGGCGAAGAAGCACCAGCCTTCGCCAATCCTGGCCACCAAAATCCCTGCCACCGCCGGACCCACCACGCGCGCCCCGTTGAACATGGAAGAATTGAGCGCGATCGCGTTCATCAAGTCTTCCTTGCCCACCATGTCCACAAGAAAGGATTGCCGCCCCGGAATATCGAAGGCATTCACCACGCCCAGCAAACTCGCCAGCACAAACACGTGCCAGACCTGAACTTTGTGGGACAGTGTCAGCGCCGCCAGAACGAACGCCAGCAGCATGGACGCGACTTGCGTGGAGATCACGATGTGGCGGCGGTTGACCCGGTCGGCCGTCATCCCGCCCAACGGCGCAAACAGAAACACAGGGATCTGGCTGGCGAATCCCACCGAACCCAGCAACAGAGCCGAACCGGTCAGCCGGTAAACCAGCCACGACTGCGCCACGCTCTGCATCCACGTTCCGATCAGCGAAATCAGTTGTCCACTGAAGAAGAGCTGAAAGTTGCGATGCCGAAGCGCCCGCCCCGCCACCTGCCAGCGCGATCCCCGTGCAGAAACCGCTTCGCCCCCGTTTGCCGCAGCGTTAGCCTCGATTGGAGTTCTTGACTCTGACACGTTGGTTTCTTTGGATGACGGTAATCGCCTTCTAGATCAATATAACTTGAATGTTATCTAACATCCGCACCACCCGGATTTCCCACTGGACGGACATTGCGTGGCGGCAGATTCGTCGACAACTCCATCGCCATGCTGAAACGCTGCCACACCAGCGACGGGCTATGCTTGGCGAGGCGCATGAAATAGTCGTGGTTCGAAAAAGGTACGGCAGCCTCAGATAAGTTTTGCGCATCGAATTTTTGTCTTCCCAGACCGGTCAGACTGCGCTACAGTGGCAGTTGCTTTCCCCCCGGCGATTCCCTAAGAAAGGGACACGACCATGATTACCCCGTCGGTTGGCGTTGAACGTCGAATCGGACAGCGCTTCGCCTTTAACTTGCCGGTCTCCTTGCGCGATCTTTCGACTGCAGCCGAAGGACTTGGATTCACCCAGGATCTCAGCTCCCGCGGAGCGTTCCTGATCACCGACATGCCACTGCGTGAAAATGCGGAAATCGAACTCACATTAAGGATGCCTTCCGAGGTTACTCTCGGCGAAAGCATGCGCGTTCGCTGCCGCGGCATTGTTCTGAGAATCGTGAAGGCTCCCGAGAAGACTTGGAAACTGGCCGCCGGGGACGAAAGCAAGGCGTCCGAGACCAAGATCGGAGTGGCAGTTTGCCTGAAGGGCTACGAATACCTTCCTGAAGTTGAGGATAGCTCCGCCGATTTTCGCCGGATTTCAGCCCTGCACAATGCAGGCGAAACTGAGCGGACGATCGCGCCGGTGCCGGGCATCCCGCCGGCCGTGGTCCACTAACTTGGCTTTCCAGTCTCAAAGGCGAACCAAGGGGCCTGGAATCCCGTAGTGGACCTGGCAACCGCATACTTTTTTAAATTTATTACTTCTCAGACCTTTTCAATCTCGTCAGCTTGGCTTAGAATGCCGTCAATCGTGCGGATTAGGTTCGGGGAGTAGTTCTGCTGTGCGCCTGTCGCTCTGTTCCTCTGCATTGCGGATCGCTGCTCTTCCCTCTGTCCGAAAGATGTGCTGGACTGCGTGTCCAGCCGGTTACCTAGGTCATCTGGCAAGGAGGACTTTCTCTTTCTAACATGCAAACACCAAGAGAAATCAGCGAGAACCGCGCTATGCATGGGATCGCCGTAGCCCTCCTGACCGAAAACCGCGAACACTTATCGGAACTGCAGCGGCGGGTAGAGGATACGCGTCTGGCGCGCACCGTGTTCAGCAATGTCGGCTTTCCCGCCGGACCCACCGACGCCATCCTGCGCCAGATCCAGGATTTGCGCGTCGAAGTCGTCGTCGTCGATATCTCTGTCGAGAATCCTCAACCAGCCATCCGGGCTATCGAACTCATCCAGGCCAACACTCTGCAACTCGCGATCTTCGCCAACGGCAGCATGCAGCAACCCACCGCAATTGTGGCGAGCATGCGCGCCGGGGCCGGAGAATACCTGGATGACAGCACAGGCTTAGAAGCGCTCCTTGAGGCCCTCACCCGTTTCAGCTCCAACCGCACCCGCACCCGCGGAGGAGCGGGCAAAGCCCGCATCTTCACCTTCCTGAGCGCCAAGGGAGGCGCCGGAGCCACGACGGCAGCGGTCAATACCGCAGTCGCTCTGCAACAATCCCACGGCAATGTCGTGCTGGTGGATTTTGCCCCCGTCGGGCACGCTCAACTTCATCTCAATCTTCGCCCCAGCTTTGGTGTGCCCGATGCGCTGCAGAATTTGCACCGCCTCGATGCGTCTTTGCTCGATGGCCTGATGACTACTTGCAAGGACGGTTTGCATCTTCTTGCCGGACCGCAGCAGCCTTATCCATCCCTGCCCACCCCGGCCGAATTGGCCCGCCTCTTCGACTTGTTGGCGAATCACTATCGCTACGTCGTGGTCGATGCCTCGAGCCGGCTCGATTCCACTACGCGCCTGCTCTCCGACCTGTCGAATGCTGTACTCATGGTCGCTCAGACTGATGTGGTGTCGCTGTGGAGCGCAGGCCGCATTCATGCGTTCTTGGAAGAGGGTGCGGGCCGCAACCGGCTACGCATGGTTCTGAATCGCTACAAGAAGATCCCCGGCTTTACCGACGAAGACGTCGAACATTCCACGCGCTGCAAAGTCCTGTGGAAAATTCCCAACGCGTTTCAGGCTGTCTCCCCCGCAATCGATCATGGCACACCAGTGGTTCTGCAGGACGGCCAGGAAATCAGCCGCTCCTTCCGCGCACTGGCTGCGGCCCTGGCCGATGCTTCATCGAATGCCGAGGGCGGACTTGATCTGGTCTATGCGCAGGAGAAAAACGACAGCAAGAAGAAAGTGCCCGGCCGTTTGGTCATCTCCCCCGCCCGCGCTGGCCAGTAGCAAGTCCCGAGAACATCACATTCCTCTCCAACTAATTGTCGCTACGTGGCAGATTCGGAGATTCGTTCTCGCTTCTCTGCACCATCGACCTTCTTTCCTGTGTCGTGCCCTTCCGGCTATTCCTACCGCTGTTCGTCGAGCCCCGGTTGCATCTAAGATAGAAGGATGCGCGAACTGCCGGGCTCACTGCTGGAAGAGACCGAATCACCGTCCCCGGAATTGCGTCTGGTAATTGCGCACGAACCCGTGCTGCGCGTCTTCGTGCAGAATCTCCGCGAGCTTTTTCACTCGGGTGACGCTGCTCAGTTACACCTTCAGTCTCCCGCGGCTTTCTGGCCAGATGTCTTCGTCGAGCGGGGGGTTCCCTGGCGGCGATTCTTCGAGTCTGCCGGATATCACATTCTCGCGCTGCTCTTCATTTGGGCGGGATCTCGTTTCCTCGCGTTGCAGCCCCAAGTCACGCTTCTGCCTGCGTTCACGCATGCCGACGTGGTCTATTACTCGCCATCGGAATATCTGCCGCCACTCGATACTCGCCGCCCGATCTCGGCTCACGCCCGAAAGGCCGATCCCGAATTGTCGGCCCAGCCCATTATTTCCGTGCCACCTGAAGCCAACAACCATTCGCAAACTATTGTTACACCGCCCCAGATTCGGTTGCAGAACGACGTTGCCTTGCCGAACACGGTTGCCTGGTCGGACAAGCCCCCGATGCCGATTGCGCCCGCGCCTCTGGTGCCCGCGTCAGAAATCTCAAGGCTCGCGCCGCAGATGGATCGCTCAGTGATCGCGCCACCACCGGATGTGGACAATGCATCACGGAATAATGTGCAAGCTCCGCAGCCGGCCGTGATCGCGCCGCCGCCCGCGCTGGAAGCGGCTTCCAACCTGCGCCTCGGCGAGATGAACATCGGACACAGCACCGTGATTGCGCCCGCTCCGCAGCTTTCGGTGGAGGAACAGCGCGCACTGCCCGCACGCTCCGCTACTCTGCGCGGACATTCTACGCAAGTGATCGCTCCGCCACCTTTAGTGGGCGCGTCTGGTGGTTCGCGCTCCGGCGGCATGATCGCGCTTAGCTTGCATCCCTCGGTGGGCGCGCCGCCCGCCGTGGTCGCCGGCAATCGGCGAGGCAGTTTCGCCGCTACTCCGGAAGGTCATCGCGGAGCATCCGGCGCGCCGGGCGCGTCCGCTGGCGCTTCCAATAAGGATGGCAGCGAAACCGGCAAGAAGAGCAACGGAAATCTGCCTTCGGGACTGTACGTTGGCGCGACCGCGAATGCCACTTCGCCCGTCGCGGGCGATCCCGCGGCGAAGCCATCGAGCGGGAACTCGGTCAATCCAAGGCTCCTCGCTGGCGTCCGCGCGCCGCGCGTTTCGCGGGATGCGCAGCCCGACGGCGACAGCAGGATCACGGAGGCGGAGCGCGCCGTTTTTGGCGGGCGCAAAGTCTATTCGCTCAGCCTCAACATGCCGAATCTGAATTCAGCGGGAGGCAGTTGGATCATCCACTTCGCCGCGCTGAAATCCGATTCAGCTTCATCTTCTTCTGGCGAATCTTCTTCTGGCAAATCATCCTCGGACGAGCTGTCATCGCCGGTGGCGACCAGCAAAGTCGATCCCGCTTATCCGCTGGAATTGATGCGGCAGAATGTGAGCGGGACTGTCATTCTCCATGCCGTGATCCTGGCCGATGGCACGGTGGGCACGGTGCGCGTGCTGCGCAGCGTTGACGATCGCCTGGATCAATTCGCCAGGGAAGCGATCGCCAAGTGGCAGTTTCAACCGGCCACGAAAAACGGCGCTCCCGTTGCTGTGGAAGCTACGTTCTGGATTCCCTTTCGGCCTGCGAAGACGGATTCCAATTTCTGACGAGCGTGTGTTGGTTCCCGGGCTTCGGGCTTCGGGCTTCGGGCTTCGGGCTTCGGGATGCTGACTGCGGGCTGTGGATTTCTGCTCGGAATAATTCCTGGTGTGGCTGCTGTTCGCATTTGGCGTTCGCCGCGATTTCCTTCGTTTTGGGGTATACCCCCCCTCCCCCCTCTCACTCTGAAAGTCTTGCTGGGCGCGAGGTTTGGAAAATGTGTCTGCAAAATACGTTTTGTAAAGGAGTTAGGGGCAAAATACGCCCGATAAAGGACTTAGGTCGATTTGAGTCCGTTTCTCTCCAGGCTGTATTTACCGTCAGTGCTTCGACAATGGTGAAGTAATTTTTGGCTGAGGGCAAGGTTGGATGTCACAGTGGGGCTGTGGTTTTTTCACAACTGCGGAGAGCCTTCGGCGATTTGTGCTCTTGCAAAGGATGCGGACGGATGCGCGTCGGTCGTCTTGCCCCGGCCCATGCAGCATCGTGTCCCACCCGCCGAGAATCGCGGCGGGATGGGGCAGCCTCGGTCTTGGTGGCGTATGGGCCAGCCCCCAAAAGCAGAAGATCAATCTCGCAAAGGTGCTGGCCCTGCTCAATGCAGCGTGGCCCAATAGGAGTGGGCTAGAGAAAATCGAAGACAAAAGCTCATGGGATTCAGTATCGGGGATGGGGGCTGGCCTAACCGACTTATTTTCTCGCGGCTATCGCGAACGGGATGCGGGATGCCCCACCCGTGGCGGTTTCACGGGTGGGCCGCGATGCCGATGGGATCAGGAGATTTTGCGAATGCGAAGCTCGGCTTTCCGGGCCTCATTGACCAGAACTGGGCCGCGTTCTTCGTAGGCGTAATGGCGGAAGCTGCTCCACAACCACTCCTCGGGCTTCGAAACTAAA
>PLUI01000170.1:0-125 GCA_003164855.1 Acidobacteriaceae bacterium
ACCACATTCAGGTAGAGGGGCAGGGCTGTTTCTGTCTCGCTGCCGCTGGTGCCGGTGACGGTAATCGTATACTGCCCCGCTGCAGTTGCTCCGACCGTTGTAATGGTGATCGACGGCCCATTGGC
>PLUI01000170.1:132-17303 GCA_003164855.1 Acidobacteriaceae bacterium
AGCGTTGAGGTAGTCAGCGTAAAGCTAGCCTGACCGTAGGCCAGGGAAACCTGCCCTGCCATAAACAGCGCAAGCATCAGAGCGAAGACAACTGCGCGTAAGACCTGCCCGGCATTGAATGTTCCGCTATTGAACATGCTGGTATTGAACATGAATGGATGAGAACTCACTACCTTCGATTCCTCCAAGGGCGCAAACGCTGCCCGGGCGGACACGAAAGAATGCCGCCCGCGGACAGCCAAAAAAATGACAGCCGAAAAAATGACAGCCATAAAAAAGACAGCTGTGTAAACGATGGCCGTGAAAGCAATTTTATCTGAGTCCTGTTGCAGAATGTGCCAAGCAAGAATCTTAGACTAGAGTGGCCTATCGCGCCAATCGCAGGTACCGGAAAAAACACTGCTCAGAAAACTAAGGGCCGCCTCGCGTGAGGCGGCCCGGTGTGATTGTGTTTTGGAATTAGTTGACGGTTAGCGTCACGGTGGTGGAGTGCGTCGTAGTGGCTGCATCCGTGCCCGTGCCTGTGATCGTGACGGTATAGCTGCCCGCGGGCGTGCAGCCCGAGCAACCGCTAGGAGGAGGAGTGGTGCTACTGCTACTGCCGCCGCCGCAGGCTGGCATCAGGAAAAGGGCAGTCATGACCATTCCGATCATCAGGAAGCCCAGCAGCTTCTTCCGCCGGGTGCGAGCGGAGCTGAAGCCCATCCCGACGAGCGCCATGCCTGCAATCGGCAGCCACATCGCATAGAAGAACTTCGAGGGACGGACCAGAGCCGCGCTGGAGCCGGTCGTGGTGATCGTAAGGGCCGAGGTGGCGCCACCCGCAGTCGGCGTTACCGGATTGGTACCGAAGCTGCTGGCGCTGCAAGCGGGCAGCGGCGAGCCTGTACCGGTTACGCTGCAGGTCAGGTTCACGGGTAGGCTGTACCCGTTAAGGGCCGTCAAGGTGACAGTCGACGTGCCGCTGCTTCCGGGGGCCACGGTGGCGGGAGCTGTGGCGGAAATAGCGAAGTCTGGCACAGTAGCCGCACTGTAAGCCGCGACAAAGGCGTCCGGACATGGAACGCTTGTACCCCCCGTATTGACGCACGAACCGGTGCCGCCGTAGGTTCCATCCAGCGCATTCGTGGTGGGAAACGCTTTGGTCGCGCCATTTCCCGAATCAGTGTCGCCGGTGATGTAGATGTTCTCGGAAGCATCGAGCGCAATCGCACCGCTCAATTGGTCCTCGTCGCCACCACCACCTAAATAAGTGGAGAAAAGCGCCGTGCTCTGGCTAGGGCTCAGGACGCTGACGAAAGCGTCCGTGGGGCCGCTCAACGCCGGCTGTGTCGGATTCACTAGCGGGAACAGCGTGGCCGAACTGGTCTGTCCGGTAACATACGCGTCTCCCAAGCTGTCGATGGTGATTCCAAGACCGAGATCGGTCCCGCTTCCGCCCAAGTAGGTACCGTAGGTTGCCGCGCTACCCGTCGGGTTAATCTCCACCACGAAAGCATTCTGCGTTCCGGCCAGGGAGGGCTGATAGGGCGTGCCCACGGTGGGGAAGTCCGAAGACTGGGTTAGGCCGGTAATAAACGCATCCCCGCCGGGATCGGCGGTGATTGCCAAAGCATCGTCTACGCTGCTTCCACCGTAATAAGTCAGATAGGTGTAACCGGAGAGATTGGCCTGGATGGCGGCTATGAAAGCGTCATCCAGCGGCCCGCTAGCGCCTGTGTTGCAAGTACCGTCCGTGCCGCACTTGCTCTGCAGCGCGTTTACCACGGGCAGGTCCGTAGAGATTGTCTCGCCGGAAACGTAGATGTTCCCGCTGCCATCGAGGGCAACGCCGGTTGCCAAATCGCCACTGCTGCCGCCGATGTAGCTCAAAAGCAGGTAAGCCGTTCCCGTGGAGTTAAGCTTAGCGATATAACCATCGTCGTCCCCGCTGCCAGATCCCAAATTGATGACGCCTCCATTGGGCAAAGGATTTACGGGCCCTGCGGGGCCCAAGTCGGCTGCGAATGTTTCTCCAACGACGTAGACGTTATGGCTGCTGTCGACTGTCGCGGCGAGGCCTGAAGTGCTATCGGAACCAGCGATGTAGGTGGCCCACGTGATCGAGCCGCTCAGGGAAAGGGTGGCGGCGAAGCCAGCGTTGCTGCCATGGGTTCCGCTACCGCCGCTGAAGGTCGGTTGAACCGTTCCCCCCGGAGTTGGGAAGTCGGTCGAGTCCGTTGTGCCCGCAACGTAGATTCCCGCGCTGTCAACAGCGATTCCGCCCGGAAAGTCATCGCCGCTTCCCCCGAACTCAGTCGTGAACAGCAGCGCACCCGCGGAACTGATCTTAGTGACGAAAACGTCGAAACCGCCGACCGGAGCGGTGGTCCATCCAGGGATTGAACTCGAGTCGGTAGCTCNNCGCCACTCCCGTCCACCGCAATGACCAAGCCGTAGTCGGCGGAGCTGCCGCCGAAATACGTGGAATAGGTCACGGTCGGGTCGATAACGAGTTGCCGACTATGGTCATAAGGTCCAACGGCAAAGGCTACCTCATTTGCCTTCTTCAACACGAAGCGCGCGTCCACCTTCTGTCGTGTCCCGTTGCTTTGCTGGTAGGCGACTGGCCTGTGTATCTCCACTGGGCCTGCAGCCGTGGTGAGGACGAGATCGCCAGCCGGGTTCGTGCTCATCTTGTCGGCGCCCTGGAAAGCAAGTGCGATGGAGCTAGCGTCAGCACCGGGGGCGACCAGGTAATCAAACTCCAATCGCCTGCCCGCACCGTGGAAGGCCAAATCAATACCGGGATAGATATTCCGGTAGCTCACCTGCCCAAATAATGGAACGTTGGAGCGCCACTTCGCGGGATCGTTACCGATAAATTAGTTGACCTTGCCGGCCTGCGGGTCACTAGCGGCAAGTTCCACACCGGGGTTGGCACCGAACAGTTGCATGCGAACGGTCGCCGCGAGGGCTGTTGACTTCTGCCCCGCCCGCCTCTGCAACATTCTCTTCACAGCGGCTGGCCCAATGCGCCGATCCATCATCATGCGGCGTACCTCCGAGTCTCCGCCCTGCTTGTGCAGCGTGAAAACCGCCTCGGAGGACGTCAAATAAAGTCTGTAGCCGTTGCCCCGCGCCATGTACTTCACCTGCGGGTCGGTCTGGCCCTGATTCTGCTCGAAGGCCAGCGGCAGGGCGGCGAAGGTGGCCTGCAGGCGCTCGCGCGCGGCGGGCGTAATAGTCGATTGGGACACTGCCTTGGACGTCACAGAGGAAGGCGAAGTCGCGTGCGCCGCGCGGCGACTCACGGGGAAAAGGACCAGCAGCGTAACCGCCACAACGGCGGCGATGCATGAAGCGAGGGCACAAATCCGTCTCTTAGAGACAACTGGTTTTGACACGAGAATCCTCCTGTGATGACACGGTGAAACCCCACTCGGCGCAAAAACACTCGATCCGGGCGCGATTTACTCTGAAAGAAATTCCCAGCCGCCGAACCAGCCGCCGATCACGGGACTGTACTCTGGGAAACGTTTTGCAACTTGCCAGCGAGTATCGTCTGGAACTCTGGGGATGTCAACGGACTCCAAGATAGCAACTTTGATACTGCCGAGCGCAAGTTACGGAAGTTTCAGCGGCTTGCAGTAAGCAGCTACGCAAAACAGAAAGACCTCTACCGGGAGTAGAGGTCTGTGAAAAGCCGGCTTCCAACTCCTCGCTGCCAGCTAGAATTAGGAACCGGAAGTTGCATGATCTATCGCCTAGTGGGGCGCTTTGCCCAGCAGGCCGGAAGCGGCGCTAAGCGGAGCTTTCGCGCCACTCTTAGCTCCTCCGAGTGCGCCGTTGACAACGCTGCCCGCCATGCCCTTCATGTCCGGAACGAACTTTGGATCCGCAATCTTTCCCTGGATGAGAAAAGGAATGGCGTCCGCTTTCATTTTGAAATCGAGCGCGTTGCTGGCGCTCACGGTCCCCGCTCCGGTGACCGTACCGAGCGACGGCACGGCAAGGTTGATGTTATCGGCGCGGGTGCTCGCTGGAGTTGCGTGCACATTGGCGCTGAAATTCTGAATGGTCGTATCTTTTTCTCCCCCACCTTTGCCGCCGAGCGCGGAGATAGCGGACATCTTCGAGCCCAGGCTAAAGCCGGACAGCGCCGAGTTCTGCATTCGGATAGTTCCCGTTTCTACCAGCTTGTCCACCGGGCCGACGATGGAAAAATTTACCGCGAGCGTCCCGCCTTTGAGTTGCGATTTCGGCGGCAAGATTATGCCTACCGCCGGCAGTACGGCTTCCAGATCATCCACCGGCATCCCTTGCCCGTCCAATTTCAGATTCACACTGGTAGTTGTTCCGTGCGAGTCGTAGGTTCCCGAAAGGTGTGCCACGGCCTTGCCCACGGTTACGTCGCCCTCGGTCAAAGTCCCGGTTTGTTTTACGAGATCGTAAGTGACGGAGTATTTCAGTTGCAGCGGCTTTCCGGCTGGCGACCCTTTCTGCACTACCTGCAGCTTGTCGGCGTTGAGCGTGCCGCTGGTTTTTGCCGCATGGCCGTCGGAAGAGACTGTGCCGTCGAAGTCGGCAATGCCGGAAATGCCGGACGCGGGATCGATGAAGCCCGATGCCGCCAGGTTCATCTGGTGCACCATAACCTTGGCCTGCAGCGGAGTGAGAGCCGCATTGTTAGCGTTGACCGGCCCTGCGGTGCCATCAAGTTTGAGCGTGCCTCCGGCCGGCAGGCTGGCAGTCATAGTGAAAGGGAAGGAATTAGTGAAGGAAAACTTTGTGACGGTGATGTCCACTTTATCGTAGACGCGCGGTTTATCGGAAGATCCGGCGTGGCTTACGGTCAACCGGCCGTCGTTCACTTTCAGCTTGGTTACCGAAAAATTCGGATTGCTCGACGCCGGCGCAGCCGTCGTTGCCAAGGCAGGCGCGCCGGTGGCCTGACCGCCTAGACTGGAAAAGTTCCACTTATCCCCGTCCTGCGAGCGCACCAGATTGATCTCCGGCTGGTTGAGCGTGAGCTCGGTAACGTTCAGCGATTTGGAAAATATCAGCGGCAGAAGTTCGACTCCTACCTTCAGCGACTTGGCCTGCACGAAGGCAGCTTTGCTGAAAGCGGGATCGTCGGCGATGGTGATATCGTCCGCCTTCACCGCGCCCGAAAATAGCGAGAGTGAAAGATTGCCGACTTTGACGGGACGACCCAACGTACTGCTCAACTCCGATTCCAGCTTGGGACGAAATGAATTGGCGTCGATGAAGAAGGGAATGATGATCACGATCAAGATCAAAGCGCCGACGACGATACCTGTGATTTTCACATTGCGACTCATGGGTGACACCTCTCGGGCAAGGTCTACCACTGTTGGTTGACACTGCGGGGATGGAAAGTTGCCCTATATTAAGTATTGATTGGTTGTCTTTACTGGTCTGTATTGATCATTATTGATCATCATTGATCGTCGCCCAGAAGTTCGGGCGACGGCACAGTACCGCTTTCCACCTGTTTCTGGCGTTGGGCGCGGCGTTCGTTGTCGATGCGGACTGAGGCTTCCAGTTCTTTTTTTCCCTCTTCCTTGCGCCCGAGGCGAAGCAGAATCTGTCCTCTGAGGTAATGAATGTCGGTGCGGTTAGGATCGAGCTTTCCGGCGGAATCAATCGCGCTCAAAGCTTTCTGGTAGTTTTGCGTCCGCTGGTAAACTTTGGCCAGCCCCAAGTAAGAATTCAGCAGGCGCGGATCCCGCTGTAGCGCCGCGCGGTAGTTCTTTTCCGCATCGCCGTACTGTTGCATTAAGCTATATACATCTCCGAGTTCGTCGTAGTTGAAGGCGAGGTCGGGTTCCACCGAAGCATCTTTCAGGAATTCGTCGCGTGCGTGTTCGTAATCCTGCATCTTTAAATAAGTCAGTCCCAGGTTGAAGTGGACGAAGGTCAAGTTTGGATTTGCTTGTTCTGCAGCCTGGAAATCGGCAAGCGCCAGATCGTATTGCTCAAGATTGAGATGAGCCTTGCCCATAAACAGATGGAACTCAGGCGAGCCCTCGCCAGCCTTGATGAGTTGAGCCGTGGCTCTTTCGTCCCAGTCTTTTTGGCCGGCCCGATGGGCGGCGATCGAAAGCACGTACAGGTAGCTCAACTGCGCGGACTCCTGCGACCAAAGAGGTTCGAGTGTGTTAGCTGCGTCCGCCCAACGTTCCGCGAAAAAATAGCAAAGTCCCAGCAGGTGCCGGGGCTGCTGAGCGTCTGGTTCATCCCGCACCACCGATTCAAAAGGAGGTATAGCTTTCAGAAATTCATTTTGGCGAAAATAGGCCAGGCCGATGTTCAGCCGGATTCCCGCCACTTGCGGCATCAAATGTTCCGCCTGGCGCAGCGTCTCCAAAGCTTTGGACCATTGCTTGCGCCTCATGTAGACCACGCCTAGGTTCGCGTAAGCCCCGCCGACTTGCGGATTCGCAGCCAGCACCTGCCGAAAGTCGCGCTCCGC
Organism: Acidobacteriaceae bacterium; assembly: GCA_003164855.1. GTDB lineage: Bacteria > Acidobacteriota > Terriglobia > Terriglobales > Acidobacteriaceae > Sulfotelmatobacter. Next base: position 6,611 of record PLUI01000170.1, read on the forward strand.
CTCGTCCAGCCGTCCTCCGTTGAGCGCATCCTGCCCGGCGAGAAAAAGTTGTGCCGGGTCCGCAGCCGCGCTAGAAGAGGCTGCTGGTGCGGCATTTCGAGGATTGGATGTCCCCTGTTGGGAGGGCGTTTGCGGCGACAGTGCCGCCGCCGCGCAGCTCAGCAGGAGGCCGGCAAAAACTCCCAATCGTAGGTGCGCGCTTGACACTCGTCGTACTCTCTGCTGTAGTGTCCGCCAACCTCCGCTGTAAATTCAAGCGGGCGGGATGGGTTCAGAAATTTTGCAAGTGCGCCACGCCAAGGGCAACTCCGCGATGGTTACGATTCGTGATGTAGCGAAGGAGAGCGGCTTCTCCTCGACCACAGTTTCGATTGTGCTGAATGACGCTCCACTGGCGCGCTATATACCGCTGGTTACCAAGAAGCGTATCGAGCGCGCCGCCGAAAAACTTGGATATCGTCCCAACCAGTTTGCCCGCTCCCTGCGCAGCAAACGCAGCCACACGGTTGGCGTCATGGTGTTTGACATGACCGATCCTTACTGCACGCTGGTGTTGCGAGGAATCGAGAATACTCTCTATCAAGCCTCCTACCTGCCCATTCTTACCGACGTACACAACGAGCGCAGCCGCTTCGAGCGCTATCTCGAGATGTTGCTCGACCGCCGCATCGAGGGCCTGGTCGTGCTGGCCAACTGGCTTTTTCTCGATATCAATTTGCTGGCCGATCTGGAGAAGAGCAGCATTCCTACCGCCATCATCGGCTGCGAACTCAAAGGGGACTCGATGAGTTCGGTGATCGTCGACAACGAAATTGGCGGCTACCTCGCGCTCGAATATCTGTATTCGCTGGGCCATCGCAAAATCGCCTTTATCCGCGGCCCCAAGACTTTGGGGGACAGTTCGCCGCGTTGGCGAGGCGTGCGCAACTACGCCAAAGCGTGCGGCCTGGAGCTCGATTCGCGGCTGATCGTCGACTTGCCGGAATCGCGCGATCCGCTTTCCAGCTTCGAGGCGGGCCAGAAGCTGACGGAAGATCTGATCAAACAGAAGCGCGGGTTCACAGCGATTCTAGCCTTCGACGACATGACCGCTTTCGGCGCAATCCGGGCGCTTAGCAAGGGCGGTATGCGCGTGCCGGAGCACTGCTCGGTGATCGGCTTCGATGATGTTGCCGCATCGGGTCTCTGCACGCCTCCGCTCACCACCGTCCGCCAGCCCATGGAAGCCATGGGTGCGGGAGCGGTGGATATAGTCATCGAGGGGATCAAGTCGGTGCTGGAAAAACGCGAGGTGGGCGCTCACCATCGCAAAGTGGCCCCGGAATTAGTAGTCCGGGAATCGACCCGGAGTCTTCTGTAAGGAGGAATCGCACCCCGGAAAAGGACGACGTTGCGCGATCCAAGGCGGGCAAAACGCTTTTTTTCTTGACATCGGATGCTCAATAAAAGCACTATTCATACGTTTTAATAAACCGTCTGCGGGCTTTGGGCCGGTCGGCCGGAGCCGGGACGTTCGAGCCACCGCTGCAGAACCGGGTAAGACAAATGCAGTGCGAGCGCAATTCGTATGAGCTTGGGGAGAAACTCTACCATGAAATCTAATCGAGTGTGGGTGCGAATCCTGTTGCTTGTGGTCACTCTCTGTGCTGCAGCTTGGGGGCAGGATACCGCCTCCCTCACCGGCACCGTCACCGATTCCAGCGGTGCCGCGATCCCCAACGCTCAAGTCGCGGTTCTTAACGCGGCGCAGGGAATTAGCCGTAAGGCGGCGACCAACGGCAGCGGCGATTTCCTTTTTGCGTCGCTGCCCATCGGCAGCTATGACCTGACCGTCACTTCGACAGGCTTCAAGAAGTACGAAGCCAAAGGCGTGGCTCTGAATGTCGGGGAAAAAGCGCGGGTAAATGTCGCTCTCGAAGTCGGTGCCGCCACCACTGAGGTTTTAGTCGAAGGCGCGTCGGTCGCTCAAGTCGAGACTCAATCGTCCGATCTCGGGGGCACGGTAACGGGCAAGGAAATCACTCAGCTCGAATTAAATGGCCGAGATTTCAAACAGTTGGTGACGCTCGTTCCCGGAGTTAGCAACCAGACGGGCGCCGACGAGGGCGGGGTCGGCGTTACCGCCAATACCCAATTCAGCGTCAACGGCGGCCGCGTCGAATACAACAACTGGGAGCTCGATGGCGGCGATAACCTCGACAATGGCAGCAACGGCACGCTGAACGTGACTCCCAGCGTCGACGCGATTGGCGAATTCAAGGTCCTAACCTCCAACTACGGCGCGCAATATGGCAAGAACGGCTCCGGCACCATCGAAGTGGAGACGAAGTCGGGAACCAACAAATTCCACGGTGACGCCTACGAATTCGTGCGCAACAACATGTTCAATTCGCCCTCGTTCCTCCAGGACGGCGTCGCTCCTCCCTATCACAAAAATGACTTTGGCTACACCGTTGGTGGCCCCGCGTATATCCCGGGAGTTTACAACCAGAGCAAAACCAAGACTTTCTTCTTCTGGTCGCAGGAGTGGCGCCGCGACCGCGTTCCCTATACCTTCGACCAGCTTGTGCCCACAGTTGCGGAGCGCAGCGGAAATTTCACCGATATTTGCGGTGCAGCTCCTGTCGCGCCTTATCCCGCGGACTGTCCTCTCCAGCCCAGTGGGGTTCCGTATCCAGGAAACCAAGTGCCGGTTAATCCCGGCGACCCGAATGTGAACGCCCTGCTGTCGCTTATTCCTCCTCCTACTACTTCCTTCGCCAATCCCCTCATTCCGGGCCAGGCTACGTTTTACGAAGTCACTTCCCAGCCCACCAACTGGCGCCAGGAACTGCTCCGGCTCGACCACAACATTACCGACAAGGAGCGTGTCAGTTTCCATTACATCCACGACTCCTGGGATACCGTGAATCAGGTTCCTTTGTGGACGAATACCGGCAACTTTCCCACCGTCCAGACAGCCTTTACCGGACCTGGCATCAGCATGTTGGCCCGCCTGTCATCGACCTTCACGCCCACTTTGCTGAATGAATTCGTATTCAGCTACACCACCGACCACATCGGCCTCACCGACTTGGGAAATTGGCAGAGGCCTTCCGGCACGACGTTCGGTTCAATCTTCCCTGGCGCGGATCGCGGAGTCATGCCCGGCATCAACTTGCTGGACCCCTCTGGCATTTACGGCAACTTCGGCGAGGACCCCGGCTATATCCCGAATGGCCCGTACAACTCCAACCCGACCTACAGCCTCAGGGACAATCTCAACAAACTGATTGGCAAACACAATTTACAGGCAGGAGCGTACTTCCAGGCGGTCGAGAAGAACGAACTCGGCGGAGAACTGGCTGAGGGCTCCTACCCCGGCTACATCACATTCAATCCGGGCTGCCCAGCCACCGCGCCTACCACGGGGAATCCGTTTGCCGATCTCCTGCTTGGCGATATCTGCTCCTTTGGACAGCAAAACACAACCATCAAGTACTACAACCGCTACAAAATGCTTGAGCCCTACTTTCAGGACGACTGGCGCGTTACCAGTCGGTTGACGCTCAACCTGGGCGTGCGCGTGAGCTTGTTCGGCACCTATCGCGAGAAAGAACACCAGGCCTTCAACTTCGATCCTGCACATTACGTTGCCGGCCAGACCACCGTCGATCCCAACACCGACATCGCCACGAATCTCACGATTAACAACGGACTTCCGACCGTGACGAACTTGCCCAACGGCATCGTCCAGTGCGGTGTGACGCCGGGCGTCCCCGTGGGTTGCATGACGGGTCACCTGTTCAATCCCGCTCCCCGCGTCGGCTTTGCCTGGGATCCATTCGGAAACGGAAGGACCGCGATTCGCGGGGGATACGGTATGTTCTACGAGCATGGAAATGGCAACGAGGCCAACACCGAGTCCTTGGAGAACTCTCCCCCACTGGCGTATGCGGCACAGCAATACAGCATAACCGGATATCCCAATATTGGAACCGGCACTGCTGGCGCTCAACTCCCGTTGGGTGTCACTGCCATCCCCACCAAGGCCCAGTGGCCTTACATGCAGCAGTGGCACTTAGATATTCAGCACGAAATCGCCCACAGCACAGTCGCCTCGATCTCCTATGTGGGAAGTAAAGGCACCCATCTTACGCGCCTCACCGATCTCAACCAGATTCTGCCCACCCCCGCGTCGCAAAATCCATACAAGCAGGGTGAGACCTATACCGGAGCCGAGTGCAGCGGGACACTGGACAACTATGACGTTCCGACCAACGCCACCACGCCTAGCGGCGTACCAATCCCCTATGTTCCCGGTGTTAACGGCGGTCCCCCATCGGGGCCAGCAGTTAACGTAGCCATCGCCGCCGGCTGCGTCCCCGCCGGTGCCGACCCTTTCCGTCCCTATCCGGGCTACGGTGACATCTCGAACCTACAGACCGCCTCTTCCTCAAACTACAACGCCCTGCAAGCATTGGTCCGGCGCAGCGTCGGCGGCCTGGAGTTGGACTTCGCTTACACCTATAGCCATTCGATCGATGATTCATCCGATCGCTTTGACGGTAGTTTCACCAATACCTACGCTCCGGCAGCCAACCGCGCGAGCTCGAATTTCGATGAACGGCATATCTTCAATGCAAGCTATATTTGGGACATTCCGGTGTTCAGAAATGGTGGTCTCAGCCATAGTCTGCTGGGCGGATGGCAGTTCTCCGGTATCACCAGCTTCGCCACGGGTTCGCCTTTCAGCATCATCTACAACGCCATTGATAATGCTGGCGTTGGAAACGGAGATGGCTCCGACTCCTATGCCGATCTCGTCAGCAATCCCAAAGTTACTCCGCACCCAGTAAACCAATACGGCCGGCAGTATTACAACCAGGGGGCCTATGCAACGCCGACGGCGTTAACATTTGGAGACTCCGGCAGAAACAGTCTCAGCAATCCGGACTTCATCAACTTTGATATGGCGGTCTTCAAGCATTTTGCAATCAAGGAGAGCGCCGCCATTGAATTCCGCGCTGAGGCATTCAACGTTTTTAATCACACTGAGTGGGCCCCGATCGCGGGCCAGGCAGGTGCCGGAGCTAACATCAACGGCTCGGGCACCAACGTGTTTACCGCTCCTCCCACCGCTAACTTCCTGTACGCCGGCGGAGTGCATGAAGCGCGCGTCCTGCAGTTCGCGCTGAAGTTTCTCTTCTAGTTCCTAAGCCAAGAACGCCCCAAAAATATCCCGGCCCAAAAGGCCGGGATTTTTTCAGGCCGGAGTCGATGCTTGAACTCAATCAGTAAGAAGCAGAGTGTTCAACCCACTGGCACCTGCTGCCGCGCGGACACGGCTTCCAGCGCGTGCTCCAGGTCAGCGACCAGATCGTCCGCATTCTCAATGCCCACCGAGAGCCGGATCATCTGCTCCGTTATGCCAATCCTCCGCCGTTCTTCGGGTGGAACTGTGAGGTGCGAGGTTAGCACCGGAATGGACACCAGCGACTCGACTCCACCCAGGCTCGGCGCCAGCGTGAATAAGCGCATCGCCTCGCTCAGTCGACGAGCGTCCTCGCCGCTGCCCTCGACCTCAAAGCTGACCATGCCCCCGCCGCCCTTCATCTGCTCGCGCGCCAGCGCATATTGCGGATGGCTTTTCAGAAACGGATAGTGCACGCGCCTCACCTTGGCATGTTCGGATAAAAATACGGCTACCCGCTGCGCGTTCTCATTCTGCCGGACCACGCGAACCGCCAGCGTCTTCATCCCGCGCACCAGCGCCCACGAGGCATGTGGATCCATGCAATTGCCCAGCGTCGTCCGCGTCTCCCAGATCTTGTCGATCAATTCCTGGCGTCCAGCCACCACGCCGCAGATCAGGTCGGAATGCCCGCCGAGATATTTCGTCCCCGAATGCATGATGAGATCGATACCGAATTCCGCCGGACGCTGATTGATCGGCGTGCCGAAGGTCGAGTCGATCATGCTGATCAATTTATTCTGCTTCGCCAGCTCCGCCACTTTCTTGAAGTCGACCACGCGTAACGTCGGGTTGGTCGGTGACTCCAGATAGAGCAACTTCGTGTTAGGACGGATCGCCCGCGCGTGCTGCTCGTACTCCGTCGTATCCACAAACGTGGTTTCGATGCCCATCTTCGGCAGCCATTGCGATAAAAACTTGTTAACGCCGCCGTAGATATCGCGCTGCGCGACCACATGGTCGCCGCCCTTCAGCAGCGCCATGAGTGTCGTCGTGATCGCTCCCATGCCCGAGGAAAAAGTCAGCGCGGCATCGACCCCCTCCAATGCCGCAACCGTTTTTTCCGCAACCGTATTGGTTGGATTGCCGTACCGCGTATAAAAGTGGTCGCTGCCGGTAGTCCGTAATTGCTCGTCGTTATCCGTGACTTCGAAAGTGGAAGTCTGATAGATCGGAGTAGACAGCGGACCATTTTTCCTGTTCAGGTCCGTCGCTCCGCGCACGGCCTTGGTCTCGGAGTGTTGAGAAGAGTGCTTTTTCATGGACGCCTCGCTGCTATCAGATTAATTGTGTGCGGGAACTCCGGCAAGTGAAGCCGGCCGCTGCCAACCATTTATAATTCCTCATTCATGAATCTAGGCCTGAAAGATCGTGTCGCTCTCGTTGCGGCCTCCAGCCAAGGGATCGGTCGCGCCACGGCCGAGGCCTTCGCCGCCGAAGGTTGCCGCGTCGCCATGTGCGCGCGCAATCAGCAGACTCTGCAGGCCGCGGCGGAGAAGATCCGAAAGCGCCATAATGTGGATGTTCTTGCCGAAGCTTTTGACGTAACCAACGCTTCGGCCGTGAGCCGTTTCGTCGCTTCCGTTGCGAACAAATTCGGCGGCATCGATGTCTGCGTCACCAACGCCGGCGGCCCGCCCGCCAAAGGATTTCTCGCCGCGACCCTCGAGGATTGGCAGCGTGCCCTCGAACTGAACTTTCTTAGCACCGTATATTTCGCGCGAGATGTAATTCCGCACATGCAGCGCAAACGCTGGGGCCGCATCATCACCATTACTTCGATTACAACCAAACAGCCGGTAACGGATCTCGTGCTATCGAATGCCGTGCGGGCCGGGGTAGTCGGGCTGGTAAAAAGTCTGGCCAATGAATTCGGTAAAGACGGAATCCTGGTGAACAACGTCGGCCCCGGCTTCACCGCTACCGATCGCCTGAAAGAGTTGGCCGTATCGCGCTCTTCTGCGTCGGGAAAGACGGAGCAGGAAATTTTCGACGGTTGGGCCGCCGACGCGCCGCTTAAACGCTTAGGCGAGCCCCGCGAAGTTGCCGAGACCATTGTTTGGCTGGCCTCTGAGTCCGCTTCCTACATCACCGGCCAAACTATCCTCGTCGATGGCGGCATGTATAAAGGGTTATAGACGTTGCTGGTGAGTTTGGAGAGTGCAATGCGATCGATAGCATCCCGCATGTCGGTTATGAGCGGCGAAGGCGCGCTGTCAGTGTTTGCTCGTGCCAAGGAACTCGAGCGGCTGGGCCGCTCTATTATTCATCTCGAACTGGGCGAGCCTGATTTTCATCCTGGTCCCTCGGTTGTCGAGTCCGTCGCCAAGGCGCTCGCCGATGGCAAGGATCGTTACTGCGCGGTGGCTGGAGTTCCCGCTCTGCGCGAAGAGATCGCTACTTATTTACAGCGCACCCGCAGTATCGGCGTTTCCGCCGACAACATCGTGATCGCGCCCGGCTGCAAGGCTGCGCTGTTTTTCGCCATGATGGCGCTGCTTGAACCGGGCGACGAAGTTCTCTATCCCGATCCGGGTTTTCCCGGTTATCCATCCATCACACTTGGACTCGGTGCTGTGCCCGTCCCCTTCGAACTGTCGCCTCGCCACCATTTTCAACCCGACCTGGCTGAAATCGCGTCCCGGATCACACGCCGCACTCGGATGCTCATCACTAACTCTCCAGGCAATCCAACCGGCACGGTTTACATGGACGAGGTGCAGCGAGGCCTGGCCGAACTGGCCGTCAAGCACGACCTCTGGGTTCTCTCCGATGAAATCTACGCGCGCATCATCTACGGCGGCGAGTATCTCTCCATGCTGCGTTATGCCGGGATGAAACAGCGCACTCTGATCATTGACGGCTTCTCGAAAAGTTTCGCGATGACCGGATGGCGGCTGGGCTACACCGTCGCGCCGCCGGAAGTGGCCGCTGCACTCGCTTTGCTGGCGATCAATAGCTATACCTGCGTGGCGGAATTTACCCAATACGCCGCCATCGACGCGCTGCGTGACCGCGAGGGAAATACTCCGCGTATGGTCTCCGAATTCGCCCGCCGCAGGGCACAGTTCGTTCACGACCTCAATCAGGTTCCAGGATTTCACTGCGAACCTCCCGCTGGAGCCTTTTATGCCTGGGTCGATATTCGCGGAACCGGCGCCAGCGCCGAAGAAGTTTCCCGCATTTTGCTGGAAGATGCCGGCGTCGCAGCCATTGCCGGAGGCGCGTTCGGACCGTCAGGCGAGCATTTCGTGCGCTTCTCCTTTGCATCGTCTGTGGAGAATTTGCGGGAGGCCGTGGCACGCATCATGAAAGTTTCCACAGCGTGGCAGCGAACTCTGGAGGAGAAATAGTCGGCAAACTCTAAGATAACGCGATTGATTTTACGTGGCGCGGCAATCCAGTGCAGCCATTAGACAGCCGGAATGATTGGGCTTCAGCCCCGAGGCAAATATGAAATTGGCATCTAGAGTCTTGCGCAGTTTCCTGCTGTGCGTCATCGCCCTCCCAGCAACTTTTGCAGCAGCACAAGCCCGTCCTTTTCCCGGCCCGGACGTTCAGCAGATTTACCAACGACTTCTCCCGCAGATTGATAAGATTCCGGCCTTCGACCATCATGCTCACCCGGGTTTTTCCGACGATCCCGATGTCGACGCCATGGCCGTGCCCCCCAACTTTAGCGCCGCCTTGCGCACGCGCGACGACAATCCCGAACTGATCGCCGCGGCCAAAGCTCTATTTGGATATCCGTACAGCGATCTGTTGCCGGAACATGCCAAATGGCTGGTCGAGAAAAAAACTGAGCTGAAGAAGCAATATCCGGGGACGGCCTACTTCAACATGATCCTCGACAAGCTCAACACCGAGAGCTCCGCAGCCAATCGCGCCATGATGGCGGATTATCTCGATCCCAAACGCTTTCCCTGGGTGTTCTTCGTCGACTCATTTATGTGGCCGTTTAATAACCTGCGTGAAGCCGGGCGCAATCCGGACGAAGAAGTCTACATCCCGCTACAAGAAAAAATGCTGCACCGCTGGATGCAGCAGGAGAACGTCACGAAACTCCCCGCCGATTTCGATGGATATCTGAAATTCATCAGCCGGGTGCTGGAAGACAATCGGAGCAAGGGCGGCATCGCCATGAAGTTTGAAGTGGCCTACTTCCGGCCTACCACGTTCGGCGATCCCACACGCGATCAAGCCGCAGACCTTTACCAGCGTTACGTCACCGGCGGCATTCCCAGCGAAAAAGACTACCGAACGTTTCAAGACTACATTTTTCGCTATCTCATTCTGGAAGGCGGACGCTTGCATCTTCCCGTGCATATTCATTCCGCAGCCTGCATCGGCGATTACTTTAGTATTTCGCAGAGCAACATTATGAATTTTGAAAGCGTGCTGCGCGACCCGCGCTATCGCGGCACAACTTTCGTCATGCTGCATGGCGGCTATCCGCTAGAACGCGAGGCCATCTGGCTCACCTCGATGAAAAACGTTTATCTCGATTCCTCGTTGGGAGAGATCGTGCAATATCCGTCGGCTTTCAAAGACACCTTGAAGATGTGGCTGGAAACTTTCCCCGATAAGATCACTTTCGGTACGGACGCTTTCCCTTACAATGAAGTCCTGGGCGCGGAAGAAAGCTACTGGCTTGGCGTGCAGTCCTCACGCATGGCGCTGGCTGCGGCGCTCGCCGAGATGATCTCGGAAAATGAAGTCAGCGAAGCCCGGGCTCTCGAACTGGCCCACGGTTACCTGCATGACAATGCGGTAAAGTTGTACGAAGGCAGGGTTCACTAATCATGGCGAAAAAAATCAAAACCAAGCCGTCCCGTAGAACGGGGAAAACCAAAACACAGAACACGAAGCCTCATTCTCGTGCGCAACGCGCCGTCGCTAAACACGCCGCTACCAAGACACAACTGCAGTACATCCCCTGGCACAGGATTCCACTCGAGGATCTGAACCCGCTCCTGCAGCGCCAATTCGTTGTGGGCCAGGAAATTATGCTGGCGCGAGTGCTGCTGAAAAAAGGATGTATTGTTCCCGAGCACAGCCATCACAACGAACAACTCACCTACATTTTGGATGGCGCGCTAAAGTTCTGGATCGACGGCCAGGAAATTGTCGTGCATGCCGGAGAAGTTCTCTGCATCCCGGCGCACATGCCGCACAAGGCCGAAGCGCTCGAAGATACGGTGGACCTCGACGTTTTCAGTCCTCCGCGCGCCGACTGGATCAACAAAACCGACCAATATCTGCGCGGCGAGAAATAGCCGGCTACTTCATGCCGATGCCGCTCTCCGCCACGTCTGATCGAGGTTCTTCACACAGCCAGTCCAAGGCCACTTTCAGCTTCCGCTGCATCGGCTGCGCCTCGATCACCACAAATGCCGCTCAGGATTTTCGCTGCCTGGCATGCGGCAACTTACTCGAGATTACTGACCCCTCCTGGAAGTC
>PLUI01000009.1 GCA_003164855.1 Acidobacteriaceae bacterium
GACGGGCTGACCCCGCCCGCGACGATGAGCGCGCGCGTCACCTTCAAGGGCGGAAAATCGAAAGTGACCGACGGTCCCTTTACCGAAGCCAAGGAAGTGGTGGGCGGCTACTGGATCATCCAGGTGAAGTCGCGCGAAGAGGCGCTGGAATGGGCCGCGCGCATCCCCGGAAAGGATAACGAAATGGTCGAAGTTCGCCGGATGTTTGACATGACCGACTTCGATCCCGAGACCCAAAAGTATATCCAGGAGAAGTTCGGCGACGACGTGGCCGCTGAGATGCGGCAGTAGTAAATTCTGCGCGCTTTGTCGATTTCGCGACGGCGGGTGGCCCAGGCTCTTGATCTCGCTGGCATCACCCACACAGTGGGGCACCCTCAGGGGGAACGGTGCGCGCAAAGATCGTAAAGGTGGGCCACGCGCCAAGGCTTCAAAGCCTCATGAGCGCCGGTAAGGGGTCAGGACAATCAGATGAGAAATGTAATCTACGCAATCAACATTACCCTGGATGGCTGCTGCGACCACACCAAATTCAATCCCGATGAAGAAACACATGAATATTTTACGCAGCTTCTGCGAGAGGTTGACCTGCTCGTCTTTGGGCGTAAAACCTATCAATTGATGGTTCCTTATTGGCCTGATATCGCAAAAAGCCAGTCCGAGACAAAAGCGGATATCGAATTTGCTCAAGCCTTTGTCTCCAAGAAGAAGGTTGTTTTTTCACGATCATTGGCCAGCGCTGGAGATAAAAATACGAAAATCGTTCGCTCAAACCTTCGCGATGAAATACTTAAATTGAAGCAAGAACCAGGCAAAGATATTTTGGTTGGCGGTGTAGATATTCCTTCACAACTAACGGAGCTCGGCCTGATTGATGAATATCGTTTTGTCGTTACGCCAATCATTGCTGGGAAAGGGAGACGGTTGTTTGAAGGTGTCAACCTGCCCGAGAAACGCCGATTAAAACTCGTTGAGTCAAAGATTTTTAAATCAGGAAGTGTTGCGCTTCGTTACTTGAAACAGTGACAGACAACCCCCGCAGCTTCCGCCATTACGCCTATGGGGAGCGCGGCCTGGTTCTAGTCAATGAAACCCGACAAGCGGAGCTTCACATCCGCAAAATCTCATGATCCCATCGGCATCGCGGCCCACCCGTGAAACTGCCACGGTGGGGCATCCAGCCTAGTTAAGGGATGCGTCGCGAGTGGAGATGTGGGTCACCCGCCTACTTGACCAGGCGAAACAGCGGGTAGGTGGAGTAGGTGCCGCTGGGAGCGGTAACTGTAACTTTGACGTTCTTTGTGATCGCGGGAACGACGGCTGTAATTTCCGAACTCGACACTATCTTGAACGACATGGCGGCAAGAGTGCCGAAGGTGACCTTGGTCGCGCCGGACAGGTTGGTGCCAAGAATGGTCACGGTTGCGCCGACTTTGGCTGCAGGGGGATTGATTTTGATAAACGGCTTTAGGTCCATCGACAGGCTGTAGACCGTGCCCAAATTGCTGGTGCCGCCGCTGTAGGTGGTCCCGTAGAACGTGCCGTTCGTGTCCTGCACCATCCCGGCCCAGGGCTGGCCGCCATCAGTGTTGTCGAAGCTGTGCAGCGTAGTGAGCACGCCCGCGGTGGTGATGCTGAAGATGGTGCCTTTGCCGAAGGCGCCGCCGGAAAACGTGGTTCCGTAAAGGTTCCCGTCGGTGCCCTGCACCAGCGGGTCTTCGGGGAATGAGCCGTCTGGACAAGTGCTCGACACGCAGAAATTGTAGAGCGTGGTCAGCGTGCCGCCGGAAGTGATTTTGTAGACGGTGCCATAGCCATTCACGCCGTCGACCTGGGTTGTCCCGTAATAATTTCCGTCGATGGCCTGGGTCAGTCCGCCGATGGGCTCGTCGCCGTCGGTGCCGTCGAAACTGTGCAGTGAGGTGAAGGCTCCGGCTGCGCTGACCTTGAAGACATTGCCGTAGTAAGTGAATTCGCCGCCGTAATACGTTGAGCCGTAAAAATTGTTGTCCGTGCCCTGAATCAAGGTCGCTTGCGGAGCGCTGCCGTCGGCGCAGTCACTTAGCTCGCAGAACGAGTACAGGATCGCGGGAGTGCCTCCCGTGGTCTTGATAGAAAAGACCGTGCCCCCAGCGTGCGCTCCGCCGCCGTAGGTGGTTCCGTACAGCAGGCCGTTGAGCGCCTGCACCATGCCTCCATAGGGAACATCGCCGTCGGTGCACTCGCTCAGTTGGCAGAAGGTGTAGAGCGTGGTCAGAGTGCCGCTGTTGGTGATCTGGTAGATGGTTCCGAAGCTGTCGAAGGGACCGCCGCCGAACGTCACACCATAGAACTTTCCGTTCGTGGCCTGCACCAGCGGGCTTCTGGGGTCGGTGCCGTCGGCACAACTGGCCAGCTTGCAAAAGCTGTAGAGGGACGCAACCGTTCCTCCGGTGGTGACCGTGAAAACCGTGCCGCCGCTAAAAGCGCCGCCGGCCGAAGTGGTCCCAAACAACTTCCCACTCGTACTCTGGATCAGCCCCGCATAGGGGTTGCTGCCGTCTGTGCCGACAAAGCTGTGCAGTGAGATGAAGGTCTGGGCAGTCGAAGGAATCGCAAGGGCCAGAATGAGTGCCAGAATGAGGATGTGGATCGGGGTGTGAATGGGGGTTTGAATAGATAAGAGCGCGGCGAACGATGAGGGTTTGGTTGCCTCGGTGACTTGCATTAGAGTCTCCCTTCCTTACTTCGGACTTCGGCGGGCTCAAGAACTCTACACCCGATCGGACGGGCTGGGTAGAGTGAAAAGACTCGGCGGGGTGGCCCGGTGTCAAGTGCTTGCCTTCGCTCTAAGAGGTGCTTTGGATGGAGGGTGTTTATATGAGCATCCTGCATTGCTGGCGGCGGGCAGGATGGTTGGGGTCGGTGAATTCGAGCAGTTCGATGGGNNATCAGGATTTCGCGGCCAGCAAGCTCGGAGGCGAGATCAGCCACTTCAAACGCGACGTGCGGAACTTGCCGGACGAGATCAGGGACCGCCGCGTCCGCTTCGAAACGCATCCACTCCACGCCAAATTCGCTTTTCTCGTGGCTGACGACAAAGAGTTTCAGGTGTTTCAAGTGGGTCTCGCCAGGCTTCGCTTCAGTAGTGGGAATTCCGATGTGATGGTACCGGCGCATTGTTTTTCGCTCTCCGTGGAATTGGCACAAATTCTACGCTGTCGTTACCGCGTTTGAAACCGCGCCCTCGTGACCGGACCCTTGAGGCAGGCTCTTGCAAAAAATGCAAGGATGCGGCACCCTCAGTGGGAATGGTGCACGCAAGAGTCGTTGAAGGTGGGCGACCCGCCGCATCTTCAGTCCGTGCAGACGCGCGCGCAGACCTTCTAGAGAGGACACGCATGAGAATTACTTCAATTGTTGCTCGCTACCTGCTGGGCCTGACCTTTACGGTCTTTGGGCTGAATGGATTTCTCAACTTCATCCACCAGCCGCCCCCGGCGAATCCACTGGCACTCCAGTTCCTTGTTGCCGTCAGCGCATCGCACTTTGCCGCCTTCTTTTTCGCTCTGCAGGTTCTTGGCGGACTGCTGCTGCTCTCCGGCTACTTCGTGCCACTTGCGCTGACAGTGTTGGCGGCGGAGCTCTACAACATCCTAGCGTTTCACCTGACGCTTGCGCCGGCGAGCATTCCTCTGGCTCTGGTGGCCTCTGTACTGTGGGTACTGGTCTTCGTTCAGTACCGCCAAAGCTTCAAGGGCATCTTCACCGCGAAGCCTGCGACGCAGCCATGAATTGCATCGCAGTAATCGGCGGGTGGCCCAGGCTTTTGATCTTGCTGGCATCACCAACACAGTGGGTTGCCCCGTCCCTTCGACTGCGCCCAGGGCAGGCTCTTCGCGTTCTTGGCGAAGGGCGGGTACCACGAACGATTACGGTGTAGCGAGGGGTTTGTAAATAAGACCGATGACTATGCCGACGACAGTCCACTGGACGACGTAAGCCCCAGCCTGTCCCAGAGCGAGTTTCAGCCCGATGTTCAGGTTCACGTAGTTGTGCAGCACAAATGCGCAAACCACGAAAATGCCAATGAGAACGCCCAGGCGCGCACCTTCCGCGATGCCCGATCCGCCCCGATGTATCGTTGCGAAAATCATCGCGACAACCAGGATCGCTACCAAAGTTGCGACCATTCCAATCGGCATAACAGCCATCATTTTGTCCTTATCTCGGAATACGGCTGGGTACTTGCGGGATTCATTGATAAGAGCTGGGACCAGCCAAAACAATAAAAAGCCAAAGGCAAAATACGCGACCGTGCCACCAAGCGCCGCCAGCGCGAGACTTGAATAGCTCATTTGCACTCCTTAAATTCAGAATTTCCTTTTTGACTTCGAAAAGTGCAAGGATTGTACATTGAGGTTTCCCACCCTTGGCACCGTTTGAACAATAACTGCCATCTCAGTTCTCCCCGAAGCTCTGCGAACCGTCCCATTCTCGAGATTGCCTTCTTCCACCCCCGGTTGGACAAGATTCCAAGCAGTTGAAGTAAAAAAATGGAGTAGCTGTCGATTCCCGGTCTCCCGAACGACTATCTGATAACAGATATCTGATAGGACATTGATGAGCTACGGCTCTGAGTTACCGCAAACAAGGAGTCACAGGAAACAAGGAGGAATGAATGAAATACATCTGTTTGGGATACATGGAGCCAGGAAAATTCGAAGGGATGACCGAGGACGAGCGAAACGCAACGTTCGACGAATGCTTTGAGTACAACGAGCGTCTGCGCGCCAACGGACATGTTGCTGCCGAAGTACCTCTTCAGCCTCCGGAGACCGCCGTGACCCTGTACTGGAAAAACGGCAAAGTCGCGACGACCGACGGCCCTTATGCGGAAACCAAGGAACAGCTCGCCGGCCTTCTCATCCTTGAGGCGCGAGACCTCAATCATGCCATTCAGCTTATCTCGCAGCATCCAGGCATGAAGTTAGGAACGAATGAGATACGGCCGGTTGCGGATTTGAGCGAAATCAAAAAGGAGAGCGAGCGGCGCCGGCGAAAGGATACGAGGCATTTATGAGATGGGTAGTAGTCGTTAACGGCCGCAGACCAGATCGTCAATAAAGCACGACGTAAAAATCGTGCCCTTCGCGGCTAACCACGATGTGCGATGCGGGTTTCCTCCAGCCTATTTTTTCTGCCTATTTATTGTCATCAGCCGGCGGCTCCTAGGTGCCCTGCGCGCCAATGAACCCAAAAATCTCCAAAGTAGTCTTACCGGTCTGCGGCATCGGTGCGCGGTTCAAAATGATTTCAACCAAAGTCGTAGTGAACGGACAAAATAAACTCGGCTGCCCCGGGTTCTGATCTTGATATCTGGATATGTCAATGTCCACCGGCCCAATCGTCGGCTCCAAGCCCGTGGTGTAACCCGACCCATATCCCTGGTATCCCACCATATCCGTTCCCGTCGAAGCCACGATGCGAATGGCGAGTTTCTTCCCCTGTAGATTCTGCTCATAGTCCTTCAAATTCACATGGAAGCACCGATAACTCGGATCTGCGGCAAACGGATGAACATCCTCTTCGAAGTTTCCCAACTCCCCCAGATATTGGCCATCTTGCGTAGCAACAATCGACACCGCATAGTCGACCACAGCGTTTCCATGGCTGTCGCGCGCATGCACGACGAACTGTTGCCACGGATCTGCGTCAATCTTCGCCCTGCCATCTTTGACGACTTGCGTGTTGGCAACATCCACCTCATGGAACTGCTTGAAACTCTGCTCGCTGTCCACCGTGAGCGCCTTTAATACCAGGTCGACCAATCCTTGCGGAGGCTTGGCCAGTATCTGGTTATGATTCACTCCCGCAATCGGAATTATCGGTATGTCGATGCCGCTCCAGTCCGACCATTGCACCTGGTTTTCCGGATGGCTCAGGTCCAGAGTGATCTTCCGCGTGTTCAGCGCTACACCCGACCACCGCACCACTCCGTCGCTTCCCTTCTGATCGTCGGCATCAAAAATCTCCGCCAGCGTTCCATAGTCGCTCGTCCCGTCAAAAACAAAAACGTAAGGCGTGCTCTTGTCCGGGCCGTAGTACTGCTCGTCGATCATGTCTTTGTGCGCCAGATTCCAGGTATATTCGCTGCCTAACTCCAGATTGCTCAAAACCAAATTTCCGGAAACCAAGAAGTCCGGCCCCGGCTCCTTGCTGCCTATGAAAATCCGTCCCAATAGACTCCGTCCCTTCGCCGCGATGGGCGACCCAAACGTCGCCGGCGCCAGCGCAATCAGCCGTTTCAACAATCCCTTTCGCGAAACCAGCGCATTCGGCGCCGTCAGCCACGCCCGCATCACCAGCATTCCCGTCGAATGCACGATCGCATCGAAAGGCTTGCCAAATAAGTTGTTCGCCCGCAACGAGTAATTAAAACCCTCCGCAATATCGTCCACCGTGATCTCATTGTTGAGCGTCACATAGTTTCCGATAAATATGTCCGTCACCGCCCTCCCGCTTTGTTGCAGCACATCTCGAAAGGTTGAAAACGCTTCTCCATCGCTGGCGTATCCATGCAAGAGAATAATCGGGTTAGCCATGGGATTGCTCCTCTTCTTCTTACTCCGGGCATTCTTGACCGATCTACCTGACCGATCTACTTGACGGACGTACCTTACGAAAAATGCATCCTCATAGCAAGTCGCCTCGCGCAGCCCCTGTTCGGTTTTCGTAACAACCGAGCTCGCTTTCCGCTTCAGCGCTGCGATAAAAGCCTCTAGGAAATGACTAGCGGCTTTCAGCCGCGAGAGGCTCATCCCTTTTCGTAAGCCTCCCTCAACCCCGCAATCTCAATCTTCCCCATCCCCATCATCGCCTGCATCACTCTCGCCGCTTTCTTCGGATCCTTATCCCCCAACATCTCCCCCAAAGCCGACGGAATAATCTGCCACGACAACCCATACTTATCCTTCAGCCACCCACACCGCGACTTCTCTCCACCTTCGGAAAGCTTCTCCCACAACTCATCCACTTCCTGCTGCGTCTTACAGTCGACGAAAAACGAGATCGCCTCCGTAAACTTAAACAACGGACCACCATTGAGCGCGAAAAACTCCTGCCCCTCCAGTTGAAAGGTCGCGGACATCACCGCCCCCTTCGGCCCTGGCCCTGCATCCCCATATCGAGTAACCCTCCCCACCTTAGAGTTCTTGAAAATCGAAACATAAAAATTCATCGCCTCTTCCGCTTCCTTGTCGAACCACAAAAACGGCATAATCTTCTGCATAAGTCCTCCTCCTTCCTTATTGTAGAAGCCGTTGTAGAAGCCGTCAGGCAGGCGGCCCAATGCGAAGTTCTGTCATCCTGAGCGAAGCATGCGGATTCGCTTTATGAATCCGCATGCGCAGTCGAAGGATCCCTATATTTCACCGTTACCCCTAAGCGGACCTAAGCTGGGCCACACGTTTCCCCAGGCGCTGTTGCGACACCGTAACTGCATTATGCAGGTTCACCGCGCACGGGACTTCATGCCGTCCTCCCATACTCCCCCACAAACTCATAACTCCCGCAATGCCTCAACTTACTCTTCCCATCAATCCAAATCTCCCCACCAATCTTCCGCCACCGTAAACAAAAAGAATAATCCTCACTCAAATAAACCCCCGTCTCCGGATCGATAATGCAATCGAAAAGCGCATACAGATTCGAACTCTGCACCACATCGCTCCTCGTCCCCGACATCGGCAAACTATGCACGCTCTTAAAATGCGTTTCCGGATAAGCCGCAATCATGCGCTCGATCGCCCCGCGCCGGATCAACTGAAACCCTCCACCCACATAAATTCCCGTAGCAAAATCTCCTTCCTGCCTCCGCTCCGCCTCCGGACAAAACGTCCCTACATAAGAGAGCGCCGCCTGCTTCACATTTTCCCCGCCCCGCACGCAGCGCTGTGGAATCAGCTCCCAGTCAATCGACTTCAGCGGATACAGCGCCCCCGCAAACTCCTTATTAATACTCAGCAACCGCTCCACCTGCTCCGGCTCGAAGCTGATATCGGCATCCACAAACAGCAGATGCGTCGCCGCCGCATTGTCCAGAAACGCCGCCACCAGCGTACTCCGCGCCCGCGAAATCAGAGCATCGTATCCCATCATCGACAACGCCACCTCGAACCCAGCAGTTTTCGCATAGCTCATCAGCCGGATCACCGACAACATGTACCCCTGCGTAACCACCCCACCAAAGCACGGAGTCGCGATCAGAACCACTGGCTGGGACATCCAAATCTCCCCATCAAATGCAAAAACGCTAAACCCTTTGATCAGCATACTGCTTCGCCCCCGCCGCCCAACTCCCAAATCACTCCATCCAGCATTCCGATTCCGCTATTGGATTGATCACCAAGCGGTTAAGGCAATATCCATTGCGTCCGGGCACACCCTCTGTTAGCCTTCTGTTGGACTTCTTTTGAGTGTTTTTTCGCACCACCATTGCGACCGCGTGTCCCGTCCGCGAATCTCAGCACAACCAAAGTCCGAAGCAATTTAGTCCGAAGCAATTTTCTAAGGAGAATAATTTTGGCCCTAAACACGAAGAATCGTATTTTATTTACTTCCGAATCCGTAACCGAAGGCCATCCCGATAAGATCGCCGACCAGATTTCCGACGCCATCCTCGACGCCTGCCTCGCCGAGGATTCCTTCAGCCGCGTCGCCTGCGAAACTCTCACCGCCACCGGCCTCGTCGTTATCGCCGGAGAAATCACCACCAAAGCCTACGTCGATTTCCAAAACGTAGTCCGCGGCACCGTCCAGTCCATCGGATACGACAACGCCCTCCACGGCTTCGACTGCAACACCTGCGCCGTCATCTCCAGCATCAACAAACAATCCGGCGACATCGCCATGGGCGTCGACACCGGCGGCGCCGGCGATCAAGGAATGATGATAGGCTTCGCGTGTAATGAGACGGAGGAGTTGATGCCAACGCCCATTTCGTTGGCGCACAAGTTGACCATGCGGCTGGCGCAGGTGCGGAAGAATGGAACGCTTCCCTTTCTGCGGCCGGATGGGAAGTCGCAGGTCACGGTTGAGTATGATGCGAAGGGGAATGTTGTGCGGGTGGATGCGGTGGTGATTTCCACGCAGCACGCGGAGACGGTGACCAACGACGAATTGCGCGCCGGGATTTTGAAGCAGGTGATTCAGGCGGTGATTCCGGCGCATCTGCTCGATGAGTACACGAAGTATCACATTAATCCCACGGGACGATTTGTGATTGGCGGGCCGATGGGCGATACCGGACTGACTGGACGCAAGATCATCGTGGACACTTATGGCGGGATGGGCCGGCACGGCGGCGGGGCGTTTAGCGGGAAAGACCCGACCAAGGTGGACCGTTCGGCGGCTTACATGGCGCGGCACATTGCGAAGAACATTGTGGCAGCGAAGCTGGCGGACCGCTGCGAAGTGCAACTGGCGTACGCCATTGGCGTGGCCGATCCGGTGAGCGTGCGAGTGGATACTTTTGGGACGGAGAAGGTAAATCCGGAAATTATTCCGGATTTGATTCGGGCGCATTTCAAGCTGACGCCGCGGGGGATTATTGAATCTCTGGATTTGCGGCGGCCGATTTACAAAAAGACGGCGGCTTACGGACACTTCGGGCGCAGCGATCCGGATTTCACGTGGGAATTAACGGATAAGGCGGCGAAGTTGGCTAGCGATGCGGGCGTACGGGAGCCGGTGGGAGCGCGGAAGTAGCGGGCTTCGGGCGGCGGCTGTCGGGCTTCGGCAACAGCCCCACTGCTCGCGGATAAAGCGGGGAGTCGGCCACCGCTCAAGAACCCTGAGAACCAAGGTCCCTCGCTTCGCTCGGGATGACAGCCGATTTTGCTTCGCTCGGGATGACAAACGATTTGGGATGGCAACCGATTTTGCTTCGCTTGACTGGGACTATCGGACTCACGAAAGTGCAAGTGTGGTGAGGGCCGAAAGTCTCATTCCCTTAAGGGTATTTGGGTATGCTCATCTTAGTCTCGAGTCGTGTATTCTGGTTGGGTAACGGACGATCAACCTGCCTTCGCAACCAACAAAATTTTACTAGCATGAAAGCGCCACAGGAGGCGTATGTCAACAGCAGCACAAGTTAATTCCGATATCAAGAGCCTGGAACTGGCCGAACTGGGCAAAAAGCGCATCGAGTGGGCGAACCAGTCCATGAAGGTGCTGCAGATTATCCGCAAAGAGTTCATCAAGAACCAGCCGCTGAAGGGGATTCGCATCTCGGCGTGCCTGCACGTAACCGCGGAAACGGCGAACCTGGCGATTTGCTTGCGGGACGGCGGAGCCGACGTGGTGTTGTGCGCGTCGAATCCGCTCTCGACGCAGGATGACGTTTCGGCCAGCCTGGTGCGCGATCAGAGCATTCCGGTGTACGCCATCAAGGGCGAGGATAACGACACCTATTACCAGCACATACTGGCGGCGATCGACCACAAGCCGCACATCACGATGGACGATGGCGCGGACCTGGTGACGATTCTGCACACCAAGCGCACGGATGCGCTCGAAGGCGTGATCGGCGGAACGGAAGAGACGACGACGGGCGTGATTCGGCTGCGGGCGATGGCGAAGGAAGGCGTGTTGAAGTTTCCCATCGTTGCGGTCAACGACGCCGACACAAAGCATTTATTTGACAATCGCTATGGCACGGGACAGTCGACGATCGNNGTGATGGACGGCTTCCGCGTGATGTCGATGACGGAAGCGGCGAAGCTCGGCGATGTGTTCTGCACGGTTACGGGAAACAAGAGCGTGTTGACTAAAGATCATTTCGACTTGATGAAAGATGGCGCGATCATTTCGAACTCCGGACACTTCAACGTGGAGATCGATATTCCGGCGTTGGAAAAAATGTCGTCGTCGAAGCGGACGACGCGCACTTTCGTCGACGAATACTCCTTGAAAGATGGGCGCAAGATCAATCTGCTGGGCGAAGGAAGGCTGATCAATCTGTCGGCGGCGGAGGGGCATCCCGCGTCGGTGATGGATATGAGCTTTGCCGACCAGGCGCTCTCGGTCGAGTACATGGTGAAGAATTTCAAGACGCTCGAGAAACGCGTGTATAAAGTTCCCGATGAACTCGATAAGCGCGTGGCCAAGCTGAAGCTGGAGTCGATGGGGATCAAGATCGATCGGCTGACTCCGGAGCAGGAAGAGTATTTGGCGGGGTGGAGCGAGGGGACGTAGGCGGGCTTCGGCTTTCGGGCTTCGGGCTTCGGCAAATCGAAAATAAACAAGCGGGGCGGCGTGGGCTGCCCCGTTTTGTTTCTTTGCAGTCGCGTTCAGCAAGTCTCGGCGGCGTTTCTAAGTACCGGCGCGCTATGCAGCATCTGTCCTTTTCAACTCCGCCAGCGCCGCGTGATAAAGCTCTGCGAAAGTACCGCCTTGCTTCTTGAGCAGGTCCGAGGGGCTGCCCTGTTCAACTACGGCTTCTGAACCCAACACAATGACATGGTCGGCATACGCCGCAAATGGGATTCTGTGACTGAACATAACAATAGTCCGATCGCGCTTTGCGAAGAGGCTGCTTAAGGTTGGGTGCAGGTCGCGAATGGTAAAAACATCAACCCCCGTCAGAGGCTCATCCAGAATCTGAATCGGCGAGTCATCGAGTAACAGCCTGGCAATGGAAAGCCGTTGTTGCTGGCCGATAGAGAGGTCCTTGGCTTGAACGTTAAGGAGTCTCGTTCCTTCTTCTACTGTTTCGACTATTTCGACGCGTAGCAATGCCTCAACTAGTTGGCTGTCGGGTGCCGGACCATTGCCGAACACCCAAGAAAGATTTTCTCTCACTGTGTCTTCTACGATGTGATCGTTCTGCGAGAGATAAGACATTTGTAGCCGCAACTCCTCCTTCGGGTAGGAGAGGACGTCCTTGCCTCCGACAGTAATGTGGCCAGTGCTCGGTGTCCAGAATCCCAGGATCAGGCGTGCGATCGTGGTCTTACCGGAACCCGACTTTCCAACGACCAAAGTGGTGGAATTGGCGGGGATAGTTAGGGAACAATTCCGAAGCACCCAAGGTCTTGCCGGCGAATATCTGAAGTCGACGTCGCGAAAGTCAATCATGAGATTTTTCATCTTCGGGCCCACGGGCGCTGAATGTGGTTTCCCTTCGGACGCTTCCCCGCCCTGAGACAGAATTCCCAGAAATGTATTGGAGGTCGACTCGGAACGTCGCAGGCTATCGTATCTGTTAAGTAGATTAGAAGACGGAACGAATATCCGAACATATATGGAAATTAGGAAATATGCATCGCCAATGTTATTAACCGCAGATTTGCTTAGGCCCAGGGTGATAATCAGGGCCAGAACTAGAATAATCATTTTGCCGTATTCGGAGATTAGTGCGGAGCACCCCCGGAAGACCTGTTCTTTTACCTCCAGCGTGCGCTCGATCTTGGCAAAGTCGCGAGTGATCAGGTCCAGTTTATTGCTGTACCTGTGTTGTTGCTCATAGGCGAGAATAATCTCCCGTTTCCTTAGGATATCGTCGGTTCTTCCCAGGAGATCGTTATGCTTGCTATCAAGAGATTGACGCTGCCTTTGTAGACGGTGCGCCTGTACAATGCTGGTCGCAACCTGGCCCATGACGAGAAGTAGACAGCAACCCGCGAACGCCAGGCTGCGAGTAGCCACCAAGAGCAACGTCGTGCCCAGGGCGAACAATTCCTGGCCGGCATCGAGAAAGTAGCCGTATGTGTCCCCGACGTTTGCTGCGCCCTGTTGGATGGCCATGGCGTATTGGCCGGGCACGTTTGGAACGTCCGGCAACTGGTCCGGGTCCGTGACGAGTCCTTTTCGCAGTCCTGCTCCCCGGATCGCCGAAAATACCTGCTTACTTATGCCCGTTTTAAAGGAAGACGCTCCGACCTCCAGAATGAAAGTAGCGAAGGCGATCAGCAGATAGATAAAGAATGCCGATGCGACGGTAAGCTTGGGAAACAGCAGACGCGCCAGCTTTTCTGGCCAGTCCGCATTCTTATCGTCCGGGGTCGAAAGGCCGTGTAAGTGTGTAATTGCCACGTCATGCAGGCTGGAAGCTTGTGTACGACCGTGGAGGACGGCATCAATTTCGCTGATGAGCGAGGATTCCAGGTCGGATTTGATGGTAGGAACAAAGCTCAAAACAGCGCTGATCAACAATAGGACGAGTAGTGACCCTCGGTTGTCATATAAGGTGTGCTTGACGATGGGTAGCGTGAGCTTGATAGCGTTCTTCTTCTTTTCGCCGGCCACGCCTGCCTCACTTGATAACTTGGAGGTGGAGTCTACTTAACAGAAAGGAAGCAGGCAAGAGAAAACTTAAGAAGCCAGAGGAATGCCTTTTCCCGAAATAGAACTAAGGGGCAATTTGTCTACTTAGCTAGACTTTGCCCTGCTCTGGGGAGCGGGAGAATGGAGTAAGTTCTGGGAGACGTGTGCGGCCACGAGGGCCGCGCTTTTCGTAGGGGCATAAGCCGAAGAGCAGGTCCTCGGCGGCGCCGTCGCTGGAGATCCGGCTCCGGTAGGGGTGACAGGAAGGTTCGGAGCGGGTATCTCAGCGGCTGAAGCCGCGTTCCTGGTCGCCGGCTGATGCGGCACGAGTGAACTCGTGCCTTCCCGACCTTGCGCTCGCCAAGACCCACGACGACACAGTGAGAACCTCTCGGACGCGGATAAGCACGTAGGGATCTTTCGACTGCGCATGCCGATTCGCTACGCTCTTCGGCATGCTTCGCTCAAGACGACAGAGGCGAATCCAGAGAGCGTGGGTTCCCGAAATGGGAATTCTGGTTGAATTGTCTACTTTAGTAGACTTCACGAATGTCCCGTGGACCTGTAAGAGTGGAGTAGGTTCCAGGAAATGCGCGGCCAAGGGTGGCCGCGTTTTTTTTTGGGGCATAGAGCGAAAAGCGGGTCCCTCGACGGCGCCGTCGCTGTCGCTCCGACTTGCTCGGGATGACAAGGGATCGATGAAGGAGAGGGAATGAGAAACAATTGGGGTGCGCGGATTAAGAATTGCAAGAAGCGGGGGGAGTGGGTGGAACTGGTGTTTGCGGCGAGGGCGATGTGGGAAGGGTTGGTGTTGGCGCGGCCTTGGGGAGAGTCGTCGG
>PLUI01000181.1:0-11227 GCA_003164855.1 Acidobacteriaceae bacterium
CCTGCGCAAAGCCCTGCGCCAGGCCCTGCAGCAGCATCCCCACGTGGAGTCAGTCGCCGAGCCTCCGCAGAATGAAGGTGGCGGCGGAGCTACGGTGGTGGAGTTGCGGGTGTAGCTCTGTCATGCTGAGCGCAGGAGAATCGTCCGAAGGACGATTCTCCGTAGTCGAAGCATCCCTGCCGCCATTTCTGCTCTTTTCAGCATTGGTCCCGCCGAAGCCAACACTCAGATTGACAGAGGGGAAGTTCGGCAATAAAGTCCGGCTTTTCCTAGCCCATCAAAGGGATTGCTGCTTATTCCACAGCTTCTCCACAACAATTCCCCTCCAGTGTATTCTCACCAGTAGTTCTCTCGCCCACACTTCCACAGGGAGAAGTGTAGGTCACCGAGATCTGTTAACCCATCCATGCCCACTGAAGATTTCAAAGAAACCGTGAAACAGCAGGCGGATATCGTCCGCATCATCGGCGACTACATCAAGCTGAAAAAAGCTGGTGCGTCCAATTACTCCGGACTCTGCCCGTTTCACGGCGAGAAGACCCCGTCGTTTTCCGTGCATGCCACGCGCCAGTTCTATCACTGCTTCGGCTGCGGCGTTTCAGGAGACGTGTTCAGCTTCGTACAGAAAGTCGAGAACATCACTTTTCCCGAAGCCGTCCGCCTCGTGGCGCAGAAGCTGGGGATTCCGCTGCCGAAGGCCACCTATTCGAGCCCGGCGGAAGCCCACGAGGCCAAGCTACGCGCACAATTGATCGATGTTCAGGAGCGGGCGGCGGTATTTTTTCAGGAATGTTTGAAGCGCCCCGAAGGAGCGCGTGCGCGCGAATACTTACTCGATCGCGGCCTCGACCAGCAAACCATCGCGACCTTCCGCATCGGTTACGCACCGGATTCCGGCTTCCTCCTGCGCGACCGCCTTGCCGGCGAGTTCAGCGAAGAAGTCCTGCGCGCCAGCGGATTATTTTCGTGGAAGCAGGAAGACGGGCTTCGGGCTTCGGGCTCCGGGCTCCCGTCAGGCAACCCAGAGCGGGATGAAGATTCGCCGGAGCCCGAAAGCCGAAGCCCGAAGCCCGCATCAGCGATCTACTCCAAATTCCGCAATCGTGTGATGTTCCCCATCGCCAACGACGCCGGAAGGATCATTGCATTCACCGGCCGCACTCTGGCCACCGATGAGAAATCCGGTCCGAAGTATTTGAATTCGCCGGAGACCGGGATCTATTCCAAGGGCCGGGTCCTGTTCAACCTCGACCACGCCAAAGAAGCGATCCGCAAGCTGGATTACGCCATCCTCGTCGAAGGCCAGATGGATTGCATATCCGTCTACGCAGCTGGATTTCACAATGTGATCGCGAGTTCAGGCACCGCGTTCACCGAACTCCAGGCGAAGCTTCTCAGCCGCTTCAGCAAGAACGCTGTAGTCAACTTCGATCCTGATACCGCCGGAGCCAAGGCCACAGAGCGCACTCTGGGCTTGCTGGTGGAAGAAGAATTCCAGATCAAAGTCCTCACTTTGGAGCAGGGATTCGATCCCGATCTCTACATTCGCCGCAAAGGCAAGGACGCTTACGGCGAAGCCCTACGAGGCTCGCAGAAATACTTCGACTATCTGATCGACCGCGCGCGCAGCCATTTTCCCGTGCGCAGCGCCGAAGGCAAAAAGCAGGCGGTGAATCATTTGCTGCCCCACATTCAGCGCGTGCCCAGCCGCATCGTGCGCGACGAACTCGCCCAGGAGATCGCACAGAAGCTTGGTATTGATTCCGCAGTACTGCGGCAGGAGTTGCGGCATGTGGCAGCGGAGCGTTCGGCGGCCACGGTGAAAGCTCCGGCGCTGGCGCAGGCGACCGACGCCGAGCGCATTCTCGTCCGCGCCCTCGCTTCAGCACGCCAAATGCAGCCCGGAGTGCACCTTCCCGCTCGCGATGGCGCCCGTGACGTTATCAAAGAAGAAGAGTTCGATCCCGCCCGCCAGGCGCGTTACGTCTTACAGAACGAAGCGCTCCATAATGGCCTCGCGACCGAGTCCCTGGTCGAGGCGCTTCTGCATGCCGGAGCCGAAATTGCCGATGTAATGGATGTGCCCTGCTCCGACAGCGAGCGCCGCATGCTGGCCTCAATTTTATTAAAAGATGACGAAGAAGAACTCACCGCCGAGCGCCTTGAAGGCGCAGTCCGCGCCCTGCGCCGCATTCACTTGCGCCGTCGGCAAGAGCAGCTACAGCGCGAACTGAAGAAGCCGGGCGTTAGCGACGATAAGGAACGCATGCGAGAGCTGCTTCGGGAAGTGGAGCGGGTGAGCCGCGCTCTGCGAGACCCCAGCTTGGGCGAAGACGGACTTAGAATGCCGCTGGAAAACCAGAAAACTGCGTGAAACAAAACAGCTCTTAGAACCATCTAAGTATTTAGCAGGGTTATAGATAGCGGCGGCCTACGGGTTTTCGGTGGGGCAAGTGATAGACCGGCCAGCACTTAGGTGCTATACTCTATAAGTTTGTGCTAGGTGCACAACTCCGCGCTAACCCATATTCCCACCTGTAACGACATTACCATACGCTCCCCCGAGAGCGAATTGACGAATTTGAGGAACACTTCTTGGCTCTTGAAGATAAGTACGACGACATAAAAAAGCTGGTCGATGCCGGTAAAGAGAAGGGATACCTGACTTACGACCAGGTAAACGAACTCATACCGCATGACGTGGTTAGTCCCGAAGACCTGGACGACCTGCTCACTACCATCGGCACGCAAGGCATCGACGTGCTGGAAGGTCCCAAACTGCCTTCGGCCGCGCTCGATAAGAAATTCGAAGAAGGCGAAGAGGGCGAGGACGTTGAACTCGACCTCACTCCCGGTGCTCTCGAAAAAACCAACGACCCCGTTCGCATGTATCTGCGCGAAATGGGAACGGTCCCCTTGCTCACGCGCGAAGGCGAAGTCGAAATCGCCAAGCGCATCGAGCGCGGCCAGATCCGCGTTCTCAAGGCGCTTTCCCGCTCGCCGATCGTCATTCACGAACTCCTCGCCATGGGCGAGGACCTCAAGAAAGGTGTGCGCTCCATCAAGGAGGTCGTCACCTTCGACGAGGAAGAAATCACCGACGAGATTCTGCAGAACCGGCTGAACGAGTTCACGGGCAAGATCGACGCCATGGCGAAGCTCTACAAGAAAGTCGCCGTGGTGCAGGAAAAATACGCGGCCGTATCTCTGAAAAAGCGTCCCAAGGATCATCGCCGCGCCCGCAAGAACTTCGCCCGCGCCATCGTCAAGGTTTCCATCGCGGTGCGCAAACTCGGTTTCACCAACGCCGAACGCAAGCGCCTGATCGACCGGGTCAACAAAACCGTCGACAGCATGCGTTCGCTCGACCGCCAGGCTGGCAATCTCGAGCGCAAGGCCGACGCCACGCGCAGCGAAGATCAAAAAAAAGAATACCGCCGCCAGGCCCGCGCCGTACGCAGCGAGATTGAAAAGCTCGAAGTCGAAGCCGGACTCTTGTTCCAGGAGATCAAGCGCACCCAGCGCGAAATCATCCAGGGCGACATGGACGCCGAGCAGGCCAAGCGCGAGCTGATCGAGGCCAACCTCCGCCTCGTAGTTTCAATCGCGAAAAAGTACACCAACCGCGGCCTGCNNTACCGCCGCGGCTACAAATTTTCCACTTATGCCACGTGGTGGATTCGGCAGGCAATTACTCGTGCAATTGCTGATCAGGCGCGTACGATTCGCATCCCGGTGCACATGATTGAAACCATCAACAAACTGATCCGCACCTCGCGGCAGCTGGTGCAGGAACTCGGTCGCGAACCTACCAGTGAAGAAATCGCCAAGCGCATGGACATTCCCGTGGCAAAAGTGCGCAAGGTGCTGAAGATCGNNTCGAAACGCCGATCGGCGAAGAGGAAGATTCGCATCTCGGCGACTTCATCGAAGACCGCGCCGTAGTCTCCCCGGCCGAAGCCGTGATCAACGTGAACCTCAAGGACCAGACCGGACAGGTCCTGCGCACGCTGACCCCGCGCGAAGAAAAAGTAATCAAAATGCGCTTCGGCCTCGAAGACGGCAGCGAGCACACTCTGGAAGAAGTCGGCCAGTCGTTCGNNGCATCCGCCAGATCGAAGCCAAAGCGCTGCGCAAACTGCGGCATCCCTCGCGCTCGCGCAAGCTGCGGGCGTTCATGGATGGAGTGAGAGACTAAGAATTAGCCGCGGATTTGCACGGATCAACACGGATGGATCTTGAGGCACGACTTCGGTCGTGCCTTTTTATTGCGCTAAAGAGTGATTAGCATTGCTGCAAGACTCCTCCCATAAGACAATAATCTTACTTCCGTCATATTGACGGACTTTATAAGCCATGTCATACTTGAACACATGAGTATGACTGAGAAGCTCGAAACCGTATGGTTCACGACGAAGGGGCAGGTCGTCATCCCACTTCGCCTGCGCAAACAATTCGACATCGAGGACGGGACAAAGGCCGTGGTCCAAGCCACGGCGGAGGGAATCCTTCTCAAGCCCATGACCGCGGCGCTCATCAAGCGCGGGCGCGGCATCCTCAAGCGCACGCCGGGAGGCAAGCCGCTGAGGGAAGACTGGGCCGAGCACAAGAGGCAGGAACGGGCACTCGAGGGGCGCCATGCCGGCTAAGGTGCTCGACAGCTTCGCACTTATCGCCTACTTCCGCGACGAGCCGGGTGCGGAGACGATGGAAGATATGCTCGTCTCCGCCGGCAAGAAGGACAGCCCGCTCCTCATGACCGATGTGAACTACGCCGAGGTGAAGTACTCCATTGTGAAGAAGGACGGCGCGGAGGCGTGGGCGGAAGCCGCGAAGGTCCTGCAGGGCCTGCCGATTGATTTTCATTCCACGACCCGCGCGCTGGCCGATACCGCGGCCGACTTCAAGGCGCGTTTCAAATTGAGTTTGGCCGACGCCTTTGCCGCCGCGCTGGCGAAGGAAAAGAGGACTGAACTCGTCACCGGCGACCCGGAATTCAAGCCGCTCGAAAAGGAAATCAAGGTTCACTGGCTGAAATAATCACGGCCCAGTAAAACTACCCTCGTGATGGCATAACGGCACGACTGAAGGTCGTGCCCCTCCCGATCTTTCGCCTGCGCCTGCCCCCGTCGCCTGTAATTCCCATTTTGGGAATCGGTTCCACTCTTTATCTTACAATTCTCTTGCCCTCGACTTTTTATTGCTGTCGAATAGAAATATAGGGCGGCATTCGCGAGTTTTTTCCCGAATGCCGCCCTTTTTTTTCCGAGGCTGCGGCATGAATAAACGGAAAAACCGGAGACACCTGAAAAATCAGAAGCCGAAGATCACCGACAAGAAACTCCGCGGCGAATGGGCTGAAATGGTTTTTATGACACGCGCTACCGAGCTCGGTCTCCCGATCAGCAAGCCTTGGGGAGAGATGCGGAGCTACGATTTTGTCGTAGGGCGCCCAGGCCACTTCGTGGCCGTGCAGGTGAAATCTACGATCGCCGAAGTAGGAACCGGTTACGAGTGCACTGTACGCGGCGGCCACAAGCCATACCCGCCCGGCTCGTTCGACTTTCTCGCCGCCTATGTAGTCATCGAGAACGCTTGGTACATAATCCCCGAGGAAAAAACCTGGGGCAAGGACTGCCTTACACTCTATCCCAAATCGCCGAAGGCCAAGTACGAGAAATACCGCGAGGCGTGGCATCAACTCGATCCCGATGCGGACTCCGGGGGAGGTCACATCGACAGCATTCAGGGCTGCGCCGAAGAATTCCCGGCAGAGTGGGGCGATTGAAGGGGCGGCTATTTCTTTACAGCGTCTAAGTTATTGAAAAATCGACGCGGTCATTTTTCATGCCAGAATTCCAGCGTGTTTTCCTCAGCCGTCCACAGGGAAGTCTCTTCGTCCACAGTTTCTGCACAAGGACAAAATGTTTTTCTGTTGCGGCTCGCGACAATATGCCGCACAGTGGGTTCACCGAATACGTAGGACCTTAGCAAGGCTTGCCGAACGATGATTGCGGCGACGCCAGCGGCAGACCGGCGATGCTCGAGGGTGAATCGCCGGGGGAAAATCGGAAACGCGCGCGAGCGCGTGCTGGTTGCCCGGGCACTGCGGCCTCCTCCACAACCCGCTCGATGAGTTGGGTCGGGCCGTCCGCCACCGCGGAGGTTGTTGAGTTGTGATTCTCGAATCACGGCTCGGCAATCGTAACGGTAAATGTGGCGCTCACTCATGAGGTGAGTGCTGTCGGACCGGTACCTTCGTCCCGCTGCTCCTAGCGGCGGGATGGCAGGCCTGAAGGTCTACGAACGATGCGGCACCGGTGGCTGGCCGGTGCCGCATTTGTTTTGGGGAGGGTCTTAGCAGTAATCCGGTAGTAATTCGCTTGATTTCTTCTTCGCTATTTGTTCTCCTAGGCTTGGCTCGCTCGATTTCTGAACTTTTGCTGGATGGATCATCCGCCAAACTTTTTTGAATTGAACGCGGTTTTCCAGAGGGTGCGCCTCGCTTTCACAAGCCGCATCCGGTTAGTGTTCGGTTGGCATTTTTGAGAGTTGAGGAAATATCAAGAACTTGGCAACCACTGATTACAGCATCAGCACTCTTCCCGCGAATGTAGAAGCGGAGCGCTCCATCCTGGGCGCGATTCTGCTGGATAACTTTGCCTATAACCAGGCGGCGGAGCATTTGCGGATCGAGGATTTTTCGCTCGACTCGCACCGGCGGATTTATTCACGCATGGTCGACCTGGCGGAATCGTCGCGGCCGATCGACATGATTACGCTGATCGAGGAATTGGATCGGCACAAGGATCTGCAGGCGATCGGCGATGTGGGTTACGTATCGAGCCTGCTGGATGGCGTGCCCGACCGGCCGAGCATTGAGCATTACGTCAAGATCGTCCGCGACAAAGCGTTGCTGCGAGGGTTGATTCATGCGGCGAATACTGCGATTGCGCGGGCGGCCGACCAGTCCGATGCGGCAGAGGAAGTGCTTGGCGATGCCGAGGCTGCGATCTTCCAACTCTCGGAGAAGCGCATCGGGCGCGGCTTCATGGGCGTGCAGGAGATTGTCCGAGAATCGTTCGGCTCGGTCGATGCTCTGCTGCAGCGCGGCCAACGCATTACCGGATTGGCCACGCACTACACCGATCTCGATGAGATGACCAGTGGACTGCAGCGGTCAGACCTGGTGATCATCGCAGCGCGGCCTTCGATGGGCAAAACCGCGTTCGCCATGAACATTGCCGAGAACGCAGCGGTGGAAGACAGACAAGTGGTGGGAGTTTTCTCGCTGGAAATGTCGCGCGAGGCGTTGCTGATGCGCCTACTATGTTCGCAGGCCAAAGTGGACGCGCACAAAATGCGCACGGGATCGCTGTGGCAGGATGACACGCGGAAAGTGGTGCGCGCCATGGAGCAATTGGCGCATGCGCCGATTTTCATCGATGACACACCCGGTATCGCATTGAGTGAGATGCGCGCCAAGGCGCGGCGCTTGAAGCAGTCGCAAGGCAAGCTTGATCTGATTATCGTGGATTATCTGCAGCTGATGTCGGGTGGAAGCAAGCGTTATGAAAATCGTACGCAGGAAGTGTCAGCAATTTCGCGCGGACTGAAAGGGCTGGCCAAGGAACTCACGGTGCCAGTGATCGCGCTCTCGCAGTTGAGCCGCGCGCCGGAGAGCCGTGGCGGCGACCACCGTCCACAACTGGCTGATCTGCGCGAGTCCGGGTCGATCGAGCAGGATGCCGACCTGGTGATGTTTATATTTCGCGAAGAAGTTTACAAGCAAGATGACCCCGACCTGCAAGGCAAGGCGGAGATCATTATTTCCAAACAACGCAACGGCCCTATCGGCCGAATCAATTTGGCGTTCCTGAAAAGTTGCACCAGATTTGAGACCATGGTGGAAGGCGGGCTGCCGCCTGAAGAGTGATTGTGACGGCTACAGGAGTTCCTGTAGTTTCGCATTGTAAGTACCTTAGGCGCTTTGAGTTGCGAGCACGGGGCAGGCTGTGGAAAAGCTTGTGGAATGGCTGGCGGCCAAGAAAATTCCTATCGGCAAATCCTTTCCGGGAAATGTCAGGGCGCGATTTTCAAGCTCTTAAAGCCCTGAATAGTAACCAGTTAGACAATTAACGCCGCATTAACACGGTGAAATCTCGCCCAGAGGTTCCAAATTCCCAAAACGGAGATTTGCACATTTGGCGGTTCCTGACATTTGAATTCCGTGTGCCTGAGCGGGGCAAAGCCATCGGTAGACACCAACTGAGGCGTGTGGGCAGGGGAAGATGCCAATTCCCATGAGGCTGTTTCTGAATAGCTTCGGGATTGCCGACAAACCACCGAGAATCTTTGGATCCGCGTGGAACATGCTGCGTGGGCTATAATCACGCGCACGAATGGCGCTTAGGTCCGGAACAAGACTAGGTCCTTACGAGATCCAATCGCCGCTGGGCGCGGGCGGCATGGGCGAGGTGTACCGCGCACGCGACACGCGGCTGGGGCGTGATGTCGCGATCAAGGTGCTGCCAGAGGCGCTGGCGCATGATGCCGACCGACTGCGGCGTTTCGAACAGGAAGCGCGCACGATTGCGGCGCTGAACCATCCGAACATCCTGGGAATCCATGACATTGGTGCGCACGACGGTGCGCCGTTTCTGGTCAGCGAATTTCTTGAAGGACAAACACTGCGTGAGAAGCTCGTATCAGGGCCGCTGCCGGCGCGGCGCGCCATCGAGTACGCGCTCGGCATCGCGGAGGGACTCGCGGCGGCACACGAGAAAGGAATCGTGCACCGGGATCTGAAACCGGAGAACCTATTTGTCACTCGTGACGGTCGGATTAAAGTGCTGGATTTCGGGCTGGCGAAGCTGGTTAGGCCGGAGGAAAACCATGAACCTGCAGTGACGCTAACGGACCCTACTTTGCCGGGTATGGTGATGGGTACCGTAGGTTACATGTCGCCGGAGCAGGTGCGGGGCGAACCGATCGACGCGCGATCGGACATTTTCAGTTTCGGTGCAGTGTTGTACGAGATGCTCACCGGCAAACGCGCTTTCAAACGCGAGACGTCCGCAGAAACGATGACCGCAATTTTGCGCGAAGAGCCACAGGCGCTGAACGATACGGGCTGGCAAGGTCCGCTGGAACTGCAACGGATTCTTGCGCGATGCCTGGAAAAGAATGTCGCGCGACGATTCCAGTCGGCCAGTGATCTGGCGTTTGCCATTGCATCGCTGAGCGGAACCTCGATCGCGACGACGGCCGCGAAGAGTGTGGCGCAGCCGAAGTCGAGGCGAGCGTGGCTCCCGTGGGTCATAGCCGCTGCACTGCTGGTGGGAACTGCGGCCTGGGAAATGGTTCGGCCGGCGGCTGCACCGGCCAACCCGCTTGAAAAAGCGCATTTCACGCGCCTGACCGATTTCGAGAGCGTGGAAGCGGCGATCTCGCCGGACGGCAGGTTCGTGGCTTTTGTCTCCGATCATGACGGGCCCTTTGATGTATGGCTCACCCAGGTGGGTACCGGACGTCTGATTAATCTGACCCAGGGGAAGGCGGGCCCCTTACCTGGGCCTTTACGAAACGTCGGTTTTTCGGGCGACGGCTCGGAAATTTGGATCGGCGGTGGTGATGTGGGTCTGCGGCTTCGGCTGATGCCCCTGACGGGAGGTACACCGCGTAATTTCCTCGGTGAGGAGACCGCCAACGTAGCTTGGTCACCGGACGGCGAGCGGATTGTCTATCATACTTTCCGTAATGGCGACCCCATGTTCGTGGCGGACCGCGATGGCGCCAATGCGCGGAAAATATTCGGGGACCAGCCGGGGATTCACAACCATTATCCAACTTGGTCGCCTGACGGCCGCTGGATCTATTTCGTGCACGGGACGCCGGCGACGAGGGAGATGGATTTATGGCGCATAGACCCGGATGGCCGGAACCCAGAGCGCCTCACGCAACGCAATACAGACATCGCATATCCCACGCCGTCCGGTGAAAACACAGTGTTCTACGTGGCACGGGACGGCGACGGTTCAGGACCTTGGCTGTGGGCGTTTGATGTGAAACGCAGGGATTCGCGGCGTGTGAGCGTCGGTCTCGAGAAATATACCTCGGTGGAAGCCAGCGCGGACGGCCGTAAGCTGGTGGCCACCATCAGCAATCCCGTCGCGGGACTTTGGACTGTTCCGATTCTTGATCGCGTCGCCGAAGAACGCGACGTAAAACCGTTTACAGTGCCGAACGAGCGTGCGCTGGCGCCCCGTTTTGGTGGCTCCTCGCTGTTTTACTTGTCTTCCCTCGGCGCGGGCGACGGACTGTGGCGCCTTCGGGACGGACAGGCGACTGAAATCTGGAAGGGCGCCGATGGTGCGTTGTTGGAGACGCCTGCGGTTTCGCCGGATGGAAGTCGCGTGGCCATTGTGCTGCGGCGGAACGGGAAACGCCAACTGCAAGTCCTCTCTTCAGACGGAGCCGAACTCCAGCCCATTGCGGAGGGAATTGTTGCCCAGGGTTCGAGCTGCTGGTCGCCGGATGGCAGGTGGATGGTCACTGGTGGCAGCGACGCCACCGGTCCCGGGCTTTTCAAGATTCCGCTGGAGGGCGGATCGCCAGTTCGCTTGGTCAGCGGGCCGGCACTCAATCCAGTCTGGTCGCCGGATGGAAGCCTGATCGTATATGCGGGTACGAATGTAAGCACCTTCGCTCCGCTTCTGGCCGTACGCCCGGACGGAACCAGCGTCAAATTGCCCGAGATCACCGTGCGGCGCTTGGGCGAGCGCGTGCGCTTCTCGCCTGATGGCAAGAGCCTGATCTACATGCAGGGACTGCTCGCATCCCAGGACTTCTGGCTACTCGATCTCGCCTCCATGAAGTCGCGTCCCCTCACCAGGCTGCAAAACCGTGCCACCATGCGGACCTTCGACGTCACCAGCGAGGGGAAAAAAATCGTCTTCGACCGCTTACGGGAGAACGCGCAGGTCGTCATGATCGATCTTCCCAAGGAATAGCGTTATTCCGTCAGGACCTGCTAGTAGTTCCCGAGGGCTCTCTTGATCCGCCCGGATTAGGGGCTAAGCGGAAATTATTCCCCTCGTCAATCGCTGTCTTCGCCGACCTTCAGCACGGCCAGGAAAGCTTCCTGGGGGATATCGACGCGGCCGATGCGCTTCATTCGTTTTTTGCCTTCCTTCTGTTTTTCGAGGAGCTTGCGTTTGCGCGAAAT
>PLUI01000181.1:11237-18653 GCA_003164855.1 Acidobacteriaceae bacterium
TCGTAGGCGAAATCGCGATGCACAATAATTGAAAGTGCATCCACCGGTTCGCCGGCCACCAGGATGTCGAGCTTGACCATGGGCGACTCCCAGTAATCCGCGAGGTGATAGTCGAGTGAGGCGTAGCCGCGCGAGACTGATTTCAGGCGATCGTAAAAATCGAGAACGATTTCATTCAGAGGTAACTCATAGTGCAACATCACGCGCGAGGAGCTGACGTATTCGAATGTCTTCTGCTTGCCGCGCTTGTCCTCAACGAGTTTAAGAATTCCGCCGACATATTCTTCGTTGGTGAGAATGGTAGCCAGGATCACCGGCTCTTCGATTTTGGCGATCTCGCTGGGATCGGGCCAGCGCGAGGGGTTATCGACCTCGATCATTACGCCATCGGTTTTGTATATCTTGTAGCGAACGCTCGGCGCGGTGGTGATGAGTTCGAGTTCGAACTCGCGTTCCAGCCGCTCCTGAATGATCTCCATGTGGAGCAGACCGAGGAATCCGCAACGGAAACCGAAACCCAGCGCCACGGAACTTTCCGGCTCGAAGAAAAAGGAAGAATCGTTGAGGCGAAGTTTTTCCAAGGCTTCGCGCAGGCGCGTGTGCTCGTGCGCATCTACGGTATAGAGGCCCGCGAACACCATGGGTTTGATCTCTTCAAAGCCGGGGAGCGCTTCGAAGGCAGGATTGGCGTCATCGGTAATGGTGTCGCCGATTTTTGTATCCGCGACGTTCTTGATGTTCGCGATGAGGAATCCGACCTCGCCTGCTTTCAGTTCGTCAATCTCCACCGGCTTAGGACACTGCACTCCGAGAGTTTCCGCGTCGAAGGTGGTACCGTTCGACCACAGACGAATTCTCTGGCCCTTGCGCAACGTGCCTTGAAAGACGCGAGTGAGAATCACCACGCCGCGGTAGGCGTCGAACCAGGAGTCGAAGATCAGCGCCTGGAGACGGCTGTCTGGATTGCCCTTTGGCGGAGGGACGCGCTTGACGACGGCCTCCAGGACGTCGGGAACGCCCTGGCCAGTTTTGGCGCTGATGAGCACGGCATCGGAAGCGTCCAGCCCGACGGCGCTTTCGATCATTTCTTTCGTACGGGGAATATCGGCACTTTGCAGGTCGATCTTGTTGATGACGGGAATGATTTCGAGGCCGTTATTGATCGCCAGGTAGGCGTTGGCGAGGGTTTGCGCTTCGACTCCCTGGGAAGCGTCGACGATGAGCAACGCGCCTTCGCAAGAGGCCAGCGAGCGCGAGACTTCGTAGGAAAAATCCACGTGGCCGGGAGTGTCGATCAAGTTGAGCTGGTAAGTGTTGCCATCGTGCGCGGTGTACATCATACGGACGGCGTGGGCTTTGATGGTGATGCCACGTTCGCGCTCCAGGTCCATGGAGTCGAGTACCTGGGCCTGCATCTCGCGCGCGGTGAGCGACCCGGTCAACTCCAGCAGGCGGTCCGCCAGCGTGGATTTACCGTGGTCGATATGCGCGATGATGGCAAAGTTGCGGAGGAAAGCGGCGTCCATAGGGTCAGTTGCCAGTTGCCGGTTGCCAGTCGCCAGTAAAACCTAGTCAAAACCGACAAACTGGCAACCGCTTTTGAGAGTTGCGGGCTGATCTTTGATTTTAGCAGGCGGGGAGCAGTTCTCGGTTCTCGGTTCTCNNTTGGTTCTCAGTTCTTGGTTCTAGGTTCTCGGTTCTAGGTTCTCGGTTGGGTTATGAAGCAACCGGCTTTGAGCTTTCTGCACAGAATTGTATTTCTTCGATAGAATCCTGCCCTATGGTTATGGAAGGAAGAAACATGCGCAAACTGGCCGTTGGCATTCTCTGGATGCTTGCTTGTTCTGTGGTTCTCGCAGGCCAAACTATTTCGCCGCAGGTGCGCAGTTTTGTGAGGGTGGACTCGCCTGTGGTGGCGCTTACGCACGTGCGCGTGATCGACGGGACGGGCGCGGCCGCGCGGGACGACCAGACGATCGTGATCTCCAAAGGAAAGATCGAGTCGGTTGGCGATGCTGCGTCGGCGAATGTTCCGAAGGACGCGCAGGTGCTGGACCTGCACGGCTACAGTGTTATTCCTGGCCTTGTCGGCATGCACGACCACATGTTCTATCCCATGGGCAACGGCATCTTCGGCGAGATGGGGTTCAGCTTTCCGCGCCTTTACCTGGCCGGTGGCGTGACGACTATCCGCACCACAGGTGCGATCGAGCCCTACACCGATCTTGAGCTCAAGAAGCAGATTGATAACGGCGAAACGCCCGGCCCGAAGATCCACGTTACCGGTCCCTATCTTGAAGGTCCCGGTACTTTCGCGGTACAGATGCACCAGCTCTCCGGGCCTGACGATGCAACCAAGACCGTCAACTTCTGGTTAGACCAGGGCGTCGATAATTTCAAAGCTTACATGTTCATTACTCCGGCGGAGCTTTCCGCCGCGGTGGCTGCGGCCCACAAGCGCGGCGCCAAAGTTACCGGACATCTTTGCTCCATCGGTTTTCGAGAAGCCGCCGCTATTGGCATTGACGACCTGGAACACGGTCTGCTGGTGGACACGGAATTTTTTCCGTGGAAGAAGCCGGGCGTGTGTCCCGACAACCTCGACTATGAGTTCATTTCCAAGTTGGACGTGCCGAGCGGTCCGCTGCACGATACGATTGTCGACCTGGTGCAGCGCCACGTTGCGGTTACCTCGACGCTTCCCGTGTTTGAGATGTTTGTTCCCGGGAGGCCCACGATCCAGCAGCGCATTCTCGATGCTTTGTCGCCCGATGCGCGCAGCGCTTTGCTCAACAACAAGGTGCGCGCGAGCGATGCGAGTACGTTCCGGCAGCNNTTATCACAGTGATGTCTCGCCTTTTCCGGCCGCCTTCAAGAAGGAAATGGAATTCGAGCGTGCCTTCGCGCAGGCCGGAGGCTTGCTGCTGGCCGGCCTCGATCCCACCGGCATGGGAGGCGTGATCGCTGGTTTCGGAGATCAACGGGAAGTCGAGTTGTTGGTGGAAGCGGGATTCACTCCAGTGGAGGCGATTCACATCGCGACCGCAAACGGGGCGCAGTTCCTGGGAGAACTGGACCGCATCGGAACGATTGCTCGCGGCAAGCAGGCGGATTTGGTGGTGATCAAGGGCGATCCGGCGAAGCAGATCGAGGACATCGAGAAGGTTGAGACCGTATTTAAGGATGGTGTGGGGTACGATTCGGCGAAGTTGATCGAATCGGTGCGGGGAGTGGTGGGGAGCAGATAGTACCGAGTCGCGAGTACCGAGTGTAGAAATCTTGCGAGGTTCACTCGCAAACTCGGTGCCCGGTACTTCTTCGACTAGAATCTGGTTTCGCATGCTTATTCTCGCTTCTGCCTCACCGCGCCGCCAGGAGTTACTGCGCAATGCCGGCATCGGGTTCACGGTGCAGGCTGCGGACATCGATGAGACGCCGTTTGCGGGTGAATCGCCGCGAGATTGTGCGCAACGGCTGGCGCGGGAAAAAGCGGTGGCGATTTTTCAAAGCCATCCTGAAGATTATGTGCTCGGGGCGGATACGATCGTGGTCGTCGATGAGATGATCCTCGGAAAGCCGCGCGATGGAGACGATGCTGCGCGCATGTTGCGAATGTTGTCGGGACGCACGCACGCGGTCATCACGGGCGTGTGCCTGGTGAGGCCGATGGCCAGCGGGCGCGGCAGTGACGCCGAAGAACTGACCGCTTCCGAGAGCACGCTGGTGACTATGAGCGAAATTTCTGACGATGAGATTGGCGACTACATCGCGACTGGAGAGCCGATGGACAAGGCGGGAGGCTATGCGATCCAAGGCATCGCCGCGCGCTGGATCCCGCGCATTGAAGGCGACTACAGCAATGTGGTGGGACTGCCGGTCGCGCTGGTTTATGCCATGCTGAGGAAGCAGGGAGCCGTCTGAAATCGTGGGCTTATTTAGGACTGGTCGAGTTTAGAAAAACTCGGGCGGGTCTAACGGGAAAGCAAGAACGAAACGCAACCGACTAGGTCTTTTTCTCTTCTTCCTTCTTGTCTTTCTTTTCTTCTTCAGGATCTTTCATCGCGGACTTGAAGTTACGGATGCCTTCGCCCAGACCTTTTCCGAGCGCGGAGAATTTACTGGTGCCGAAGACCAGAAGGGCGATGGCAATAATTATCAGTAAATGCCAAGGCTGAAGAAGACCTTCCCCCATAATTCCTCCGTCTAGACGATCTGACTAGCGATCTGGGCGCGGGCCGCCTAAAGCCTGCGGCCGCTAGGGAAAGTCTAGGCTAGCCTACCGACGGAGTCAAAGAAGAAGAGCTCAGACGCTTTCGATCATTCCGGCAAGAAGCAACGCGCGGCGCGGCAGTTCGGAGATCACGATGAACTCGTGGACTGCGTGCGCACCTTCGCCGACGCCGCCCAGGCCGTCGAGCGTGGGAATGCCCATGCCCGCGGTGAAGTTGCCGTCGGAGCCGCCGCCAACGGCGGCTTCGTCGAGCTTCCATCCCACCTGGCGGGCAATCTCCCGGGCCTTTTTGTACAGCGACGCCACTCCGGCGGTTCGCTCCATGGGAAGGCGATTAATGCCGCCCGTCATTTCGAGCTTGCAGCGCTTGTCGAACGGTTTGAGGGAGCGCAGTTTGCGGTCGACGCCGGCGGCTTGTTTCGCGCTTCTGATGCGCACATCAAGCCTCACCGACGCTTGGGCAGCAACCACATTCGAACGAGTTCCGCCATCGATCACGCCCGCGTTCACGGACACGCCTTGCTTCAGATTATTTAGCTTCGCGATTGCCGTGATCTGGCGCGCCAGTTCAAGAATCGCGCTGTGTCCTTTCCCGGGATCGAGTCCGGCATGAGCCGCGACGCCCTGCACGCGCAGCGCGTATTCGCCCACGCCTTTGCGCGCGGTCTTGACGGCGCCTCGAAGGCCGGCGGCGGGCTCCAAGACCAGCACTCCGGCGGATTCTTTTGCCAGGGCCTTAGTGATTTTGCGTGACGAATGGCTGCCCACTTCCTCATCGGAAACTAGAAAAACCGTAATCGGCCGCGGCAGATCGCCGTGCCAGGCCTGCAGCGCCTCGATGGCACGCAGCATGAGCGCGATGCCTGATTTCATGTCGAGCACGCCCGGCCCGCGCAGACGTCCGTTTTCGACGGTGCACGGCATGTTTGCCAGCGTTCCCAGCGGATACACGGTGTCGTAATGACCAAGTAGCAAAACTGGCTTGCGGTTCGCCGGACTGCTGAAGTCGACCTGCAAGCTGTCGCCAAAATCATCGCTGCGATGGAATTGAGTTTGCCCGCCAAGTGCTTCGAACTTGGGTGCGAGGAAACTGGCAATGCGGTCGACTGCTTTTTTGTCATCGCTGGGGGACTCGATCTCGACCAGTTCGCGCACGGTCTCAACGATCCCGTCCTGATGTTCGGTGAAGTAGCGCATACGCTCCGCGCCTGACTGTTGAGCTGCGGCTGAAGCTGGTTTTTTTCGCGGCACAAATTCCTTTCGTGGAATTGCGGTGGTCAGTTTGAAACCGACGTTGCCTCAGCGGCTTAAAGCCGCAATCGAAATTCGACGCTTACGACGCGGCTGAAGCCGCGTCCTTTCAAAGAGCTCCTCTGCTTTGCGACCGTTGCGGCATCTTCGCGAAGGCCGAAAAGAAAACCAAACTGCGCCAGTACCCGGAATTGCCGATGCGTTGTGAACGGGACGCGGTACAGTATAATCTTCAGGCTGTTTGAGATGAATCCATGATTGAGACCACTCCTCCCGTGAGCGACACTGCGGCGGCATCGAAGACGGGGCTCGACATTCACGAGATCCTGAAAATTCTGCCGCATCGCTATCCGTTTTTGCTGATTGACCGGGTGCTGGAGTTGAAACGGAAAGAAAGCATCGTTGCGATCAAGAACGTGACGATCAATGAACCGTTCTTCAACGGGCATTTTCCCGGATTGCCAATCATGCCTGGAGTTTTGATCGTGGAAGCGATTGCGCAGGCCGGCGGCGCGCTCCTGCTTACGGAGGTCGAGGACCGCACCGGCAAAGTGATGGTTTTTACGGGCATTGAACGCGCGAAATTCCGGCGCCCGGTGAGTCCCGGCGACCAGTTGCGTATCGAGCTGGAAGTGAAGGGATGGCGCGCCATCCCTCGAATGATCGCAGCGAAGATGCACGGCGTCGCTTATGTCGCGGGGAAGCGCGTGGCGGAAGCGACTGTTTCATGCCAACTGATCGACAGCTCACGCGGGCGCGGCGACGGCTCTGACGGCGCGACGGAATGAAAAACGGGCCGGCGACCACGAATGTACCTCCTGCGGCGAGTCATCCTACGGCCATCCCTGCGACCGCAATCCATCCTACTGCAATCCATCCTACGGCCATCATTGATGCGCGGGCCAAAGTTCCAGCATCGTGCAAGGTTGGCCCATACTGCGTGATTGGTCCGGAGGTCGAACTCGGCGAAAATTGCCGTCTGCTATCGCACGTTGCTATCGAAGGGCCAACGAAAATCGGCGCACACAATGCTTTCTTCCCTTTCTGCGCCATCGGCATGGCGCCACAGGATGTTTCCTACCGAGGCGAAGCGACGCGGCTGGAGATTGGCGACCACAACGAGATTCGCGAGTGCGTGACCATCACTCGCGGCACGGTGAAAGGCGGCGGGCTGACGAGAGTTGGCAGCCACACGCTGATCATGGCCTACGCGCATATTGGACACGACAGCGTGATTGGC
Source organism: Acidobacteriaceae bacterium (assembly GCA_003164855.1). Taxonomy (GTDB): domain Bacteria; phylum Acidobacteriota; class Terriglobia; order Terriglobales; family Acidobacteriaceae; genus Sulfotelmatobacter. The sequence continues at coordinate 17,960 of PLUI01000181.1, forward strand.
GACCACTGCATGCTGGTGAATGGAGCGACATTGGGCGGGCATGTGACGGTGGAAGAATGGGCGGTGGTCGGTGCACTCTGTCCGGTACATCAGTTCGTACGTATTGGAGCACACTCCTACATTGGCGGCGGCACGACGATCACACAGGATGTCTTGCCGTTTTCGATGACCTCCGCCGCGCGCGACACGCACGCGTATGGGATGAATAAAGTTGGGCTGGAGCGGCGCGGCTTTTCGCCGGAGCGCATTCGCAAGATTCACCATGCCTATAAGACTTTGCTGGCGTCGAAGATGAACACGTCGCAGGCGTTGGAGAAGCTGAAGTCCGAGCCCGACCGAAGCGAGGATGTCGACCTCCTGATTCGCTTTATCGAGGCATCGGAACGGGGCGTCATTAAGTAGTAGTCAGCCGCCGAGCCTTCCATCGAGAACGCCGGGATAGGTCAATGAGCGCTATGGGGGTGTTTCGCCAACAATTCCTCTGAGCAGCCAGCCCAGCTTTACGACTGCAATTACTTGCGCCTTGACAGGTCATTGACCTAGAGTGCGCCGCGAGCATCGTTTGTCCGCGTAGCATGTACTCAGTGGTACGAGACAACAACTTCCCGCGAGATAACGAAGCGTGCCGGCTGCTTGCGGTTGATGAAGCATCCCGCGCCAAGGAGTGCGCCGCTCCCAGTCAACTTTCATCCCT
>PLUI01000152.1 GCA_003164855.1 Acidobacteriaceae bacterium
ACGCATCAAATCTTGCCCGTCGACGCAGAGTATCAATGGCTTTGAATCGGGCCGTCGAAATCAACCATGGTCGCGGGTTGCCGGGTACGCCACTGCTTGGCCACAGGCTCAGCGCAGCCGCAAAGGCTTCGTGCATCGCCTCTTCGGCAAGATCAAAATCGCCGAGCAAGCGGATCAGAGTTGCCAGGATTCGTCCCGAATCCACGCGATAAAGCGAGTCGAGCAATTCGTGTATCTGGTCACTTGTCTGCTCGGGGGAACGCTCGGATATGACACGCTCGGACATGACCACGACCTTAGCAAATCAGCTACTCCGAATCAATTTGGCTAAGAGCCACGAGCAATCCGGAAGTTGCACCACAAAAGCGAGACGGTCAGAATCAGGCTTCGGGGACTCGAGGCATTTACGAGATGGGTTGTAATCTATTGAGCGATTTCGAAGATTACGCCCAGTTGCGAGGAGCCACCGGCGCCGGTGGTTCCGAAGATGCTTCCGCTCGAGTCCACCAATATTCCGGAAGGGGAGGCGCCGTCGGGATTGTTGGTGAAGTCGTGGACGATGGTTTCGGCCCAGGGCGCTGAAGTGCGTGGCGTGAGTTTGAGGATGGTGCCCCAGGAGTAGGCGCCTCCGGCTTGAGCGGCGGCGTAGAGGTTGCCATCGCGGTCGAAGACGACGGGGCCGATGGCTTCCGAACCATCTTCTTGTTGAAGTTCGCGCAGCAGGATTTCGCTCCAGGAGCCGTCGGAGTTTTTCATCAGCTCGTAGATTGTGCCGCAACCCTCAGAGGGGCAGAGATTGACGTTGCCGCCGAAGTAAGTGGTGCCGTAGAGATTGCCGGCGGAGTCGAACACGGGGGTGGAGTTGGGCAGGTCGCCGTCGGTGATGTGGAAGCTGTGAATGATGCGCTCGGTGAAGCTGCCGTCGGCGGCGCGAGCGAGAGTGAAGACGGTGCCATGGCCGTTGGCGCCTCCGGCCTGGGTGACACCGTAGAGATTTCCGGCGTGGTCGATGGCGAGGCCGCCGAAAGGCAAGTCGCCGTTGGGTCCGAGGAAGTCGCCGGGAAAGCTGTAGAGGAGGGTTTCCGTCCAAGCGCCGTCGGCGAAAGTGAGGCGGTAGACGGTGCCACCGTTATCGGATCCGGCGCTGGCGGTGCCACCGAATTGAGTGGTTCCGTAGATGTCGCCGGAGGAACTGAAGGCGATTTCGGAAGGCTGGTATCCGTCGGTGCCACTGCCGAAGCTGTGCAGGAGGGTTTCGGTCCAGGGGCCGCGGTCGGTCGGGGTTAACTCGAAGGCGGTGCCGGAGTTGAAAGCGCCGCCGAGAGCGGTGGTGCCGTAGACGTTGCCGGCGGAGTCCAAAATGACGGAAGCAGTGGGGGTTGCGCCGTCGGGTCCGCTGAAGCTATAGAGGACGGTTTGGGTCCAAATTCCGTTGGGGTGGGAAAGTTGGAAGACACAACCATCGTTATAGGTGCAGCCGTTGGCAGCGGTGCCGTAGAAATTGCCTTTGGCGTCGGCGACGAGCGGAGCGGCGGGGTTGGCTCCGTCGAGGGTGCCCTGGAATGTGAAGAGGATGCGCTCGCGGGTGGTGGCCGAACCGATGTTGGTAAGAGTGATGATGGCGACGAAGGCAGCGAGGGCTTGAAGCAGAGAGCGAGTAGGGCGGGACATCGGACTCCTCGGGGTCTGGAAGGGTGAAGTTCAGATTCAGTTCGTAAGAAAAAGGTTGGAGGCAACGAAAAAACGGCTGAGCATGGTTGGAGGCTGCGCGGGGGTTTGAAATGAGCAACTCTGGGAGCGGGAGATGAATCTGGAATATGCCATACTTCATCTGACGTTCGAATTTGTGGTCAAATTATTCCGTGGTCGAATCGATGTCTGGCCGATCCCCAATGGCAGAATCGCCGCAACGCAATCCCAGCGCTGAACCGGTACGCCTCCCCGATTTATTTCTTAAGGCCGTGAAAGCGGCCATCATTGGAACCGACTTGTCGGGAATCGTGAACTTTTGGAATCCGTTTGCGGAGGAGTTGTATGGGTGGTCGTCAGAAGAAGTGGTGGGCCGCAACATCATGGAAATCACCGTCAGTTCAGAAACTGAAGAGGAGGCTAGGAAGTATATGGCATCCGTGCTGGCGGGGAATAGTTGGGCGGGAGAGTTTCAGGTGCGCTGCAAGGACGCAGGGTTTGTGAGCGCGTTTGTCACGCTCGCTCTGGTGAAGGATGACGACGGGGCGGCAGTCGGAGTGGTTGGGGTAAGCCAGGATATCGCGGGGCTCAAGGAGGCGGAAGGAGCGCTGCGGCAGAGTGAGGAACAGTTTCGCGCGTTCGCGAATTCTCTGCCCGGTCTGTGCTGGATCGCGAACAGCGATGGCCAGGTCATCTGGCGTAACGAGAGGTGGTACGAGTACACGGGGACGACGCCGGAGCAAATGGAGGGACAGGGAGCGTGGTCGGTGCACGATGTAAAGATGCTGCCGGCAGTTCTGGAGCGCTGGAAATCGTCGATCGAGGGTGGAACAGCCTTTGAGATGGAGTTTCCGCTGCGGGGCGCGGATGGCGTATATCGCTGGTTTCTGACCCGGATTCGACCAGTTCGGGATGAGGCGGGGAAAATCACGCGCTGGTATGGAACGGCAACGAACATCGACGAGCAGCGGCAATTGCTGAAGTCGCTGAGTGAGGCGCGAGACGATTTAGAGAAGCGAGTTGAGGAGCGGACGGCGGAGCTGCGCACTGCGACTGAAAGTTTGCGGGACTTATCGGCGCGTCTGCTGCGCATGCGGGATGACGAACAGAGACGGCTGGCCCGCGAACTGCATGACAGCGTAGGGCAGCTGCTGGCGGCGATCGGGATGAACATTGCGGTTGTAATGTCGGAGGCGGCCAGGCTGACGCCGGAGGCGGCGAAGTGCGTCGCCGAAAATGCCGGGCTGGTGGACGAAGTGAGCCGGGAGATTCGGACGATCTCGCATCTGCTGCATCCGCCGCTGCTCGATGAGGCGGGGTTGGCGTCGGCTTTGCGGTGGTATGCAGAAGGGTTTGCGAAGCGCAGCCGGATCGAGGTGGAACTTGAAATTCCTCGGGATTTGAGACGATTGCCAAACGACACGGAAATCACGATGTTTCGAGTGGTGCAGGAATGTTTGACCAACATTCATCGCCATTCCGGGAGCGCCACGGCGACCATACGAATTAATCCGCAGGGGGACCGCATTGTTGTTGAGGTGCAAGACCGGGGGAAGGGGATTCCTGCGGAAAAGCTGCAAAGGCTGACCAAGGTGGGCCAAGTCGGAGTCGGCTTTAATGGCATGCGGGAGCGGCTTAGGCAACTGGGGGGCACTCTGGAGATTCGGTCGGAAGAAAACGGAACGTTGGTAAGGGCGATTCTCCCCATTGAACACAGCGAATCGGAAGCGCACCGCGGGAAACGAAAATCTTCCCAAGCCTAGGCTGCGACAGGAATTAGGCGGAAATATGTCTTCCCTTTGAGCACCGCTTCCACTGCCGCCATGAGGGAGCGAAGGTCGGATTTTTTACAAAGGCCTCGGATGCCGGCTTTCTTGGCCTCTTGCTCGAGTTGCCGCGAGGGGTCGATGGTGACCATGAGGACGGGAGTGTCGGGGTGCTGTCGGGATAGCCGTCGTCCAGCTTCGAGGCCATCCATTTCGGGCATAACGAAATCCATGACCGTGAGGTTGGGGCTGATCTCGGACCAATGCTCAACCGCGCCTCGCCCATCTTCGGCCTCGCCCACTACAACCCAGTCAGGCTGCTTTTCGAGCGCAGTTCTCAGCTGGGAGCGGATCATCGCGTTATCGTCCACCAGAAAAATACGGACCATGCCACCCCTTAACTGGCGAAAATACGGAGGTGGCGCCCGCCGCTAGTTCACCGATAGTGCAAAAGTAGTCCCGTGGCTGATGGAATGCTATACAGCGCAGACCCGATGGAGGGGGAAGATTTCCGTCTTAGAAACGGGAAACGGAGACTGGATCTAAGGGCGATCTTATGAATGTGGGCTAAGCCGGAGGGGTGAGTTCGGTGAGGGCAGGGAATGCGCGAATTCTCACGCCCGTGTGATAGCGCGCGATGAATCCGTTTTGGTTGGGCTCGCGACGAAAGTCCGGACGAACTCCACAATCTCCGCCGTGACATAAGGTGGAGGCGCGATGCGGAATATGGGCCGACCGGCCGCCGGCTTGAGAGAAACCCGTTGCCACGCGGCCTCAGCATTAGCATGATCATGAAGAATGACGGCCCCGGCCTGGTCCAGAAATTCTTGCGCTGACTTTTTGAAATCCTCGGTACTGGGATCGAGGACGGTCAGATACAAGTCCGGCCGCATGAACTTCAACACGCTGTTGGATTCAGCGATCACATTCCGCGACTGCTCCAGCCGCTGCCGCAGAGCCGGCATAGCCTCGGCCAGCCTGCCCTGCTCGGTGCGAACCCACAACGCCCGCGCCGCACCTGCCAATAAAAAACGCGAGGTGTCAGACTCTCCTGCGCGATCTTTTTCCTCTGAAATCGCCCAACTGTGGTCGCCGGTCGCGCAGTCGCATGCCTCCCCATTCGCGGAACAGATGCCGTGTCCATACTGCGTGATTTTTACTGCCGTCCAATCGTACTCGCGCAACCCGGCGATCAGGCCCGCAACTACGCTGGTCTTGCCCACGCTCCGCGAATGTCCGCCAACGACAATGATCGCCATATGTACTGGCTTCCGGAAGCCGCTCCTACTTTTTCCCAGATAACTTCGCCAGCGCCGCCAACTGCTTGAGATATTGCCGCACGGGCTGGGCCGGAGTTCCCCAGAAGGCCACGCCTTTGCCGCGCAAAACTTTATTGGGCAGCACGCCGCCTTGGCCGCCCAGCATCACGCCTTCTTCAATGCGCGCATGTTCGCCGATGCCGACCTGGCCACCGAGAACGACGTCTTTCTCGATGACGATGCTGCCGGAAAGGCCGGTTTGGGCTGCGATCACTACATTCTCATGGAGCCGGCAGTTGTGCCCGATGTGCACCAGGTTATCGATCTTCGATCCGCGCCCGATGTGGGTTTCGTCGAGCGCGCCACGGTCGATGGTCGTGTTGGCGCCGATCTCCACATCGTCTTCGATTACCAGTCTGCCGACTTGAGGAAATTTCTCGTAGCGCCCACTCTCCGGATCGCGCACATATCCGAAGCCGTCACTGCCTAAAACAGCGCCGGCATGCACGATTACGCGATCACCCAGGGTGGTTCCGGGATACATCGTCACATTGGGATAGATCTCGCACTCGCGGCCGATCTTGACTCCGCACCCAATGGCGCAACCGGCGCCGATCCGCGTGTGCTCGCCGATCTCCGCATCCTGAGCGATTACGGCGCATCCGCCCACTACCACTTCTGGGGCAAGGCGAACTGAAGAATGCACAACCGCACTGGCGTGCACGCCAGCGTTCTTGGCCTGCTTCCCATGCTGCAGCAATCGCGCCGCCCGCGCGAAGGAAAGTTTAGGATGACGGCAGATCAGCAGCGGTTTGCCCGACGAAGCGGCCGCGAACTCTCCCGCAATCACCGCCGCCGCGCCCGACTGCAACGCCCGCGAAAGATATTTTTCATCTTCGACAAACACGAGGTCCTGCGGCGTAGCCGCGGCGATGCTCGCCACGCCGCTCACTTCGACGCCCGCGTCCCCTTGCAGCCGTGCTCCCGCGGCATCGGCGATCTGTTGCAGTGTGCGCTTCACGCTCTCACTCTATCGCAGAGCTGCCATGGACGGAAGTGAGACGTTGGCGCTTGGTGCAAAAAGCCATTTCGGAAGATAATCGAAAGAAGACAATCGAGAAGAAGAAGATAATCGAGACAAACATAACGACAGAACGAGAATCAGAAAACTCATGGCTTCCCGAATCACCCGCTCACATTCCATCTTGATCGCGATACTTGCGCTCGCTGTGGCGCTGCCTTTGCATTCCCCCGCCCAGGAGCTCGGCCGCCGTCTCATCCTCAAGGACGGCTCCTACCAGTCGATCACAAAGTATGAAGTGAAAGGCGACCGTGTGCGCTACTATAGCGCCGAGCGCGAAGAGTGGGAGGAACTTCCTTCCTCGCTTGTGGACTGGCCGGCTACGGAAAAATTCGAGAAGGACCGCGTCTCCGCGCCTGCCATTCCCGAGGCCGCTCTCATCGACAAGGAAACCGAAGCAGAACGCGAAGCCGAAGAGGCCAATCTTCCGCAAGTCGCTCCTGGCCTGCACTTGCCCGAACTCTCGGGAATGTTTTTGCTGGATAATTTTAAAGGTCAGCCGCAACTGGATGAACTGCAGCAGGACGAGGGTGATATCAATCGCAATTCGAAGACCAATATCTTGCGCGGCGTAGTCGCCAGCAGCAAGGCAACCATCGAACTGGATGGCGAGCACGCTGCTACTTATGCCCACGTTGCCGTACCTTCCATTTACATCAAGATGGACGACGACGATTCATCCCAGCCGCCGCCCGGTGAAACCGACTCCGCCAAACCATCGCAACCCAGCCTGGACGCGCCGCGCGCCGAGCCCCAGAAACCCGAGAAGGCCCAGCAGCCGGAACAGGCCATGGTTCCTTTTGACCGCTTCCGCATCGTGCATTTGAAAGTGAAGAACGGCAAGCGCATCGTCGGTGAGATCAAACGCGCCCCGACCGGCAAGACCAGTCAAGACCAGAATTCCGTGAAGACCACCATCGACAAGGTCGCCTCGGACTGGCTCAAGCTGACTCCCACCGAAGAGCTTACGCCCGGGGAATATGCCATCGTCGAGACGAGGGGCAACGGTATGAACCTCTACATCTGGCCTTTCAGCGTAAATCCCACTGCGCCGGCAAATGCGAATCCCTGGACGCCGGATGTGAAAGACAAGAATGCGGAGTCCGCGAAGCCAAAGTGAATCTGAAATTGAGCGATCTGGCGATCTGGTGATCGGGCAATTTAAACTTCCCAATCACAAAATGACCTTCCTCGTTTCTCAAGCCAGGCTGGCGTGGATGCCAAGGGCTTCGGCGGCCTTACGGAGTCGCTTATCTCTCGTCCACAGAAGTGTGGGCGAATCGATAAAGACGGAGGCAATCAGGTGTGCATCGGTCAGACCGATGCCGAGGCCGTGCAAACGACGAGCCTCAATCATTCGCCGCACTTCGCTCAGTTGAGCTGTTCTCACCTGCGGCAAAAGGTCCAGCAATGCAAGCGTCCCGTTGCGCTCCCGCAGCGATCCCAACGCCAGTTCCGCAACAATGAAAGGATGGATCAAAATGTTTCCTTCGCTTAGAAGCCGGCGCATCTCTTGATTGTCGGAACGAAGGTGATCAATCCAAACGGACGTATCTGCGAGAATCAACCCACCCGACCCCTGCGGCGCGGGATATTCTTCAATTTCGGCATCGTGCCGCCCAAAGCGGCCAATCTGCGGGCGCTTTCCCGCTCGATGAGGGCTTTGAGAGCTTCTCGAAGCAACGCCGTTTTCTCCGCTACGCCGGTGAATTCCTGCGCCGTTCGGACGAGATCGTCATCAAGCGCCACGGTTGTTCGCATAAAGATCACTCTCCCTAGCACAGAGTATAGCATCAAGTGATGTCAATTTGTGTGCCTAGTTGCTGCAGAAGCCGAGCGGGAGCGCATGCCGCTGGACTCCTCCGCCGGTCCCTCGGAGACCGGGAGTTCTCAATGCGTGTAAACGCCTGATTTCGTCAACTGATCCGGGAAGCTGCACTCGTCGGTAATCTTGCCTGTACCGGAATGGATGTAAGAATCTGATAAGACATGATGAGAAAGATCAGCCTGTGGCTTGCGCGACCAGTCGTGGGTCTGCTTCTGTGTGCCTACGGAGTTGGTTGCGCCTACGGGCAGGTTACTCAATCATGCGCAGAGGGATTCAAGATCGCCGTTGATTTCGACTACGTCTTTCCTTCGTATGGCGCCGCTTCTGGTGTAAGCCTCCAGTACCAACTTCAAGACGCGGGCCCAGTATCCAGCGCATGGGTGGAGATTTGGGATGGCGGCCTACAGCTACTTCATCAACAAGTACCCGTGAAGCCGAAGGGCCGCTTCGTTTGGAGGGGTCTGCGCGAGGTTCCCGAGACACCATCTGATCTCAACTTTGCGATTTTCGATCCCGATTTGCCCCTCACCTGCACTGACTCGTGTTCGGGGCCTTTGAAGGGTGGGATCGACTATCTTTCCGCTGTTTGGGTCGGGAACTCTCCTGAGGAAGCGGCACCTTTTGGGCTCGCGGCAGACAATTCTTACCGGTTACCGGAGGGAAGCGGTGTCAACGACTTAGCACTCGATGGTCTCTTCGTGGGTTCACCGACGAAGATTCTGCTCGAACAGCAAGACGTTAACGCACACTGGGTGGCGCGGGAATACTTACCGGCTGATGTCTTGGATAGGAACCATATCAAGGTACAGATTCCACCGGGCTACCTGGCAAAATCTGGGGCTGTGGGCTTTTCGAACTACGCAAACCGTCCCGAACCGGAGTTGGGCAGCAACGTTGAGGCGCCGCAACAGATCCTATACGTCGCCAGCAAAGACAGCCCGGTTCTATCTTCCGTATACCCTTCGGAAGTGTCCCCGACGAGGTAGAGAACGGCTCATTTCACGTCCCGTTTGTTCTCTACGGAAGTGGCTTTACGCCTGCATCGAGGGTGATTCGGTCTCTTTATCATGTCGACCTCGGTTACCAGGGAACCACGCGATTCATTTCGCCGAACGAAATTCACTATGAGATGTACAAGGATGAGTTCGTCATTGACCACAAATGGAGCGCGATAAGCCCGATCCAACTATGGGTGGCGAATGATGACTGGCTCCATGTGTCCGAGCCGCAAGAGATCCGAATCGATCCCTCGCCATCTTTTCCTGCCAATCCAGCTACGGCGGAGCGTGCGAAGATAACCTCTGTCTCTCCTTATCCGGTACCCCTAATTGATCCGGCCGGGCCGACATTTTTGATGGTTACAGTTCAGGGTGAGCACTTTCAACCACGCCAGTCGGTGGTTGCCATGATCCACACAAATGGTCAGGACCAAGAAGTAAAGCTCAAAACACAGTACATCTCACCGCTGCAGTTGCATGCCTGGTTGCCCCGCAGCGCATGGAGTGAACATAAGCTGCGGTATAGGTTCGGCGTAGGGACCGCTAAGGGTACGTGCGCCGTCGAAGCTGCGGAAGAGGACGATAACTAGCCTCTACAAGATTGACGGCAAACACTATTCTTAATCTGTCGGGTCAGGCTGCAAGTTGTGATGACTTTCGTCAAATCGGCTCACCCAAGCGCTGGGGGTCGGTAGCTGTTGTAACATCGCGATTACACTCATTGGCCCCGGTTGCGAACCCCAATCCGGCACGCAGAGGCGTCACTTGGCAGGCTTAATTACAAAATTACCGGATTACGAGATTGGCAAATTTTTCACTTCATCACTCCGCGCTGGGCAATTCCGATATTGTCGCGGGTCGTGTTCTTCACCAGATACATCATCTCGTCGGCTTGGCGGATGATGTCGTGCGCGTCGCGCGCGTCGTGCGGATAAGTCGCGAGTCCAATCGAAGCCCGAACATTCAGATTCAATCCCTCATCGCGGCAGAAACTGCTGGCTCGCATCCCGTCGCGCAAGCGCTTGGCCACCACCAGCGCCTGATCCTTGCCGGTTTGCGGCAATAACACTACGAATTCATCCCCGCCATAACGAAACGCATAGTCGATCAAGCGCAACTGCGCCTTCACCAGATATCCGATCTCCGCCAGGAGCTTGCTGCCGATCAGATGCCCGTGGGTATCGTTCACCGCCTTGAAGCGGTCCAGGTCGATGAACAGCACGCTGAACTCATAGCCAAA
>PLUI01000012.1 GCA_003164855.1 Acidobacteriaceae bacterium
TTCCCCGGCTACTACAATTTGAAAGACGGTTTTACTCACAAGGTCATCAACCACCTTGAGGGCTACGTGAAAGAGAACGTCCACACCAACGGGATTGAAAACTTCTGGTCCTGCCTGAAGCGCGGCATCAGCGGCACCTATGTTGCGGTTGAGCCGTTTCATTTGTTCCGATACGTGGATGAGCAAGCGTTCCGATTTAACAATCGCAAAGACGCGAACGACCGACCGTTGAAAGATTACGAGAGATTCGAGTTAGCTTTATCGCAGATCGCGGGGAAGCGGTTGACTTTTGCTGAGGTGACCGGAAAGGTGGGAGAAACGCCTTTCTAACCCTTTGCGCGGGAAGCGTGGCCGGAAGCCCGTTTCTGCCGCTGTTTCCGCACTCGCTTCTCGCGGTCGAGTTCGGCCTTGAGAGCCGAGTGCGGGACGGACAGAACCTTTTTGAGAGCGTTTTCAAACGTAGCGTATTCACCCTGTTCATTCTTGGCCGAAGGTTTGGGGTGATTCGCCATTGTAGCCCTCTAGAAATGAGGGTATCGCAGTGGTGTGCGCTAGTCAAACCCGCGTTTTTCTTCGGGAGTTCGCCCCGTTCTTTTTCGGGTGTGAACATGGGGTGTTTTGCGTGCTCGGCTTCTACATTGACGATAGCGCAGATCAAAAGCGGAAAACCGTCTTCTCTGTCGCCGGGTTCGTTGGCGAAGGGGATCAATGGTTTGAAGCTGAAAGATCGTGGAACGCTCGGTTGGAAAGAGAGGGGCTTGACTACTTCCGCACCTATGATTGCTTGGCCCTCGAAAACCACTTTCAGGAAAAGCTGGTGGATCGTCATGGTCTCACCACTGCCCGCGTTATCGCTGACGCCGTTCTTCGCGATCTTAAAGCTCTTGTGGCCGCATGTCCTCTTTACGCCTACTGCTTTGGCGTCTTGATGGATGACTATCGACTGGTTGCTTCTGAACCAGACGGCAAGATAGTTCTAAATGAAGACCCGTATATTTTTGCCCATCATCTGCTGATCGGATTGGTGCTTGACGACGCGAATAAGTTTTCGCGACGAGAGATCGTGGCATTTATATACGACGAAAACAGCAAAGCGAAACTCCTACAGGATTCATGGGTAGGCTTCAAAGAGCAAAATCCGAACTGGGCGAACTCCGCAGGAACCCTAGCTCCGTTGGACGACAAAAAACATGCTCCAATCCAAGTGGCCGACCTCATAGCTAACAACACCACCAGATTCTTCCTAGAATTCCCGAACGATCCAGAAGCAGCAAAGGCGAAATTAAAAGGTTGGCTAAAAGGCAACCTCCAGCGCGTTGTCTACGCCGATGCAAGATGGCTCAGGGAAGTCGTAGCTGGAAACGTGGAGCGATTCAAGGCACTCGGCGCAAATGCCGGAATGATTAAAATGCCAAATACCTAGAAGCTATATACCCTTTCTCGTTTCCGATCTGAAAGCTGGGCTTTTTCCACGATTTCTGAAACATCAGAAACACGCCAAAATCGCGCTTGCCCTGTCACGGTAAGTTCTTTCTTATCACAGGTTGGTTAGTGTTGTATATTATTGCCAATATTTGATCAATGTTGTGAGCAACTTGAGATCGAGTGTGTACTACTTGGCTATTGACAGCTTTTGCTGTGTCCAGATCGGGAAGACTGAATTACGCCTGGAATTCGGACGCTTCGGGAAAGCGGAGATTGCACTTGGAGAGAGCCAGGCCGAGCAGTTCCTCGATTTTGGTTTCTTCGCAGTTGCGGGACATGGCGAGTTCGCTGACCAGGAGGTAGCGGGCGCGTTCGAGCATCTTCTTTTCGCGGAAGGATAATGGCTTGGCTTGATGGAGGGCGATCAGGCCCTTGAGCACGCTGGCAACCTCAAACAGAGAGCCGGTGCGCATGCGGTCGGAGTTCTCCTTGAAGCGGTCTTTCCAGTCGGCAGTGCTGATGTCCTCGGTAACGGATAAAAAGTCGAGAATCTTCTGCACTTCGCCGTTGCGAACCACGCGCCGAATGCCGACGCTGCCCACGTTGTTGCAAGGCACCATCACCTTAAGGCTGCTGGCTTTGATGTTGAGCAGATAGAACTTTTCCACCGTAGCGCCAATCGAGCGGCTGCTGATTTGCTCGATAATGCCTACCCCGTGGTTGGGATAGACGACCTTGTCGCCGATGTGGAAGTTCAGATCTCCGTTCATAAAAAAGCACCCGGGCAGGAGGTGGGTCTAGTGGGGAGAACGTAACTTTACTGTAAACATATTATCCCGTAATGGGACTAAAAGCAAGGATCGGATGCAGCTCCCGGCCGCTAAAGCCGGTAAGTATTGACGCTTAAATGAGATATGCAACCCAGGAACGGCTTCGAACACCGCTCGGCGATAGTCACTGCAGGTCACGGCGTCATCTTAAACACTCCACCTAAGCCCTTCCGCCCGGAAGTTTGCGTTCCATAGGCGTTGCCGGCGGAGTCAAAAATAACGCCCGCAAAGGGCGGACCATCCGGGCCCTGAAACACCTTCACCGGAGTAAATATGTCGTTCGGAGACGCGGGCGTGATTTCAAACAGCGTGCCCTCGTCCCAGTACTGCGTTGTTCCCCACAGATTGCCCTGCGCGTCAAAAGCGAGGGCGCCATTGGGTACGGCTCCAGGGTTGCCGCTAAAACTATGGAGGATCTTTTCTTGCCAATTGTTGTTAGCGAGCAACTCATAGATGACGCCGCAACCGAGGCCTCCGCATAAGGTCCCCGGGCCGGCAATGGTTCCCCCGTACAGGTTTCCCGCTTGATCTATCGTCAGTCCGGTATTTGGATAGCCGCCATCGGTGAAATTATCTTCGAAGGTGTGAATGACTGAAAAGGTCCCGGCATTCGAAATCTCCCAAATCGTGCCCCACAGAACACGGGCTCCACAAAGCTGGGCAACGCCGAAAATGTTGTCGTTGGCATCGGCGAGTACGGCCGAGGGAATGCATCCCGAGGGCCCGTTGCTAAAGCTGTACAGGACTGTTTCCGTCCAGGTTCCGTCCTGCTGGTGGGTCAGTTTGAAAACCGTTCCATAGTACAGAGCTTCCCCGCCGGACTGGGTGGTTCCATATATATTGCCGGCTTTATCGAAGACCAGATTGCCCTTCGGCATCCAGCCGTCGGTGTTGCCCCGAAATTGGTAAAGCGTGCTTTCGGTCCAGCCGGAGCCGTTGGGCGTGAGCTTGAAAACCGTGCCGCATCCAAAGCTGCAATTCCGCAGCCCACCGGCGGAAGCCGTGCCGTAAAGATTTCCGTCCGAGTCGAATACGAGCGAACTGACCGGAGTGCTACCCGCGGGTCCACCGATAGAGTCTCCACCAGTGAAGGCATAAAGGACGGTTTCGCTCCAGGTGCCTTCCGGGCTGGGCGACAACTCCAATACTGTACCGCAGCCAGCGCCGCCGCATTCGGTGTTGCCTCCGAACATCGTTGTCCCGTAGAGGTTGCCGGCTTTGTCCATGATGAGGGCGCCGCGCGAGCTGTATCCTCCGGAACGCGAGAACTGAAAGATTTCCTTCACTTGCGGCCCGGTAGAAGATTGGGAACTTTGTGCGGAGGCAGGAGGTGTCTGCGAGAACAGAGCAGGCACCAAAAGCAAGATCAGGAAACCGCTGGACCGGGCATTCATGGACTCCCTCGCTGGGTGGAGATTTTTCGAGCCTTTTACCGGAATAATAGTTCGGTCTCATGGACGGCGGCAAGGGTCGAAAGTCTCGCCGAAACCTCCGCCTAGGGCAAGTTTGAGAGGACGCCCGGGTCGGCGCTTATAATCTCGGCGTGGACACCGACGATCGGAAAGATGATCGGGAAAATGATTCGAAAGATGATCGGAAAGACGATCTGAAATCAGATCGAAGATCAGATCGCCCACCCGGCCGCATCATGGGCCTGGATGTGGGGTCTAGAAGAATTGGGATTGCGGTGTCCGACCTTCTCGGCATCACCGCGCAAGGATTGGACACTTTGCAGCGCCGGAACAAACGGACCGATTTGGCGGCTTTGGAGGTAGTGATTCGGCAATACGGAGTGCGGGAGATCGTGGTCGGGCTGCCGTTGCGCATGAGCGGCGCGGAAGGTACGCAATCCGACAAGATGCAGATTTTCGCCGAGGACCTGCGCAAACGCTTCCGCCTCCCCGTGCACTTGTGGGATGAACGCCTAACCTCGGCGGAAGCGAACCGGCTGCTGCGTGAGACCGATCTCTCGATAGAGAAGCGCGCCAAAGCCGTCGACCGCATGGCGGCAGTGTTGATCCTGCAAGGCTGGATGGAAAAAAGACGGCTTCCCGCTTCCGGTTCCTAGTGACCTAACATAGCCCGCCGGTAAGCAGCCACATTCTTATTGTGCTCTTCGATGGTGCGAGCGAAGCGATGGTGGCCTTGCGCGTCGGCGACGAAATAATAGTAGTCAGACTGCGCCGGATGCATCGCCGCTTCCAGCGCGCTCTTGCCCGGATTCGCGATAGGTCCGGGGGGTAATCCTACGAATTTGTAGGTGTTGTACGGAGAGTTGAAGTGCATGTCATCATGATGCAGCGCCCCGGTGTAGCTTCCGGCTAAGAGCTCCGCATAAATGATGCTGGGGTCGGCATCGAGTGCGATCCTTTTTTGCAGGCGGTTGTAGTAGACGCTCGCCACCAGTGGGCGTTCCTCGGCGACGGCCGTCTCTTTCTCTACGATCGAAGCCATGATCACAGTGCGCTCGAGACTACTCGGGTCCTGATCTGGAGGAGGGATTAGGTAAGCGGATTCCGGCGCAGCTTGAGAAGAGTTTGCGAGCACACGCGGCTTGCCTCCCGGTCTTCCCTCGGGAAGCGCCTGCATCAACCCAATCTGGCTCGCCACCAGCCGAAACTGTTTCACCATGGCCGCCGCCATTTCCTGCATCGTCATCATGCGGCTGAACTGGTATGTATCGGGAAAGAGATAGCCTTCGAGCGACTGCGCCGAAGGCGCGATGTCGGTGATGAGAGCAGTATCCGATTGCGCGACCTTCAGGAAGTCCGCGCCCGACCCGAGTCCGGCGGCTTCAATCGCCCGCGCGACGTCGAACATGGTAAAGCCTTCGGGAACGATGACGGTATGGAAGTAGACGTCGCCGCGAGCCAGGCGATTGTGGACGTCGATAATATTCCTCGGTTTGTCGAACAGATACTCCCCGGCCTTGAGCGAACGGCGGCGGTGCAGGTAGTGCCAAAGGATAAAGGCATCCTCGCTATGGATGATTCCATTCGCCTTCAACTCAGCGGCAATGCGGCGGGTGGAGAACCCGGGATGCAGCATCACAAAAGTTTGTCCGGAAGGCTCGGCCGGCATGAAGACAGCCCATGCAAACCAGCCCGCGGACCCGAGCGCCGCAACGAGGACGAGCCAGACGATCTTACGCACGATGGAATTAGTGTAGATGATGCGACTTAGCGCAGCGCCCGCTCCGCACGTGATCTTTCATTGACCAGGCAGGTTCATCTCCCAATAGACCCGCCAAACCGGTTAAAGGGGCCTTAGTCGATAGGTCTCAGGCCTCAATTGTTTGGTTTCCGCAGGCCTGAGGCCCATCACCCAAGACCCAATGATGGTGTTTCGGGCACCGGGTGCGAGTTCCTGCACCCTTTCCGGCGCGCTATACTCAAATGTTCAGGAGTCATCCAATATTTCATGAGACGTAGCTCGCTCTTTTGGTTCTTGATTCTGATCCTCGCCATGCTATCCACCTCGGGCTGTCTGTTCCGCACCCGTCCGGTTGAAGAGACATATTCCAAGGTGCCTCTCAAAGAGTCGTCTCAATCGGCATTAATCGACAGCGTTAACCAGCAGGCGCAGAAGATCCAGTCGCTGCAGGCGACGGTGGATATTGATACCTCCGTAGGCGGCGCCAAGAAGGGACACGTCACCGATTACAAAGAGATTCGCGGCTACGTGCTGGCGCGCAAGCCGGCCATGCTCCACATGATCGGGCTGCTGCCGATCGTGCGCACCACCGCCTTCGATATGGTCAGCGACGGCCAGGAGTTCAAACTGTGGATCCCGCCGAAGAATCGCTTTGTAGTCGGCCGCAACGATGTGCAGACCCCGAACTCCGATCAGCCCATGGAGAGCATCCGTCCGCAGGATATTTACGACGCGCTCTTGATTCGTCCCATCGACTCAGAACACGACGTCGCCGTTCTGGAAAACGGATATGAGATTCTTCACGATGCGAAAGGACATCGGGTTCTGCAGGCCGATTACGAGCTGGTTGTGATCCGGAGAGGACTTGCTGGATGGTTCCTCTCCCGGAAGATTGTTTTCAGCCGTACCGACCTGCAGCCGCATCGGCAGTATATTTACGATGAGCAGGGCAACCTGACGACCGATGCGCGCTACGCCAATTACAAAGACTATGATGGCGTCAGCTTTCCCTCGCGCCTCGAACTTTTCCGGCCTCATGAGGAGTACGACATCACCCTCAACATGTTGAAGGTCGAAATCAATAAGCCGTTGCGGGATGACCAGTTCGCCCTGGAGCAGCCCCCGGGTGCCGAGGTGGTGCATCTCGACAAACCGCAGTCCAGTGCGGTCGTGCCGCTGAGAAACGAACGCTAGCGTCGATAGCACTCACAATTAGCGGCAGTGATTCAGCAGGTGTTCAGCATCAGGCTAACTGCTAGTTGCCAATTGCTGGTTCTTTTCCCATGATGAATAAAATGGTTGTCGCCAATCTCGTGCACCGGCCGATCCGGTCCCTGATCAGTATCGTGGCCATCGCCCTCGAAGTCACCCTGATCCTGTTGATCGTGGGCCTCAGCTACGGAATCATGAATGACAACAAGAACCGAACGGCCGGGATTGGCGCCGACGTAATTGTGCAGCCGCCGGGATCGTCGTTTCTGGCAGGTATCAGCGGTGCACCAGTTTCGGTGAAGGTGGCTGATGTGTTGCGTACCATGCCGCATGTGAAGGTCGTGAGCCCCGTCATATGGCAAATCTCGACCGGGGGCGGGCTGGAAGTAATCGATGGCATCGACATTGCCAGCTTCGAGGCGCTGGGTGGGCCCTTTCAGTACGTTGAGGGTGGGCCCTTTCGCGGACCCGATGATGTGCTGGTAGATGATTACATTGCGCGGCAAAGGCATGTGAAGGTGGGCGACACCATGGAGATCCTGAATCATAATTTCCGCATCTCCGGAGTCGTGGAGAACGGGCGCGCCGCACGGAAGTTTGTTCCCATGACCACGCTGCAGGATTTAATGGGAGCGAAAGACAAGGCCTCCGTCTTCTATGTGAAGCTGGATAATCCCGCGAATGCCGAGGCCGTAGTGCAGGAAGTGAAACGCCAGCCCGGCATGGAGAAATACGTCGTCGAGTCGACCGAGGAATATCTCAGCATGATGACCCCCAGCAATCTGCCCGGCTTCCGCCCATTCATTGGAGTGGTGATTGGCGTCAGCCTGGTCATCGGCTTTCTGGTGATTTTTCAGTCGATGTACACCGCCGTCATGGAGCGCACCCGCGAGATCGGCATTCTGAAGTCAATGGGCGCATCGAAGTTTTACATTATCGATGTCATTCTCCGGGAGACCGTCGTGCTCGCGCTGGCGGGTATCGCGCTCGGCGTCGCCGTAAGCCTGGCCGCGCGCGTTGGCATTCAACAGCGCTGGCCGCTGGTTCACATCGATCAAAGTGGCGTCTGGATGTTGCGGGCGATGGTCATTGCTATCGTAGGCGCGACCTTAGGCGCGATTTATCCCGCTTACAAAGCGGCGCAAAAAGATCCGATTGACGCGCTGGCGTATGAATAAGCATTGGCTAACCACGACACGTCACCTTGGTGTAACTCAGCGTTGACAATCGCCCGCGCCCTACGGTATCTTTAAAGCTTTGGGAAGTCTCGCGGTTGCCCGCCTGATGGTCTGGCGTCCTCGCCGGAGAATCAACGAGCGGTCTTCTTTCGCAACTTTTTTTCACTCTTGGGAGAATTCTGATGTCAACCTATTTCCCCAAACCGGGGGAAATTGTGCGCAAGTGGTACGTCGTGGATGCGGATGGGCAAACGCTAGGGCGTTTGGCTTCGCAAGTGGCGCGCATCCTTATGGGCAAAGAGAACCCGCAGTACACGCCGTTTCTCGATACCGGCGATCACGTGGTGATTATCAATGCCGACAAAGTCAAGATCACCGGCATGAAACAGGATCAGAAGGTCTATCACCGTTACACCGGGTATCCCGGCGGAATTCGCTCGGAAGAAATGAAGAAGCGCATGGTCCGCAAGCCCGAGCTGATTATTGAAGACGCGGTATCGCGCATGCTTCCCAAGAACAAACTGGGCAAGCAGATGTTTACCAAGCTGAAGGTTTACCGGGGCGACAAGCATCCGCACGAAGCACAGAAGCCGGAAGCAAAAGTTTTCGCGTAGTAGGTAGGGTGTCGGTCTCAGCTCTTAGGTCTTGGAGGCCGGCCCGAAGAAAATTTTGAAAGGTGATAAGCACCTGGGTTAGCTGAACGCTGACGGCTGAGTGCTGAGGGCTGAAATGGCTGAAATTGTTCAATACTACGGAACCGGACGCCGCAAGACGGCGATCGCGCGTGTTTTTCTTCGCCCCGGCAGCGGCGAGTTCAAGGTTAACGGCAAGGCGTTCGATGAATACTTTGTGACGCCCTCGCAACGCATCGCGGCGAAGCGGGCGCTGGTCTCGACCGATACTGGGGCCACGTTCAACGTTCTGGCCAACGTATGCGGCGGCGGAGTTGCCGGGCAAGCGGACGCGGTTCGCCTCGGTATTACGCGCGCTCTCATGCTGTTTAACGCCGAGCTGCGTCCGAAGCTCAAGGCCGAAGGCATGGTGACGCGTGATCCGCGCGCCAAAGAGCGCAAGAAGTACGGGCAAAAAGGGGCACGCACCCGAAAAAAGAAGACGAAAGCTAGAGTGTAGAGACGGGGCTTGCCCCGTCTTCGCTGCGGAAGGAGACGCGGCAAGCCGCGTCTCTACGGGGACGCGGGCGCGACCTCCACCGTTCTCTTCAACTGTCCGCACGCCGCAAAAATATCGCGGCCGCGCGGCCGCCTCACGAACGCCGGAACCCCCGCCGCCACCAGAATTCGTTGGAAGGCCAACACCCGCTCTTCTTCCGGAGTCCGATAGGGCAACTCCGTGCCTGGATTCAACGCAATCAAATTAATTTTTGCCCGGATGCCGCGCACCAGTTCCACCACCTCGCGCGCCTGCTCCGCAGCATCGTTCACACCCGCCAGCAGCACATACTCAAACGTGAGCCGCTCCCGCGCCCGCAGCGGGAACTCTCGCGCCGCATTCAACAAAGCTTCCAGATTCCACTTCCGGTTCAGCGGCATCACTTCGCTGCGCAACGCGTCATTTGATCCGTTCAGCGAGATGGCCAGCTTCGGACGCATCGCCTCTTTCCCGAAATCATGAATCCGCGGGACGATTCCCGCCGTCGACACCGTCATCC
>PLUI01000215.1 GCA_003164855.1 Acidobacteriaceae bacterium
TACCGCAACGTGCGCCTCTCGCCAGAAATGGAAGAGGCCGCGGCCAAGGTACAGGCGGAGGTCTCGGCGGCTTACGAAGAGGCCGAGCGCGCTCTCGAAATGATGCGCCACGAGGGCGAAACCGAGGAACTGGCTGCGGAGTAGGCCAAACGAAGGTAAGTTATCGGGGGCGAACCAGTTCGCCCCCGAACCCCTTTTTGGCAACTAATAACCGATGCACGCCAACCCAGACCGATTGCAATTCGAGGAACCTGCCTCGCTTCCTTCGTTGCGTCTGGCGCCTTCTCGCCCTAAGCTAGGGCCAGCAATGCTTCGCTTCCTGCGTCTTTTGCGGTTGGCTTTCTGGCGTGCTTTCCAGCACGACGCCTTTTCCATCGCCAAAGCTTCCGCTTACTCCGCGATTCTTACTTTCTTTCCCGCGCTCCTGGTCGTGGGGTCGGTGTTGGCCACATCGCGCAAAGGCGCGCCCTACCTGCGCGAAGTCTCCTATGCCCTGTCGCGTATTCTTCCTGCGGGAGCGAATACCGCAATGAACTTTCTGCGCGGAGCGGGGCAGCGCCCAGTCAGCCTGCTGATTACGGCTTCCTTGCTGACCCTGTGGACCGCCTCCGGCGTCATGGTTTCCTGGATGGAAGGCTTCCGCCGCTGTTACGAACTGCCGAAAATCTGGGGCTTGGTGAAAGAGCGCATGGTTTCATTTCTGCTGGTAGTTTTCACTCTTGTGCCCATGACCTTTTCCACCCTGCTGGTTGCGTTCGGCAGCAAGATCGAAACCACCATCCTCTTCTACACTGCGCATGAATTCAGCGCCTACATTCTTATCATGTGGGCGTGCATTCGCTGGCTGATCGCCACCTTGACCAGTATTGCGGTGATTGCCCTCATCTATCACAATGCGGTTCCGCGCACTCAGCCCTGGCATAGCGTGATCCCCGGCGCCACCCTCGCCACGGCAATGTGGTTCTCGTCAACATTGCTGTTTGGCTGGTACCTGCAGCATTATGCCGATTACAGCCTCATCTATGGCTCGCTCGGCGCCGCCATCGCGTTGCTGGTCTGGATGTATATGGTTTCCCTTATCATTCTCGTGGGCGCGGAATTCAACGCCATGCTGTTCCCCCGCGCGATGCTGGGAAAAGAGCTGACTGCGATCAGCGGCTCCAGGGTTGCGAACTAGATCCCCCGCTGTCAAACCGATTGTTGTCGTCCCGATTGTGTTGTCATCCCGAGCGAAGCGAGGGACCTTGGTTCTTCCTTACGCGAGCCGGGCATCGAGGAAAAAGTAAAAGTGAAGTCCAGCAAATCAGAACTCGCGATAGGAGAATCTCTTAGTCGGCGGACTTCCCTGTCATCCACCGTTACCCCAATCCCCCGCCGCGCCAAGATCATCTGCACCATCGGTCCGGCCTGCCACTCTGAAGCCGCCATGCGGGACCTGATGCGTCTGGGCATGGACGTTGCCCGCCTGAATTTTTCCCACGGCACGCACGAGGATCACGCCCGCAATATCGAACGCCTGCGCCAGGCCGCCGAAAAAGAAAAGCGCACGATCTGCATCCTGCAGGATCTGCAAGGCCCAAAAATCCGCACCGGACGCCTGGAACGGCATGAGCCTGTGCTGCTGAAGAGCGGCTCCAGCATCGTGATTACGCCCCGCGAGATCGACGGCACAGCGACGCGCATTTCCACCACCTTCCAGGACCTTGCCCGCGAAGTCATCGTTGGCGCCCGTATCTTGTTGCGCGACGGACTCATTGAATTGCGCGTGCGCACCGTGCGTGGCAAAGATGTAGTCTGCGACGTTTTGAACGGCGGCACTCTCGGCGAGCATCAGGGGATCAACCTGCCCGGCACCGCGTTATCGATTCCCGCCTTAACCGAAAAAGACCGCAAAGACCTGGAGTTTGGTCTGAAGCACGGCGTGGATGCGGTTGCCCTCTCTTTCGTCCGCACCGCCGCCGACGTGAATATGGTCCGGCAAATCGTAGTCGAGCTCGGCTCCGACACTCCTCTCATCTCCAAGTTGGAGAAGCCGCAGGCCATCGATAACATCGAAGAAATCCTCCAGGCCTCCGATGGCGTCATGGTCGCGCGCGGCGACCTCGGGGTGGAAATGGCTCCCGAGAAAGTTCCCGTCATCCAGAAGCATGTCATCCGCCGCGCCGCGCAATGGCGCAAGCCGGTGATCACGGCCACGCAGATGCTCGAGTCCATGGTCGAGAATCCGCGCCCCACGCGCGCCGAAGCCAGCGACGTAGCCAACGCCATTTTCGACGGCAGCGACTCGGTCATGCTCTCCGCGGAAACCGCCAGTGGCCGCTATCCTCGCGAGGCCGTCGCCATGATGGCGCGTATCGTCATCGAGGCCGAGAGCAACATGGGTGAGTTTACCCAGCGCCGCCGCCGCGACCGTCACGGCCTCTCTGTCGCCGAAACCATCTGCGAATCCATTGCGCATGCCGCCGAAGATCTCCCCATGGGCGCTATTGCCGTCTTTACTGAGACCGGCAACACCGCGCGCATGATTTCCAAATACCGCCCGCAAGCCGCCATCTACGCCTTCACTCCCAATGCAACCGTCGCTCAGCGCACCAACCTTTACTGGGGTGCGCATCCCATGAAGTGCGCGCCGGCGCTCTCCGCCGAGCAGATGGTCATCTTCGCCGAGAAAGAACTATTAGACCGCCGCGTGCTTAAGCCCGGGGACGTGCTGGGGGTCGTCGCGGGCACGCGACAGGCATCCGGTTCCACCAACTTCATGCGGCTGCACACCGTCACCGCCGAAGAGGTCACGGCCGCCGCTCACATCAAAGGCAAGCCCCGCAATAGCCCGCAGAAGCTATAATCGCGGGGTATGTCAAAGGAGTTTCTATCCGTCGCGATTTGGGAGCCTTTGCCCGGCATGGAGGCGGCTTCACTTGAGACCGTGCGCGAACTCAATGGTCTCGTCGCCCGGAAACAATACGGCCGCGATTTCTTTTACCGCAGCGGCGATTCTCACTACGTGCTGCTGCGCTACTGGAGCTCGGAACAGGCTCGCAGCGCCGCTCAAGAAGATCCCGAGGTGCTGCGCTGCTGGGCCCGCCTGGGAAACGAAATTAAAATCCTTAAGGTCTACGAGAAGCTGGAAGAGGTCGGCGTATAAGATCGTGTGGGGACAGCCCCTCGGTTGTCGAGCGAAGCGACGCGAGAAAAACGAACGCAATCCATCACAATGTTGCCTGAATCGAGCCCGCGAATTTATACCGATGTATCGGTCGATCCATTCGTCCGCGGTTTTCTGCATCGTCCCGCAAGCCCCACCGGCCAGGGATTAGTTCTGACTCACGGCGCGGGATCGAATTGCCAGGCCCCGCTATTGCTTGCCCTTGCCGCAAATTTTGCCGCAGCGGGCTTTCTTGTGCTGCGCTGCGATCTGCCCTTTCGGCAGGATCGGTCTTACGGCCCGCCGGCTCCGTACGATGGTAAACGCGATCGTGCCGGATTGAAGAATGCGGTCACTGCCCTGAAGAGTATGACTGCGGGCCCCGTTTTCCTCGGTGGCCACTCCTATGGCGGAAGGCAATCGAGCATGGTGTGTGCCGAACAAAAGGAAGGGGAACCGCCGCTCGCTGCCGGCCTGCTTCTGCTGTCCTATCCTCTCCACCCACCTCGCAAACCTGCACAGCTCCGTACCCAGCATTTTTTCAATCTGCACACCCCTGCCCTGTTCGTCGAGGGCACTCGCGATCCTTTTTCCACGATTGACGAGCTTGAGCAAGCTCTTAAGCTGATTCCAGCAAGAACGAAATTGCTAACGGTGGAAGGCGCAGGCCACGACTTAGGATTTAAGGGAAAAGCGAAGCGGCCGGAGTTGCCGCCCAGCGTGTTGACGGAATTCCGCGCCTTCTTCGCGGTCTAAATCCGTGAAAATCCGCGAAAAGCCGTGGCCACGGCCTTAATTCACCCATCCCGATTTTCCCCCGCCGTTGCCTTTGCGCGGCCCATCATCCGGCGGGATGTAATTCCCGTGTTCGTCGAACTCCACTTTGCGGTCGTGCTTCTGCATGTAGACTTCAAACTTCTTCGCCGCCCGCCGCCGCTTCCAGCGGTAATAGGAATTATTCAATCCGTAATACCACTCCGAGATTGAAAATTTTCCAGACACTCCGCGCACAGGCGCAAACTTCACGTAGAGATATCCAAAGAGCAAACCGCCCAGGTGCGCCAGGTATGCGGTGCTTCCGCCGCCGCTGATGGCAAAAGCCACCGTCACTACAATCAGGATCAGTACGAAATATTTCGCCTTGATCAGGAAAGGGAACGGAATCATCATGATTTCGTTCTCTCCAAAAACCAGGCCAAAAGCCATCAATATGGCAAAGACGCCGCCGGAAGCGCCCACAGTCACGGTGCCGGGAGTGCTCAGGATGTGCGCGAAGGAAAGAATAATAGTCGTAAGCGCTGCTCCCACCACGCCCGTGAAGAACAACTCGAGGAACCGTCGCGTATTCCACGAACTTTCAAACGTCGAGCCGAACATCCAGATTCCGAGCATGTTGCCGAACCAATGCCAGAAGCCCACGTGAATGAAGCTATAGGTGACAATCTGCCAGATTGCAAAGTGGAAAACCACCTCGCTCGGTACCAGGCCAAGATTCGCGTAGACCCATTGGATGACCGCCCGGCTGCCGAACGCGGACAGCCCCAGGAACACCGCTGTATTGATCCCCAGCAGCCAGATCACCGCCCGCGTAAAAGGCGGAAAGCTCAACGTCATCTCTCGACCGCGACTGCGCAAAATAACACGCTCCTCTTAGCACCCGCTCCTCTTAGCAGTAGATACCGATCTCAGCGTTCCGGCAAGGGCACGACCGGCAAACTCCGGTGCCCCTGCGCATCCACCGCCCTCACAGCAAAGATGACATTATCCTTGGAAAGTTTCAAAGTTGCGCGCGTCACATTGCCAACTTTTTCCACATGCTCCCATTCCGGGCTCGTCGTTCCACGCCACAGGACCTCATACCCCGAAGCCAAGCCTCCCGGCGAATTCTCCCAGGTCAGCGTTGAGTCATTCTCCAGATCCTTAGTCCGCAAGCGCACATTTGCCGGAGGCGCTGGCGCCGACGCCAATGACGCCAGCGTAGCCGCATTCAGCCGCGCCACGTGCGCCACATAATCGTAGTCCACAAACTTCGGAACATCACCATATTCAATTCCGCCCTCGCTGCGCACATTCTGATGCTGATGGTGATACTCTTCGCGAAATTCGGTGAATCGCACTGCCGCAAATCCCTGCTGGTTGAATGAAGAATGGTCGCCCCCGCGCAAATACCGGTCCAGCCGGAACACCAGCATCGGTTTCACGCCGGCATCGTAAGCCCGGCCCACATCGGCGATGTAGCGTGCCAACTGCCGCGAGGCCGAATCATTTTCCCCGCCCAGCCCGCGAATCCGCCGGATTTCCTGCTCCGTGGCCGCGGCCGGCAAGCCTTCGGAAAATACCCGCACCACTGAGCGATCCTGCTCCGCGCTCTTGTCTCCGCCAACAATGTCATTGTTCAGCGCCGCTTCAATATCCCAGCCCTGCTCCTTCGCCATCTTTGCGAAGTGCTGGCTGCCATTCAGTCCCTGCTCCTCGCCCGCCACGGTAAGAAAAATAATGGTCGCGGGAAACTTCAGCTTGCTCAAAACCCGCGCGCATTCCAGGCTGACGGCGGTTCCGCTGCCATCGTCGTTGGCCCCCGGCGCATCTCCCTTCACGTCGAGAATGTCGCTGTTGCGCGAATCGTAGTGTCCGGTCACCAGCACGATGCGCTTCGCGTTCTCCCCGTCGCTCCCTTTCAGAACCGCATAAACATTGGTGATTTCCGTGGGCTGCGGAATCCGGTCGGCGGCCGGCTCGGTGAACGTATCAGTTTTCACTTCCAGGCATCCGCTGCAATCCTTCGAATAACGCTCGAATTCCGACTTAATCCACTCCCTCGCCGCCCCAATCCCGCGGCCGGCGCTGGTCGTCGCCGCGTCCTGCGCCGAAATAGTGGACCGTGTGCCAAAACTCACCAGCTTCTCAATATTCTCCCGGATGCGTTCCGCTGAAACCTGCTGCAGCGCCTCGGCGATCCGCGAATCCACAGGCATGGTTTCGGTTGCGCTGCCTTCAGACGTTATCGGGCTTGCGTGATTTTGAGCTACAGCCGGCAGGCTGAACCATGTCGCTACAACCAACATCGCGACGGATAGACACCACGATTTGTTTTTTATAGCTGGAATCATGTAGGCTCCGGCAGATGAAATGTCAAGCCCGGCGGCGGCTTAACGCCAAATTATAATCTTCCGCTCTACAGCACCGCCCCCTTGACCTGTGGCTGGGAAGAATCTAAATATTATCAGTAGTATCTAAGGATCGTAGCGAAGGGGGAGTGGAGGAATCATGGTTCTTTGTCCTGAATGCGAAACCAACCTGGATGTGGAAGAAGAAGAAGTCGATGAGGGCGAGATTGTCTCCTGCCCCGAGTGTGGCACCGACTTCGAAGTCATCACCACCAGTCCGCTGGAGTTGAAAGCGGTTGAAGAAGGCTACGTGGAAGAGGAAGAAGAAGTGGAGACCGAAGACGGTGACGACGCCTAGCGCCTGCCGTTTTCGCCTCTCTGTCTGCCGGTCTTCTTTTTTCCTGCTGCTCTTGCTTGTCTTCTCCGCACTGGCCCCGAACCTCCCGCAGCTGGCCCATGCGGATTCCGCGCCCAAGAAGCTGAGACCCACGGATCCCTATGCCCTCATTTTTGGCACGGTTTGGGGACCGGACGACCACCCCGCTTACGGCGTCAAAGTCATGATCCGCCGCGCCTCCGACAAAAAACCCAAGTGGGAGCTTTATTCCGACCATCACGGCGAATTCGCCCTGCGCGTTGCCGCCGGCAAGAATGACTACATCGTGGGCGCCGATCTCAAAGGCGTCAAAACTCAAGATGGCAGTCCCGTTCACCTCATCGAGGAGGTCCCGGTTCACGTAGAGTATGATGAACGCGTGGATATTGGATTACATCTAGCCCGCTAGCTCCACGTCGAGTAGCGCAATAGAAAAGCAGAAAAGGTAGAAAATAGAAAGATGAGGAACCAGATCGGTATGTTTCCCAGACTATCTTTCAGGCGCACCGCGCTCCTGGCGTGCGCGCTTCTGCTCGTGCTCTCCGTGACCGGCAGTGGTCTCGACAAGAAAGATGCGCAGCAGGGCCGGCTGCTCTCCGGCAAAGTGCTCGATCAGCAGGATAATCCCGTCGTCAGCGCTATCGTGTATCTCACCAATACGCGCACCCACGCCGTGAAAACCTATATCGTGGGACAGGACGGCACCTACCGCTTCCCCGGCCTGTCGAACGTTGACTACGAAGTCTACGCCCAATACAAGAACCACAAGAGCGACACCAAGTCAGTCAGCCAGTTCGACGACCGTTCCCAGGTCTACATCGACCTCAAGATCGATACGCGCTAGGTCAAGAAGCGCCAGATCGACACGCGCTAGATCAAGAAAAAGCCGCTCAAGAACAAGCGGCTTTTTCTGTGCTTCCCTTTTGCTACCGGTTTCCGATGGCACTGAAGTCTAAGGTGTGATCTCGTACACCGACCCTTGCCCATAATACCCACCCGAACCCGTCGTCCCGTAGAGATTGCCGGAGGAATCGAGCATCAGGCCGGAGACGGGGTTGTAGCCGTCACCATCGTTATTGCTGAAGTTATGGAGTGTGGTTTCGGTCCAACTCCCGCCGGCGGCAGGACTCAACTCGAACGCTGTCCCGTGGCTGTGAGTACCGCCGGCGATGGTCACGCCATAGAGATTGCCGGAGCTGTCGAATAGCAGGTTGCCTGATGGACCGATCCCATCCGGCTGCTGGTCATTGAAGTTATGCAGCACGCTCTCTGTCCAACTACCGTCCGTTGCAGGCGTCAGTTCGAAAACGATGCCGTAGCCGGGCTTGCCGCCGCCCGCGCCGGCTACGCCGTAAAGATTGCCGGAGCCATCGAAGATCAGGCCGCCATTGGGATAGCGTCCGTCTGCGCCGTTCTGGCTGAACGAATGCAATACCTTCTCCGACCAGTTTCCGCCCTTGAAGCGGTGCAACTCGTAGACGGTACCGCATCCGTACCGGCATCCCGCAGACTTGCCACCGCCTTCGTAGGTCATGCCGTAGAGATTGCCAGCCGCATCCAGCCGCAAGCCGCTAAACGGCACACCGCCATCGTAGCCGCCGGTGAACTGATGCAGAGTGGTCACGGTCCAGCTTCCGCCTGCGCGCGATAACTCGAACGCCGTGCCCTGGCCGTACGTGCCACCGTTGGCGGTCGTGCCATAAAAATTTCCTGCGCCATCGACAATCAGTCCGGCGTGAACTTCCCATCCGTCATAGCCCTGGAAGTCATGCACGATGGTTTCAGTCCAATGCCCGTTTGCTGAGGGCGATAACTCAAACACCGTTCCGCAGCCGAAACCGTTTGTGCAATCGCCCGTACCGCCGAATTCCGTTGTTCCAAAAAGATTGCCGGAAGCGTCGAAGACCAGCCCGCCGGTGGCCCCGAATCCATCGATGCCATTAGGATTGAAACTATACAGCACAGTTTTGTTCCAGCCGGTCGCTGTCGGCGTCAGCTCAAATACCATACCGTTGTCGTAAGTGCCTCCGTAAAAGGCGGTCCCATAAAGATTGCCGGAGGCGTCGGAGATTACGCCGGCAACCGGTAAGACGGCTCCACCACTGTTGTAAAAGCTGTACAGCACCTTCTCCTGGCTGGCCGCGGTCTCCGCCGCGAACAAAGTCAGGGCAAAGACTGCTAGAACGGCCCTCAATCCGATGGAATGTGTCTTGCCTCGCATTTTAGTGATTCCTCTTTCATTAACCAGTTGGTTAGGGGATTTGTTGGACAGAACGCCGAAGGCTTGCACTTCGGGCCGACGTACTATATCACGGCCCCAGAGCCAGCTTTCACCGATTCTGCGGTATGCTCCCAAGATTGTTTCCCCGCAATCCGGCCTTGGGTAGCCGATGCCGGTACTCGGAGGTAGCCTTTCGGATGGCCCGTCCAGAGACTACTGTGAAATATTTCCTTGTGATCACGGGTCCGAATCGAACATGATCCATTCCTTCGATGCAATCATTCTCGGCGGCGGCGCGGCAGGGCTGATGTGCGCCATCGAAGCCGGCAAGCGCGGACGCCGCGTCGCCGTGCTCGAACATGCCGACCGCCTGGGAAAGAAAATTCTGATCTCCGGCGGCGGACGCTGCAACTTCACCAACATTCACTGCCAGCCGGAAAACTTTTTCTCCTCCAACCCGCACTTCGCCAAATCCGCATTGGCCCGCTACACTCCCGCCGATTTCATCGTCCTCGTCGAAAAGCACGCCATCCCCTACCACGAGAAAACCCTCGGCCAGCTTTTCTGCGACCGCTCCGCCCGCGACATTCTCGGCATGCTCGAAACCGAATGCCACGACGCCCACGTGACCATCTTTCTGAATACGAAAATTCGTCAAGTCGGCCGAACCACTGAGTTCTTTGCGCACACCGCTGACGCCGAATTTCATGCGCCCGCTCTGGTCGTCGCCACCGGCGGCCTTTCGATTCCAAAAATCGGCGCAACCTCATTCGGATACGACCTCGCTCGTCAGTTCAACATCGCCATCCGCGAGCCGCGCCCCGCGCTCGTGCCGCTGCTGCTCAACCCGGATGACCGCTCCCGCCACTGCGATCTCGGCGGAGTTTCGACCGAAGTGATTGCCTCATGCGCTACCCAGCATTTCCGCGAGAAAATGCTGATCACCCATCGCGGCCTGAGCGGCCCCGCGATCCTCCAACTCTCCTCCTACTGGAAAAACTCGCAGCCCATCCAAATCGATCTCGCGCCCGACCGCGAAATCGCCGCCGCCTTTCGCGATCCCAACACGCCAAGAACTCCCGTCACACTTCGCTCCGAGCTGCGAAAATTCCTCCCTCACCGCCTCGCCGACCGTTGGCTTGATCTGCACCCGCCCGCCTCCTGGACGAACCACGCCCTCGCCGACTTCGAAAAACAGCTCCATGCCTGGACCATTACCCCGGCGGGAACCGAAGGTTATGAGAAAGCCGAAGTCACTGCCGGCGGCATCGATACCGATGAACTCTCGGCTAAAACCATGGAAACCCGCAACGTTCCCGGCCTGTTCTTCATCGGCGAAGTCGTAGACGTCACCGGCCATCTCGGCGGCTTTAATTTCCAGTGGGCCTGGTCCTCCGGCGCGGCCGCCGGGCGAGCATTGTAAAATTTCACATTTCCAATCGCGCACCGACCCAATCGCACATTGCCAAACGTTGCCGGCTGAACGGCTCGCAATTGCTACTCGCAATTCTGTTTTGACTTCTACTTCGCCGGCGCCAGTATCGCGTCCAGCCGATCGGGCGTTGTCTCTACCCTCTCCAGGTGCGGATAACGCATTCCGCCGTGGTAGTCCAGAGAGATTGT
Organism: Acidobacteriaceae bacterium; assembly: GCA_003164855.1. Lineage (GTDB taxonomy): Bacteria > Acidobacteriota > Terriglobia > Terriglobales > Acidobacteriaceae > Sulfotelmatobacter. The sequence goes on from PLUI01000215.1 coordinate 10,473, forward strand.
GACAAACTCGTCGCCACGCTTAAGCAAGAGCTTGATCGGCTCCTTACTTTTTTCTGCGGCGAGAATGGTTTCGCGCAGACCTGCGGCAGTGTACTTCTGGTCGTTCACCGCTTGAAGTTGCATATCCGGCGTCATCCCAGCCTTGAACGCCAGGCTGTCCCACACAACGCTATCCAGGCTGCCGTGTGAATCGGGGCTGTCTGCCTTTACCGAGAAGCCCAACGAGGTGGAGAAGCTCGTTCCGCGAACCATCTCTGTCTTCTTCAGCCACTCCGGTTCGTTATCGTTGTACACCAGTCGATAGCCGCCCTGCGTAAACCCGTTTTCCGGAACGCTCGGGTTAACTTCGTAAACCCGCGTACGGAAGAATCCCGCCCAATCGTAGGGCTGCACGGTGTTCAATACTTTCACGAGGTCGTCAAGCGTATATCCGACGGTGACGTAGCTGCCATTGTTGATCCCGAAAAAGAGCTTCGCGAAATCGTCAAGAGATTTCTTTCCTCCGCTCAATTCGCGAATCTTCGTGTCGGCGTCCAGCCAGATAAGATCTGACTCCGGGTAGTAGTCGTACGAACGCTGCCAGCTTACCCAAGTCTCCGGCGCGGCTCCGTGAGACGAAACAATGGGCTCGTTGGTGGTGTCGTTCAAAGATCGCCACGTTCGTCCCGGACTGATTTCGAAACCCGCGGCGATTTGCGCCCATACGTCGCGGCCTTGCTCGGGCGTACGCATTCCGGAACGCGCCGCCAGGACGTTGCCGTAATAGTCCGTCAGACCCTCATAAACCCATAGCAGGTCGTTTCGCATCGGCTCGTTGAAGTTGGGCGTCCACAAGTCAGCCGGCCGGAGGAACTTGCCATTCCATGAATGCGTGTATTCGTGAGGCAGAAGAGCCCGGCCCGCAACTCCTGCGCCCCAGTCCGTAAAGTAATTCGCCCGCGAGCCATCCTCACTCGATTGGTGGTGTTCCAGGCCTTTGCCGCCGACTGCGTCGCTGACGGAAAAGAGAAAATCATAGTGATCGTAGTGATGCGAATTGAAGAGCTTCTGCGCCTCGATCACCAGGTTCTTGTGGTATTGCAGTTCTTCCGGAGTGATCTCGAGATCGGCCGGTTTGTCGGCGAAGACATCGAGGTACACCGGGTTGTCCGGCCCCGTGGACAGGTCCACCCGCTTGAAGTTAACGCCCGCATACAGCGGCGAGTCGATTAGCGTATTCAGCGTCGTCTCTTTGAACCGAACCAGGTTGCCGTTCTCCGCTTTCACCTCCAGCGCGCTGGCAAATTTCCACCCCTCCGGCAAACGGAGCCCCGCTTCGAATTTAATGTCCCGCGAGAAGTATCCCGCCGGATAAAGCAGCACGCTGTTCCAGGTAACGTCGGCGAACTTCGAGGAAATGCGGCTTCGTTTTGAATCCAGCGAGGCCAGAAACTGGAAATTTATATCCAGCTTCGTTGCATCCTGCGGCAGTTCGACATGGAATGCGTACATGTTCACCCGGTCGCGCACCCACGGGATGCGCTTGCCATTCGCCGTGACCACCAGGCCGGCCAGTGCTCCCACTGGGTTCGACGGCGAGTGTGTCCCGGGAAGCCACTCCGGGTAGAGCAGCGTAATATCCCGGCCTTTTACCGGGATCGTCTCCTGCACATTCAGCACCCGATCGGTGAGGTTTGTGACATCGACCAGCAGCGAAATCGTGCCCGGATAAGGCGTGTCAGCCGGCGCAATAATGGGCGGTGGCAGCGGTACGGGCTGTGGGCCCGGCGAATTCTGCGCCTGCACGGTTGTGATTAGAGCAATGCATACAGCCGCGAAAACCGCGGCTGCGCCTCTACGACGGAAAAATGAATGTAGCACGCAAATCCCTCCGAAACTGCCGACAAACACTGTATACCGCATCATGGTGAGCCGTCCAAGCCATAGCCGTCGTAAAACGCCATCGCATTTATCGAGGGTCAATGAGCGTGCTGTTGGCCGTAAACCCCTGATAGCAACCGTTACCGTCGTAAGCCGCAGATTTTCCGCTGAAATGCTCTAATTTACTTGTTCTGGAAACGATATGGGCAAATGCTCATCTTGCGGTCTTGATTTGCCGGGGTAGGAACAGCTGTGCCGCCAGTGCTATCTCGCACAGTACGCAGCATGGGAGGCCCCTAAGGACAGTTCCAGCTACGGTTGGTCCGCGTACATCGATTTGCTGTTCTGGATATTTGTCTCCTATGGGTTTCTTACGTACACGCCGGGTTTTGCAAAAGTAGTCGTTCTTGGGCTAGGCCTCGTGATTATTTGGTGTCTCTTCTTCTGGGCTCAGTCGAAAAGACCATGGAAGAAGCACGGAACACCGCCCCAACACCTTTCCTTCATTCTTGGTCTCTGTTGCGGTGTCGTGTGGAAAATAACTGGCGCGGATCTCTGGGGAAGACTCTGCGGAGCATGCATGTTGGTGAGCGCTGGCCATAGAGCTGTCTATCGAGCTATCGATTGGGCTAAAACCGCACGTCGCTGACCGCGCCTGATGGTAGCCTCCGCCTGACCTGCTCTCCTCTTTAGTCTAAGGTGTACGGCTGCATCATTGGTGAGACATTCCCATTGCACTCTTTACCAGCGAGACGTATTGCCCCGCATCAGCATCCCGGCTCTGTCAGAGTTTTGCATCCCAGCGCCTTGCCTCACAATCCAATCGTCGGTAACAAGTTGCCCAATTAAGTTAAGAGAGACCCGACATGCCCGACGCACCCGCCGCCGTTTTCGCAACACCAAAAACTGCAGTCTCCAAGCATTGCATCGACCAGATTTTCCGCGAGGCCCGCACCCATAATGTCTGGCTCCCTCGGCCAGTCCCTTCCGAGTTGCTGCGTCAGGCTTACGAACTGGCCGCTTTCGGCCCCACCAGCGCCAACACGACGCCCGCACGCTATGTCTTCCTGACCACACCCCAAGCCAAGGAGCGTCTCCGTCCTGCTCTCGCCCCCCTCAATGTCGATAAGACCATGGCTGCTCCGGCCACCGTTATCATTGCCTGGGACACCGAGTTCTACGAGAAGCTTCCAAAGCTTTTTCCGCACAAAGATATGCGCTCAATGTTCCTGGGTAAGCCTGACCTGATCGAAGCCACTGCCTTCCGAAATGGTTCGCTCGAGGGTGGCTACTTCATTCTTGCCGCCCGCGCTCTTGGCCTCGATTGCGGTCCCATGTCCGGATTCGACGCGGCCAAGGTCAACGCCGAATTCTTCCCCGACGGCAAATGGAAATCGAACTTCCTCTGCAATGTTGGCTATGGGGACCATACTAAACTTCTTACCCGCAGTCCGCGCCTACCCTTCGACGAGGCCTGCCTGGTTTTGTAAGGCGGATCATGAGGACCTACTAGCGCTGAACGCACTCGATGTAATTGTGAGCGCTCCACGCCGTGCGACTTTCGCGCGAATCTTTGCACGGTCCAGTTCGATTAGCTCTCGTAAGATCGCACTGCACTCATTGCTGGATCCCGAGTTTCAAAGCCCCGCCGCGAGAAGAATCCGCAAACAGGCTATAGTCAATTGTAACCAGCGAACCGCCCAACTGAGGAAGCCATGCGAACCGTCGTCCTAGTTATGTTTCTCACCGCATCCGCATTTGCGCAGGCCCCGCCTGTCGCTTCGACCGAAGCCTGCGGCCGCCAGAATGTCAGCTTCAAGGTGAANNTACTTCTTTCACGATGCGGGCACCAACATCACATTAGGATATCCAACCGTGAAGCTCGCAATCGACGGAGCATGGGTAGGAGCAAACCACGGCAATTCCTGTTTCTCCGTCTCCGTCGAGCCGGGAGAGCGCCATGTGTGCGTTACTTTGCAGTCGTCTCTGGTCGCGCAGCGTGGAACTCGCGCACTTCACCGCAGAAGCGGGAAAAGTTTATTACTACCGCACACAACTCGTTATGTCGCGAAGTGTGGAGTTGTTAGAGCTCGATCCCCTCGACAGCGATCAAGGCAAGTATCTGATCACCTTTTTCCCCCTAAGCGTTTCAACTCCCAAGAAGTAAATGTGATGCAAGAAAAAAGAGAAGCCGCCCAGACATCGGGCGGCTTGCTGTTTGTTGCGATGGAATGCGTGAGGTACACCCATCCCCTCCGTTCGCAGTTTCGATTTTAGGAACTGACCACTGCATGAGACGCGTTTCAGGACGATTCCTTCAGACTTAGCCAGAACCCTTGCGGAGACTTCTCTCATCGAACGCAACAATTAGTTTGGTGACTAGCTCGGTCATTCTCTTTGGATCCTGTTCCTCTTGGATCTGCTTCGCCAATTCCCGCCAATGTTCCTGCGGAGGCGCGATCTCGTCCAGCGGCTGCACTACGCTGGTCTCAGAGAATTCTTTAGCAATCTTCATAACTGTCTCGACCGGAATCTGTTCGAAATGTGTTTTCGACGCCTGCATCGAATTTATCCCTTCCAATACCCCAACCGTAGCAGTCCAGAGGCGATACGGGTTATGTCTTTTGGGCAATCATCGCTTTCGCCTTAGCGTATTCAATATCCTCAATTACCGGGACTTGTGGACCGGACACTTGGACGCCACGGCCACGTTAGTGGACCCGTGTTTAACGATGTGAATTTATACTTGCACGATGTCGTGTGGTTGTATTACGATTACGTCACGTTAGGTTAACGACTCATTCTGGGGGGGCCACCATGGGCCACACTCAAAAAGCTCCAATGAACTTCAAGACAATGTCGCAGGCTGATGTTCCGCAAGGTCGCAACGGAAAGCACAAGCAGGTAATCACCGCGATTCTGTCCGATCTCGATCGACTGCCTGCGGGAGTTGCGCTTAAAGTGCCGCTGGCGGAATTAGAGGAAAGCAAGGAGAATGTGCGATCAGCGCTAAATCGTGCCATTCATAAAAGCGACCGCAATGTTGCTACGGCCAGCGACGAAAACTTCTTGTACGTGTGGAACGAGAGCCGGTCGTGATTTCCGGCTTTCCGGTCAACTAGTGCAACATCCCGATTGCGCTCAATGACCAGCGGCCAAAGGTGAAATCGCCTGTTATCATCAACCACGTCCTTGTACCCGCCCTGTTCGACGAAAGAGTTCATATAGAAGAGGCAACACGACGGCGATAATGATGGCGACCCGTTCTGGATGCTGATACCTGTTCATGGTTGAAGAAACCTGAGTGCCACCTTCTAAGCGGTACGTGATGGTGTTTCGGGACCACGGCATAAAGATACACGCATGCCATGCGACCAAATATCCAAACCCGCCAAGAAATGCATCTGTAAGGACTTTCCGCCGAGCACTCTTCGCCAGTAGAGAGACGGTCCATCCCGCGATTACACCAATCGTCATCCCTACGATTGCGTAGGCAGCCAAATAAAGTGCGACTACAAACCAAGGAACTGGAAACATTGCCTCAATACTACCGCCGCTCGCGTGAATTGGTGAAAAATCGCGATTACACGCATCAACAAGTCAATGAGCGTAGATGCCTGTGGGTGTTGAAAAAGGGTCATACGGAATCGGAAGTCGGGGGTACGAGAGCCGTAGCGCCGAGGAGTTTCTTGCGCAGAGGTAAGCTGAGTTGTTGCCGGGAGCGGTGGTCTTGGTTCTTGGCCGAGGAGCGGACCAATCGTTTGAGGTTCTGCGCCCTACTCTGCGAGGTACAATAGTGTTCCTCTTTGATGTGGTGTGGATGTGATGTCGCAAAACAGTCGGGGTCGTTCCGGCCGGGCGAAAATGGGCGAAGGCCTGGCTGCCGGGAGCGCATGTGCGGAGGGGAAGCATCCGCGCCAACTGGAGTGATGGGCAGCACGGGGTGGGAAACGCGAGCATAGGATGAAAGATCGATTTCGACTTGGTTTTATCGCGCTGGGGGCGGTTGGGCTTGGGCTCATCCTGCTTTTCGAATTGCAACGGCGTCCCGGTTACTTCGCGAACAGCACGTACCTGGGAGCGATTGTCGCGATCGAAATTGTGCTGGGCTGTCTGTGGCGGTTTGAAACGGTTTTCTTTCCAGTAACTATGTACTGTTTTCTGGCGGCTGGTACCGGGCTGCCGTTCGCAGTGGAAAGTTGGACGGTTCGCTGGTTGTTTCTAGGGGTGGGCGCCTTAGCCGGCTCGGTGATCTGGATTAAGAGCAACCGCATTCATCACTTCGGAGTGTTCCATCTCGTTGCCTTGTTCGCGGTGCTTGCCGCACTAGCCTCGGCTAGCACTTCAGGCACACCTATGACTGCCTTACTGAAAGTCGGGAGTCTGTTCCTGCTGTTTTTGTATGCTTCAACCGGAGGACGGGTTGCGCTGGCTGGGCGAGAAGCGTCTTTTGTCCACGTTCTGGTTTTAGGGTGTGAGATTCTGGTTTTTGTTTCGGCTATTTTCTATTTCGCCGGTCATGACGTGTTTGGAAATCCCAACAATTTGGGGGCTTTCGTTGGAGTAGTAGCAATCCCAGTGCTGCTGTGGGCGGCTTTAGTGGCTGAGAACCGAGGGGAACGCCAACGTCATTACACTGCCTTGGCGATCTGCGCCGTTTTGCTTTATGTAACCGTCTGCCGTGCCGCGATTGTCGCCGATGCGCTGGTTACGGTTGCGCTCACCTTGGGCTTACGGCGTCCGCGGCTTTTGTTGAAAGCCGCTTTTGTTGCGGCGTTTTTCCTGGAGGTCATGGCGGTGGCCAATCCCGCCCACATGAGCGAGTTGATGAACTCTCTGAGCGGACGGTTCATTTTCAAACTCTCCGCGCACCGGCCGCAGCAAGGCATCCTCGGCTCGCGCATGACACCCTGGGACGAAAGTATTTCTGCCGTCGCACAACACCCCTGGTTTGGAACCGGATTCGGAACCAGCGACCTGGGAAGCGAGCAGTCGAACCTTCAGCAGTCGAACGTCTCCACCGTAGAAGGCACAAATCGCGAACACGGCAGCAGCTATCTGGCACTCATCGAATATATGGGGTTGTTGGGTATTCTGCCTTTTCTACTCCTGATGTTTCTGCTGATGCGGTCAGCGGGCCGGGTATACATGTGGATGCGAAGAACGGCCAGCCCCTACCACTACGCTATACCGTTTGCCATGGTCACTCTGGCCGGTATCGTCCACGCGGCTTTTGAAGACTGGCTGTTTGCGGCGGGTTCTTATCTCTGCTTGTTTTTTTGGGTGCTGGCTTTTCTGCTGGTAGACTTGGCTTCGGAAATCGACGCCGATTTGCGGATCACCAAGCCCAAGGGTGTTTCCGGGCTCGCTCCAACGCAGGGTTTTCTGCAGCCTACGGCGTAGTTCGAGCACCTGTAGGGCGGGCTGAACTATAGAGTGCGCCCCACGAGCCTCCGAAGCCCCCTTCGTCCTCGATTTAGGCCTCAGCATTACGCCTCCGCGAATCCTTAGCCTTCACCCACACTGGTGGCCTCAACGAGGTAACGTGCCCGCAGTAGAACTACACAAATCAGCAGAATCAGCCAAGCCTCGTGCGGAAGAATGAATGGCTCCCAGAATCGGCTACGACTGAGCTGGTTGAGAGTTTCATACGTCCCCGAATATTCATGAAGAATAGTGGCGCCGGGGATGAGAAATGGACACGCCAGCAGAAGGCAAGCCAGCGCAAAGTTTTTCAACTCTCCTCCTTCATTCATTTCTCTCAGAGCCCACACCACCGGCACGAGCAGCAAACCGGCATCCGTAAAACGGTGGTAGACAGGAAGGAGTGACGCTGAAGTCAGAATAGCCAGATCGAGAAGACCGAGATGTCTATTGCGGCGAACCGCACGAAGCCAGAGGGAGAGCAGGGCAACAAATACCAGCGCGGCCGTAACCTGAGCGAAGCTTCGGTTCTGCAGAATCGGAAAGAGCGCAACGTGCAAGTTCACCAGCTGAAAATGAAGTGGATTGGCGGTGCTGAAATCGTCTATCGCACCGGGGGCGAACATGCGTTGATTGTTTGCCAGGAAGCTTGGCCACCACAGAGTTCTGCCGTGCTGGGGAATGATTGCGGCCGATAGCAGCAGGACTCCGGTCGTGATCGCGGAAGACATTACTTTTATGCGGTTGTGGTGGACGAGCGCGTAGATCAAGAACGGAAGGGCCACTGTCGGCTTCAAGGCGATGGCGAACGTCAGCAGGACGCCGGCCATTCGGCTTCGGTTCTGGGTCAGGCAAAAGGTGGCAACCATGCCCAGGGCAAAGGCGACAGTGAAGATATTTGAAGTGGCAATAGCAGTATGCACGGGAGCAAGCAGCAGCACAGATATGAAGATGATCAATCCCATCGAACTGTAGGTGCGAACGCCGGCAAGATGGATAACTGCCCAGGCAACCGCGAATACAGCCAGGACGCACATCATAGCCCACACCCAGACTGCAATTTTCCACGGCAACACGGCGAATGGCAGAAGCAGGGGAAAAGCTGTGGTCAGGTATGGAGAAGGTATGCCGCGTTTCGCAGGGAGTGTTCCGTCGAGGCTTTCCGTGACCACAAAGTGTGGGCGGGTGGGGGTTGGCCACAGGTCGTTGAGGACTGCGGGAGCGTACGGATCACGGCCGGAAATCCAGGCACGGGTTTGTTCGTAGGGCGAGACAAAGTCATTAAAACTTCGAACATCTTTTTCCAGTTCGCGTACTGGACCTCGCATGGAAAATTCCAGAATTACCAGGCAGGCCAATAAGCAGAGGACGAATAGACGAAGGCGGCTTCCACCTCTGCGGGACAAATCCATTGCGTGCAATTGTACTGCCCTGATCGTTCTATGGGTGCCTATCTTGCGGGTCATTCTTAGCTGATTGAGCCTCGACAATCCGATATAAGTTTGTAGGAGGATAACCGGAGCCCCAGCCAGCCTTTCGCCAGCTGGCCGGCTCATTTCCCCGCTGCGCGGTAAAGCTTCCCTCCAGAAGCAAGTTCTCGGGAGCCAGACCGGGCGGTAAGATGTCATCCTTCGGCCAAATCAGGTACACAGGCTGACCTTCGTTCAGTTGTTCCTGCCAGTTGAGATCGTGATCGAGTTTGCTCACCAGACCACTAGGAATTCTGGGCCGCACAAAAAGATAGTGCGAGCCAGCCGCCTCCACTGCGTAGAAGTAGAACTCCTCCGGGCCAAACACTCGCGAATTGGCGGGCACTTTGCTGCTGATGAAATCCTGCAAAGGCTGCGGGGCACGCTCGTGGTAGGAGGCAAGCCACGCCACAACTTTTCCCGAGCGGATAGCGACCAGAACGATTGCCAACACCAGCCAACTGACAAGGACTATGCGCTGAAGAGTGCGAGGAGCACCGCTGCGCAGAATTTTGGCCGTCAATGCGATCAAAACAGGTATGACAAGAGGCACAACAAAAACCTCGTAATCCCAGAATCGGGAAATGGTTAGAAAGGAAACGACGTAGTTGATAAGCACCGCAATCGACGCCAGCCTCACAGCTGAGAGCACATCGGGCGCATCTATTTCGGTGCTGCGGCGGGCCGTGAATATCGAACTGCCGAAGGCGCAGGTGAAAACCAGGAGCGTCACGAAGGTGAAGAGTAATCCCGAAAGCAGAGGCACCAGAGGTTCGTCGAAGAAGTGCCAGGAGCCGTGCAGAATTGGAGAGACGCTAACCTTGTCGCCTCGGCTCGCCTCCGCAATAAAGCGGAGCCAGCCAATAGGATTCGTACCGCGACTCAATGTCCATCCCCATACTGGGAGGAGCGCAGCGGCCGCAATGATCAGGCCTCGGGCAATCAATTCCCGGCTCGGGGCCAGCAAGAGTTCCAGGGCGATGGCAACGAAGAGTCCGAGCACGAAGGGAAAAGCTCTTGGGGTGCTGAGCGCCGCTAAAGCGCAAAGAATACCCGCGAGCGCGGCGTAGAGAAACGCGGAGCGCCTTGATTCCTGGATTCGTGACTCCTGGACTCGTGACTCCTGGACTCGTGACTCCTGGACTCGTGACTCCTGGACTCGTGACTCCTGGACTCGCATTGCACGCAGCGTGCAAATCAGGGAGAAAATTTCGAGCGTGATCGTAATCGTGTCAAGCCTTCCAGTGGTAGCTCGCGCACCAATTCCTTGAGATAACGCCACCATCATCGCCGATGCGGCCATCGCGGCCGGGGACCGGTCCAGGCATCGGCTCACCCACGAGGCGGAGAAAACTGCCCCTACCGCCCCGAAGAATCCCAACAGCCTCCAACTCGTGATTGACAGTCCGAAGACCCTCACATCCAGTGAACCGAGAAAAAAAACCAGCGGACCATAAAAAAGATCGACGCGGCCGGTATGGGGAAAAGCACCCAAAACGGTGGGTATGGGCGGCCCTCCCCGCGCGACCGCCAGCGATGTTGAAGCAAAGAAAGTTTCATCCAGCCAGGGTAGCGGACTTCGAGGGAGAAACAGAAGAATAAGAACCATGGCCACCACGGCGACGATCCAGAACATTCGCGATAGCCGGATAACCTGGAGAAAACGGAATTGTTGCATCATAGCGGCGACTCGGCTTTCTGGACGAAAGCGGAATCAGGGACATAATTGTATCCGGTCTCTCTGAGAACGAGCACGACAAGCCCAAAATCGATGTGCAACCAATCGAAGTACAGGATGATCTTGACCTCGACCGGTTCTACAAACTGTTTGTGAGTCTGTTGAGCGCGCAAACACCAAAGAATTAGGTGATCCGCTCCTACGATTCAGTGCGGAAGCTGCGTCAACATGCTCTGCGCCTGCGCGTTATCTGGATGCTGTTTAAGAAGCGCGAGCAGAATGGTCCGAGCTCTGTCCGGCGCGCCCTCAAGGGCATAGACCCTGGCAAGGTTCAGATAAGACTGATCGAATGCGGGCGCAACGCGAATGCATTCTTCAAAGCTCGCGACGGCTTCGTCACGCCGCTGAGTACGCAGATAGAGTATCCCAAGATTGTTCAAGGCCTCCGGATACGCGGGGCGCGCCTTCAGCGCGCTCTGCAAATACTCGTAAGCATGCGCGGTGTCGTCGGCCTGGGCAAACACCATTCCCAAACCGTAGTTCGCCTCGGGATCTCCGGAGTTCACTTCAAGAGCGCGCTCAAAAGTCCTTCGCGCCTCGTCCCAATTTTTCTGCAGGCGATAGGCATTGCCGAGATTGTTAAGCGCGATCAGATGATCGGGGCTTAACCGCACCGCCTGCGTAAAGCAACGTATCGCTTCATCCGTCCGGCCTTCGCGAGTAGCGAGAAGGCCGAGATTATTCCAGGCATTCGCCAGAGTATCGGGATAGCTGGCGCGAAGTTTTGTCGCACGTTCAAAGTTCTCGCGAGCCTCGGCCGTTTTCTGCTGGCTCAGATAGGCGCTTCCCAGTCCGTAGCAGGCCTCGGCGCTTGAGGGATCGTCGCGGAGAGCAAGTTGGAACGACGCTGCGGCCTGGTCGATGTAACCTCGCTGATAGAAAATCGAGCCAAACGATAGATAATTCCGGCCGAATTCGAAAGTTTCGCTAACACCCGGAAAAGGCAGCGCCTGCGCCAACCGCTCCGCGTCGGTTTGAGGAATACGCCGCGAGTCTTGTTCAACATGCTTCGGATTCACCGGCCCCTGATAAATCTTGACGATATCGCCTCGCTGGTCGATGAGAAACGATGTTGGCAGGCCGAGCTCGCGATGACGATCGAACAGATAGCGGTACAGAATGTTGTAAACAGCAGATACATTTTCTGATCCGCGAAGGATGGAGAATGTCAGCTGGCCCGCCGGCGTCTGCAGTTTTTTGTCTCCAGGTACGTCAACGTTCACAGTAAGCAGTTGAAGGCCTTGCGCCTTCCAGCGATCAGATTCCCGCTGGAATGTTTTAAGGTCTTTCTGGCAATCCGAAGATTGTGCGGTCCAGAAGTTCAGCAGCACCGGTTTTCCGCGAAATGCGGAAAGAGTCTGTACTTGTCCGGCTAAGTCGGGAAGAGAAATATCTGGTGCGGCTACCGGCACGAGCAGCCAAGTCTCAACGGCCCTGGGGAGCACTTCGATCTCTTGCGGCTCGCTGATGCTGACTGGCGCACGCGATGGCGCGGATGTCTTGAACGGTTCGAGTCGAAATTTTTCCGATCCCTCGTCTACCCAAATTCTATGGTTGGGCGGTAGGTCGCGAACTTCCTGCACCAGGCCGCTTGGCCAGCGGATCGAAGCCCGCACAAAGCCTTTCGCCTTTCCCAGGCCAAAGAAGATTTCCTTGCTGTGCTGCGATAGAAATCCCGACCCGGCTTGGAGCATGCGGGTATATCGGCCTGATTCTGTTTCCAGAGTAATTGCCGCACCAATGGCATCACGATTACTTTTTACCCCGCGCAGACGAAAAACGATCGACGGTGGCAGATCCTCGATCACATTCTTCAACAACCTTAACTGCGGGGCATTGCGATTTTTCAGGAAAATTTCCTGCCGGCCATCCTGATCGAAATCGGCAAAAACAAACGCCCTTCCGTCCTCGACAAAGTCCAGGCCCACCGCGCCGGAAATATCGGAAAACGTTCCATCGCGATTGTTCGCATAGAAAACATTTCGCTCAAAGCCGCTCCAGGTTCCATCCGCGCGAATGAGCTCGTTGATGGCGCTCCATCCCTGTTCGTAATCGTGCGCGGGCTTAGCTTGATCAGGTGAATTAGCAACGACCTGCCGCCAGAAAAAACTGTTCAGATCTTCGCGTGAGACTCCGGAAACCATGCCGTTCGCAATGTAGAGATCGGGAAATCCGTCATGATCGAAATCGAATGAATCGCTCGACCATGCCCAGCGGCCCATTCCGACCCCGGCTGCTTCGGTTGCATTCTGAAATACGCCCCTATTTCGAGACGACTCGTTTCGATACGATCCGTTTCGAAATA
>PLUI01000058.1 GCA_003164855.1 Acidobacteriaceae bacterium
ATCGCGATGATGTCCTGCAGATCTTTGTAAGTCTGCAGCGTCTTCTTCACCGACTGTGCGACGTCGTAATGCTCCTGCCCGACAATGCGCGCATCGAGAATGCGCGAGGTCGAAGCCAGAGGATCCACAGCAGGATAAATTCCAATCTCAGTCAACGCGCGCGAAAGCACTGTCGTCGCATCCAGGTGAGCGAACGTGGTTGCCGGCGCCGGATCGGTCAAGTCGTCGGCTGGAACGTAAATCGCCTGCACCGACGTGACCGATCCTTTTTTCGTCGAAGTAATGCGCTCCTGCAGTTCGCCCATTTCTGTCGCCAGGTTCGGCTGATAGCCTACGGCGCTGGGCATGCGGCCGAGCAACGCCGAGACTTCCGAGCCTGCCTGCGTGAAACGGAAAATGTTGTCGATGAACAGCAATGTGTCCGCTCCCTCGGCATCGCGGAAATATTCCGCGACAGTGAGTCCGGTCAGGGCTACCCGCAAACGCGCGCCGGGCGGCTCCGTCATCTGGCCGTAGATCAGCGCGGCTTTCGAGTGCGCCGGATCACCCGGCTTGATCACGCCCGACTCCGTCATCTCCAGCCACAGGTCGTTGCCTTCGCGGGTGCGCTCGCCCACGCCGGCAAACACGGAGTAGCCGCCGTGTTGTTTGGCGACGTTGTTGATGAGTTCCATGATGACCACGGTCTTGCCCACGCCCGCGCCGCCGAACAAGCCGATCTTTCCGCCCTTTAAGAATGGTTGAATGAGATCGATGACCTTCACGCCGGTCTCAAACATTTCCGCCGAGGTTGCCTGCTCGTCGAATGCAGGCGCGAGACGGTGGATCGGCATTCTTTCTTTGTACTCGATCGGACCAAGTTGGTCGACGGGCTCGCCGATTACATTCATCACGCGTCCCAGCGTACCGCGACCCACGGGGACGGAGATGGGTCCGTTCTGGTCGATGGCCTGCATGCCGCGCACCATACCGTCGGTGGCCGACATGGCAATGCAGCGCACGCGTCCTTCACCGAGATGCTGCTGCACCTCGAGAATCACGTTGATGGGACTGGGGACGGTGAAGCCGTCGCTCACCACTCGTACCGCTTCATAGATGGGCGGGAGGTGGCCTTCGTGAAATTGCACGTCGACTGCTGGTCCCGCGATTTGAACTACGTGTCCGATGTTTTCTGGCATATGTCTTTAGCTTTCAGCAGTTCGCAATTGGCATTAGCAGTTAGCATTTGGACGGTCACTTTTATCTTCGCGCCCGGCAAGAAGCCTGAAGGGCTAGTTGCTAAATGCTAAATGCTAATTGCTAGTTGCTTCTTCTCACATCGCGGCCGCTCCGCTCACGATCTCGATAATTTCCTTCGTGATCTTTGCCTGCCGCGCCCGGTTCATGACCAGCGTCAGCGAGTCGATCATGTCAGTGGCGTTGCTGGTCGCCGAATCCATCGCCGTCATGCGTGCCGCGTGCTCGGCCGCCACGGACTCCAGCAGAGCACGGAAAATCTGGATAGCAACATATTTCGGCAGCAACGACCGGAATAACTCTTCCGGCGATTGCTCATAGATGTAGTCCACTTGTGCGGTGCCGAACTGCTCCGCCACCTTGTCGGCCGGACTCTCTGCGCGCATGCCCACCCCAGCGCTGATGGCCGCGTCTTTGGCTTTTTTCTTTTCTTCTTCCGTCATCTCCTCGGCCAGGCGCACCGCCGGCTCGCCAATCTGCTCGATGGGAAGAATCTGTTCCACGATAAGCCGTTGCGCGATCACGGACTTGAATTCGTTGAAGACCAGATAAACGGAGTCAATCTCTTCGCGCTGGTAGCGTTCAATTACACTCTCCGCCAATGTCCGCGCTTGCGCGAACTCCAGCTTGCCGAGGACGCCAACGTGCTCCCCAACAATTTGTATCGCTCCGGCGCGCTCTCCGGTCTCAGATCGAGCTTCCATCGATTCTTCAGTCTCGGCCAGACTAAGCGTTTGCACGGACGCGGCAGGATAGCGCCGCCGGAAAAAATCGCGCCCTTTGCGGCCGATCGCCTCGATGTCGATATTCTTTCCTGCCTTGGATTCGAGAAAACGGCTGGCCGCCTTAGTGACGTTGGCGCTGAACGCGCCTGCCAGTCCCTTGTCGCCAGTGACAACGATCAGCAGAATGTTGTTCTCGGCGCGTTGCGCCAGCAAAGGATGCTTTGGCTCGCCGGTTTCTGGATCGTAAATCTCCGCGCGCGTCACCAGCGACTTCAGCACATTCGTCAACATGCGCGCATAAGGACGCGCCGCCAGAGTGCGATCCTGCGCCCGGCGCAGCTTGGCAGCCGAGACCACTTTCATGGCCTTGGTGATCTGCCGCGTGTTGACCACGCTGCGGATGCGGCGACGAATATCGAGAATGTTTGCCATTATTGTTGCAAGTACCCAGTATCTAGTACCGAGTAAAAGCCGAATCCACTCGGTACTGGGTACTAGGTACTATTTCGCTACCGCTTCCCGCGAGTCTACGAACTCTTGCTTCGCCTGTTTGATTACGTCGGTCAACTGCGCTTTTAGAGCGTCATCGAGAATCTTCTTCTCCATGATCGTACGTAGCAAGCCGGCGTTGGTTGCGTCCACGTACTTGTAGAGTTCTTTCTCAAATTCGCGAACCTGATTCACCGCGAGGTCGTCGAGGAAACCGCCCGTGCCCGCGAAAATAATCAAGATCTGCTTCGAGAACGGCAGGGGCGAGAACTGATTCTGCTTCAGCAGTTCAACTAAACGCTGCCCGCGGTTGAGTTGTGCTTGCGTGGCTTTGTCGAGATCGCTGCCAAACTGTGCGAACGCTGCCAATTCGCGGTATTGCGCGAGTTCCAGCTTCAGCGTTCCCGCAACCTGGCGCATGGCCTTGATCTGAGCGCTGCCGCCTACGCGGCTCACCGAGAGACCTACGTTCACTGCGGGACGGACGCCCTGGTTGAATAAATCCGTTTCAAGATAAATCTGGCCGTCGGTGATCGAAATTACATTGGTCGGAATGTATGCGGAAACGTCGCCGGCCTGCGTTTCAATGATGGGCAGGGCAGTCAGCGATCCGCCGCCGTTCTTGTCGCTCAACTTGGCGGAGCGCTCGAGCAAGCGCGAGTGAAGATAGAACACATCTCCTGGATAGGCTTCGCGTCCCGGCGGACGCCGCAGGAGCAAGGAGATTTCGCGGTACGAGGCAGCGTGCTTCGAAAGATCGTCGTAGATCACCAGCGCGTGGCGCTTGCTGTCGCGGAAATACTCGCCGAGGGCGGTTGCCGCATAGGGCGAAATGTACTGCATGGGCGCTGGTTCAGAAGCCGAAGCCGCAACGACGATGGTGTATTCCATGGCGCCGGCGTCTTCGAGAATCTTGACCACCTGCGCAATCGACGAGCGTTTCTGACCGATCGCGTTGTAGATGCAGATGAGGTCATTGCCCTTGCTGTTGATGATGGTGTCGAGCGCGACCGCGGTTTTTCCCGTCTGGCGATCGCCGATGATCAGCTCGCGCTGACCGCGGCCAATCGGAATCATGCTGTCGATGGCTTTCAGTCCAGTAGCCATGGGCTCGCGCACCGGCTGCCGGTCGATGACGCCGGGCGCCAGACGTTCCAGAGCGATGAACTGATCGCTGGCGATGGGACCCTTGTCGTCGATGGGACGACCGAGAGAATCTACAACTCGGCCAATCATCGCATCGCCCACGGGCACGCTCATAATGCGCCCGGTGCGCTTCACTTCGTCGCCTTCTTTAATCTCGGTGTACTCACCGAGCAGAACCACGCCCACCTGGTCTTCTTCCAGGTTCATGGCGATTCCGGCCACGTCGTGCGGAAAGGAAAGAAGTTCGCCGGCCATGACTTTGTCCAGTCCGTAAACCCGGGCGATACCATCGCCCAGCGTGATGACGGTGCCGGTCTCGTCCACGGAGATCTTCGATTCGTAGTTCTCGATCTGCTCGCGGATCAGTTTTGAAATCTCGTCTGCTTTGATCTGTGCCATAGATTGCTCTCAGCCTTCAGCCCGCTGCCGTTAGCAATTGGCAGTTAGCAATTAGCGCTCAGGTCACCCGGCGTCTGTGAGTAAATGCTAACTGCCAATTGCTAATTGCTTATCTGTTCCCGCATCCTCTCCAACTGCCCTTTTACTGAACCGTCGTAAATCGTGCTGCCGAGGCGAACCACCGCGCCTCCCAGGAGCGATGCATCCTGGCCGTAATGCGCGCGGACTTTCTTGCCTGTCAACTTTTCGACCTGCGATTCGAATTCGCGCTTTTCCGCATCTCCTAATTCGCGGGCACTGGTGATATCGGCTTCGGCGAAGCCCAGCCTAGCGTCGAGTTCTTTCTCCAGTTGGCGAATGACCGGCTCCAGAAAATGTACGCGCCGGTGATCGATCAGTACGGCAACCAGGTTCCGCACCTGTTTTGAAATGCCATCTCGCGCAGCGATCGCATCCAGCAGGCGGCGCTTCTGATCGGCGGGAACCGCTGGATTCTCCCACACTCGCCGCAGATCGGAACTCTCGTTCAGCAAACCGGCAATGGTTCGCAGCTCTGTGATGGCGCGATTCGCGTCAAGGTGCGCGCCGAGGACTACGTCCGCGAAGGCCCGGGCATACGTGTTGGCGACCGAAGCCATCGTCTAACTCCTGCCNNAAACTGCGCACCAGAGACCGATCGGTGGCTGCGTCCACGTGAATCTGTTTCTGCGCCAGCCCGACCGCCAGATCCGCTGCGTAGGCCGTGAGTTCGCGCCGCGCCGCTTTGGCTGCAGCCGCAATTTCCTGCGTCGCCGATTCCACCATCTTGCGCGCATCGTCCTGAGCCGCGGCCTGGATGCGCGATTCCTCTGCCGCAGCTTCTTTATCCGCGGCGTCGCGCATCATGCCGATTTCGACGTCGAGCTTCATCAGGCGCGATTCGATCCCGGCCAGTTTTCGCCGCGCTTCCTCGCTGGCCTTCTGCGCTTCCTGCATGGCTTTCTGAATAGCCGCGGTGCGCGCACTGAATACGCCCGGCAAATATTTGCGAGTTGCCCAGATAATGATTCCCGCGATGACGGCAAAATTGAACAAGAAGGAAAGCAGCGAAGCAGTCTCGACGCTGATCCCGAGTTTTTTCGCGATGGCATAGACCGAGGGCGACCGCTTAAATTCGCCCTTCTCAGCATCTTCTTTGTCTTCTCCGGCGGCCTCCCTGGTCTCGCGCGCAAGTTGCTGGCCAAAGCCGGGCTGCTTGCCAGAATTTTTCGATTGCTGTTGCTTCGGCGGCGCCGCCGGTTGCTGCTGAGCTCGCAGCGGTCCTGCCACCATTGCAAAAATCATCGCAAGCAGGGCCAGCAAACTCACTCGCGCGATTTTTTTCCTGAAATTCATCTTCGAAATCCTTAACGTCCTGCCCCGGCTGGCTCCAACACGCGTCGCATGATCTCTTCCGCCAGCGTCTGCACCTCAGCCTGCAGACCTGCCTGCGCGGCTTCGCGATCTTTCTCAATGTCGGCCTTGGCTGCTTGTACTTGTGCCTGGGCCTTGGTGCGAGCTTCGGCCATCGCCGCTGAACGCGCATCGAGGGCCGCTTTGCGGCGAGCCTCCTGCGCCCGGAATACCGTTGCTCGGGCCTCGCGGAGCCGCTGTTCGTATTCGGACGTGCGCGCATCGGCCGCGGCAATATCGGCCCGCGCCTTTTCCACAGCGCCCTCCGTCTTGCTGCGCCGCTCGTCGAGCACGCGCCGTAGAGGCTTGTGGACGATTGTGTTATAGAGAATGTAAAGCAGCGCCAGCAGGATTACCGTCGGAACAGCTCCGAGCAGTAATTCGCCTAGTTGTCGTAGCGTCTGATCCATTGCTTACGGCTGTACAGGAAAATGAGGGCTATGAAAACTGTTAAGTCTAACGTCCGAGGGAGTTTATGTCAACGCAAACGGCACGATTTTCAGGCGATTCCGGGATGGGAAAATATGGCACCAAAACGTGCGAAATCTGCTGGTAAAGGCCGCAACTACGCCATGCAAGAACCTGCAACTAATGCTTGACTTCCCGAGCAAGAGGATTAGCATAGAGGTATCACCTCCGATCCAATTCAGGATCGAATGGGCCGATAGCCAAGGAATGTCACCGCTTCTTGGTTGCCGGCCCATTTAAATTGCGGGTCCTTCCTAGGAAGTTAGGCTCAGGAAGTTAGGCCTAGGAAGATAGGCCCGGGAAGTCAGATGGACCCAGCTAGGTCAACCACCCTTGTTGCTTCCTTAACCTTAGTAACCTTCTGAATCAGATTCCGCATGCTCACTGCCCTTGAGTCGTGTTTCAATCGCGGCATGCCTGCTCGAAATCAGAGCTTTCGGAGGGCGCGTCTGTGAGTCGTCCATTCCTGATGCTTGCAGGCCTGATCGCGCTCGGCTTGGGCTGCCTGGCCTATTTGAGATCGTCGTCACAAGCTACCGCGTCGGCGGCACTTGCACCGGCGGTTGAAGGCAGCAAGATTTACTTTGTCCCGATTGGCGACTTCCCGAGCGAGCAGCTTAAGCCGCTGGTTCAATACTACCGGCGGAAATATAAGCTCGAAATTGGTATCACAAATAGCATCCCTGTCGATCCCGGGACGCGGGATGGATCCCGGCCGCAGTTGATGGCAGAAAATCTGGTCTCCAGCATTCGAAATGACGTGCCCGAACAGGGTGCCGATCCGAGCGCCATCCTGATCGGATTCACCTCCGAGGATATTTACCCAACATCGCAAAATTGGCAATTCGCCTTCGGCTGGAGAATAACCAGCGCACGCGCGGCTGTGGTTTCGACGGCCCGCATGAGCCTGCAATATGAAGGACAGCCATTGAGTTTTGACTTGCCGGGGACGAGACTGCGGAAGATGGTCACAAAAGATATCGGAATTCTCTATTACGGTTTGCCGCAGAGCGAGAATCCGAAAAGTGTTCTGTATGACCAACCCATGGGGATTCAAGAACTCGATCAGGTCGGGGAAGAATTCTGAGCGATGCGCAGTTCGCCGCCGGCNNTCCAACTCCACCGCTCCATCCTTGATCAGATTGCGGGAAACGCGTCTCGTCAAGGGGAGCTGGGATCCAGGATGGGGTAGCCTTCGTTTCGTGCCGCTGACAACAAAGCCTTGTCAGCGCAAACGAAAACGGGCTCTTCTACGCCGGAAACCGAACGCAGCATCAAATAGCCTGCCAGTTGCACCGCATCGAATCCCCTAAGCGGGTAGCCATCGAGCAACGCCAACGCCACGTCCAAAAGAGACTCCGTGAAGGGCTGAACTAGAAACCTACCCTCAGAATGTTGGCGAAAAGAGTCAATCAGCACGTCCGCCTCGGATCGAGAGATCTCGCCACCGCGTTGCTGCCGGCGGATTGCAGACCTGAATTCGACCTGCGCAAGAGAAAGGATCGCAAATCTATTTCCGGTGTCACTGGCGGTAAGGGAAACCAGGCGCTCCGTGCCAGGCTCATAGACGTAGAGCTTCACCAGCGCGCTTGTCTCCAGATAGTAAAGCGTCAACCCTTATCGCCTTTCCCGAAGAATGATGGCGGACAATGGCTCCCCTTTAATGTGAATCGGGTGAAATTCCAAGTCCCGCTTGGGGAGCCCCAGTACCTCCTGCACTGCGGGCATCAAGCGATTTAGCCGGATGCTAGTCACCGGGAACTGAGGAGATTTTGGGTTTTGAACCTTGCTCGTCAAAATCAGCCTCTTCTCAATCGCTGAACCGATCACGCTCTGACGCTCGACATCGGAGCGAATCGACGGAACATTCGCAGACGGAAGAATCTCGTCACGAAATTTTTTTAGCGAAACAAAACTCCATCCCGGCGTGGACTCAGCACGATCCAAAACCCTCAGTAACTCGGCTTCTGCCGAATGCACATAAATGTTCGTGTTACTGACACCGTGTAGAGCTTGTGGGGTTTTCGCGCCCGAAGTGGGTGGGGCCTCTGGCTCTTGCGCAACCAGTGCGCTGGGAGTGGAAACTGTGTCGGCACCGTCGAACGGTTCAAGCCAGAACTGCATCGGCTCGGATTCGGGAGCCCAAGTGTAGGCACCCGCGTTGCTGCGTTTCTTGCGACCATTAGCCTGCAAGAGGTTGACGCGCAATCGAAAACTTTCGGGGATTGAATAGCCGAGCTTCTTCAGGGCAGCCTTGAGGGGTGTTTCCAGTTCGTCTGCAAAACGCGGCTCTACCTGATCAATCTTGAGTTGCTCCATATATCTAGACCTCTAGCTATAAAATAGATGCCATTGCAACATATATATAATATATCGCTGAATTCTTGATTGTCAAGCAAAATCTGCGCTGCGGCGCTAGCCTACGACAAACTCTCTAACCCTCCTCACCACCGACGCCGGCGCCTCCACCTCCAACTCCACCGCTCCATCCTTGTACGCTCTTGAATAGATTCGCGTCTTGGCTTCGAGCATGGCCAGCGACTTGCCTTCTTTTTGCGGGACACGCAGATGCACGCGGCTGACGCGGTCTTCATCGATCATCTCGTCGATGCGCGCCAGCAGATGATCCAGGCCTCTGCCTTCAACGGCCGAAACGTAAACCGTCTTCGCGTCATCGCGCAGGCTCTCGGCCACTTCCACATCCAGCAGATCCACTTTGTTCATCACGCGCAGGCGCGGCTTCTTTTCCGCTTCGAGTTCTTTCAGGACAATCTCCACCTGCGCGTCCTGCTCTGCGGAAAGCCGGCTGCTGGCATCGGATACGTGCAGAATCAGCGATGCCCGCTGAACCTCTTCCAGCGTGGCGCGGAACGCCGAGACCAGCGTGTGCGGCAGGCTGCGAATGAATCCTACTGTGTCGGACAACAGAATCTTGCGTTTGGAAGGCAGTACGACGGCGCGAATCGTGGGATCGAGCGTGGCAAACATGCGCGGCGAAGCCAGCACCGCGGCCCGCGTCAGAGCGTTGAACAGCGTCGACTTCCCGGCATTCGTATAGCCTACCAGCGCGACAGTCGCTACCGGCGCGGACTCCCGCCGCTGCCGCTGCTGCGCGCGGATGCGGCGCACATTTTCCAGTTGCTGCTCTACATGCCGGACGCGCCGGTAGATTTTTCGCCGATCGGTTTCAAGCTGCGTCTCACCGGGACCGCGCGTGCCGATGCCGCCGCCGAGTTGCG
>PLUI01000056.1:0-302 GCA_003164855.1 Acidobacteriaceae bacterium
CCAGCTCACCAACATCATTCGCGACGTCAAAGAAGATGCCGCCATGGGCCGCGTCTACCTTCCCGAAGAGGATCTGATGAAGTTCGATCTCTCCGCAGCCGACTTGCTCGCCACACCGGACGCCGCCCGCTTTCGCCCGCTCCTCGCCCTCGAAGCCGATCGTGCTCGCGAAGGCTACCAGGCCGGCGAAGAACTTATCCCTTACATTTCGGAAGACAGCCAGCCCGCGCTCTATGTGCTGGTCAACATCTATCGCAAGCTGCTGGAAAAAATCGCCGAGCGCCAGTACGACGTCTTCAGCG
>PLUI01000056.1:336-8565 GCA_003164855.1 Acidobacteriaceae bacterium
TGTCCGACGCCTTTGACGTTGCTTTTGATTCTGATTTTTACGTTGCTTTTGACTTTGACCGGCAAGGGCACGGCTTTAGATGTTGCGGAAAAACTCGATTTGGCTCTTGCTTTTGGGTGGCGCAGCGGTTTACCGCTGCGATAACTGCCATGTTTTCGACGCCGGCTTTAGCCGCTGAGGGATGTTCACCCCCGTCAATAGACTTTCTTTTCCGCAGCCTTTCCTGCCGTACCGCCAAGTTGCTCAAGAATGTATCCTTAAGCTTTAGGACGCCACTCCCCACCACATGCCCCGCCGCGATACCATGAAATAGAAATGCCCCACAATCGCCCAATCATTCCTCACGCAACCCCCGCATGACGCCAACCTCCACCCAACCCACTGTAGCCATCGCCGGCGGCGGCCTCGCCGGCCTCGCCGCCGCCTGCGCCCTTGCCGATTCCGGCTTCCGCGTCAGCCTCTTCGAGCGCCGCCCCTACCTCGGCGGACGCGCCTCTTCCTACGAGCATCCTGGCACCGGTGAAGTCGTCGATAACTGCCAGCACGTCCTCTTCCGCGTATGCACCAACCTGGTCGAGTTCTACCGCCGCATCGGCGTCGAAGACAAAATCCGCTGGTATGACGAGATGACTTTCATCGAGCCCGGCGGCCGCACCAGCGTCATGCACGCCTCCCCGCTGCCAGCTCCGCTGCACACCGCTCCATCATTCCTGAAATTTCCTTTTCTCAACGCGAAAGATAAGCTCGTCATCTCCAGCGCCATCGCCGCTCTCGCTTTCACCCCACAACCCGACACCGGAATATCGTTCCTGGATTGGTGCCGCCGCAACGCGCAAACCGAAAATGCCATCGAACGCTTCTGGAAGCCGATTCTGGTCAGCGCCCTCAGCGAAGATCTCGACCTGATCTCGATCTCCTACGCCGCGCAGGTCGTCCGCGAATCCATGAAGTCGCCCGCTGCCCGCCAAATGGGCGTTCCCAACATCCCCCTCACCGATCTCTATAACCAGGCAGGAGACTACATCCGCGCCCGCCACGGCGAAATCCGCTTTCGCGCTTCGATCGAATCTTTTTCTCCTGGCTCATCCCACGTCCAAATTTGCGTAGCCGACAGGGAACAGGGAAGCAGGGAATCGGCTTTCGACTACCTCGTCCTCGCCCTGCCGTTCAACAATGTCGCCAGCGTCCTGCCCGACACCCCCGACGCCGCGCCCTTACGCGAAAAACTCACCCACTNNCTCGACCACGCCGTCCTCCTCAACCGCACCATCCAATGGATGTTCCACAAATCCCGCCTTCTGACCACCCGCAATGCAAATCGGGAAGCGCACGACTTCGGTCGTGCCGAAAGCAAAGCCCAGGAAGGACACGACTCCAGTCGCGCCGAAAGCAACGATCGGGAAGGAGACGACTCCAGTCGTGCCAAAAGTAAGGATCGGGAGGGGCACGACTTTAGTCGTGCCNNGTTTTGAAAGGGCACGACTTTAGTCGTGCCATAAAGAGCCCCATGGATAAGGGGGCTTTAGCCCCTGAGGGCAGCTACATCGAACTCGTCGTCAGCGCCTCGAAGTCCCTCATCGACAAATCCCGCACCGAGATCGTCGACCTCGCCCTCGCCGAAGTCCGCGAATTTTTCCCCGCAGCCCGCGCCGCCACGCTACTAAAGTCCACCGTCATCAAAGAAGTCCATGCCACCTACTCCCCGCGTCCAGGCATCGACACCTACCGTCCACCGCAGGTCACGCCCTGGCCACGCGTCTTCCTTGCCGGAGACTGGACCGCCACCGGCTGGCCCGCCACCATGGAAGGCGCCGTCCGCAGCGGCTACCTCGCCGCCCAAGCCCTGACCAACGCCGCGGGATTAACAGATAAAAAATTTCTCGCGCCCGATCTCCCAGCCTCCGGCCTAATGCGCCTGTTCCTGCCCTGAGGATTTCGCAAAGAAATAGCGGAAAGTTTCCCGACCAGCGGGTAAAGGAAATCAGCGAAGGAAAACAACAAGAGAGAAGCGAGAAGAAAGAAGAAATAAAGCCTACCCTGTCAGCCCAACCCGCCCCGCCGGCAACCGCCATTCCCGGTCAGACGCTAGTGCTGGCCGATGCGACCTTTGATCTTCATTACAAATTTCGGCGCGTGGCTTTTCAGCATCTGCTCAATGCTAGGCGCAAACTCGCGCCACAGATTCATCCCCGCGTCGTTCCCCACCGTCGAACCAAAGTCGCTGAACGGCTCCGCCACCGACCGCCTCCAATACGGACGCGACGCCGTGTCCGCCGCCACCGAAGTCAGCGCCCGCAGAAAATACGGAATGTTCAGCCTGCCCTTCCCAGTCCCGTCCCGCGTGACAAAAATCCCCGCCGCCGCATGCGTCGCTCGCCCCGTCAAACTTTCATTGCTCGAGCTGTAACTGGATTGCAGCCCCGCCGTGGGCCGGCGCAGGTACTTACTGAAAATATTTTCCGACGCCCTTTGGCTCGAGATTGCTCTGTCAGCAGCCGCAAATTCGCCCTGACGTATCACGCGTATCGCCTCTGCGTAACTACTCCCCGCCGCAAATCCCAACGGCGCTCGGGATGCTTCCACAAACCCGTACGCCCCCGCTTCGCTCCGATCAGCCGCCTGCACCGAGGGACTGTCCGGAAGCGATGGACGCGCGTTCTGGCCCACCACTCCGCAAACCGCCATCAACACAAACCAAACCACCGCGACGGGTGCAATTCGTTTCACCATACCCCAGTCCCGCAAGCGCCAGACTCTCGTCGTCTGCCCGCCCGCAAGCCTACCTCGAACCTAGCACTCCACATGCCATACTTCTGAGCAACCCTGCTCATTCAATAACTTAGTTGTGCAAAGACAGGCTGCGGTTGTGAAACCAGCTCAGTTTACTTTTTCTTCGCTGCCCCGGCGATGTACCCGAGTCTTATCCAGGAGTTACGCCCCTGCCAGAGCCAATAAGCCTCCCGATGCCGTCCCTCACTCCAGTCTGCAGCCGGAACCATCACCCGGTTTTCCCATGCTGCAACGCCCACCCCTCGCGACATAGTGCAATCGATTGAACCACTGTGCGCAAATCTTTCCCTCGAAATCCCGCACCTGACGCCGGTTCCCGTTCATTCCCCCCCGCTCGCCCAGCAATCTCCACACCTCTTTAATATGTCGCTGTCTTGGATCTTGAATGGCGCAGCGGTTCACCCCTGCNNCACTCCGCAGCCCAAACAAGAATGGCACACGGCCCGCTCAGGCCCTGCGCCATCGTTGTTTGTGCCCGGAGGGGTACCAGATAAATAGCCCAGCCTTCAGTGCTTGCGTGAGAAGTAGATTTTCAGCTGCGCGGTGGGATTAAGTCCCCAGNNAGAATGCAGCCCACGGCGCAAGCCGTGGGTAGAAAGTTGGGAGATGAACAGGCCCCGGAGGGGCGGCAGAGCAGTTCTCACGCACAGCCCAGCGCTGAGTAAGCAACAGGAAGGAGAATAAGTCCCGTAGTGACGACCCGAACTTTTGGCCCCCCGCAAAACAAAAGCGCAACCCAAACGGCCTGCGCTTGTTTTTCCTATTAGAAACAATAACTTACACGAAAAAGCTGAAGTTTACCTCCTGACAAGATGAACGCCTTTTTCTCGTCCCCGTGACCTTCATCCTTCCTTGTAACGAAAACCGGCCAAAACTCACAATAGCCATGACAGCCTGCACGAGGTTCCATGCCGTGGCCCCTTCGTCGGCCCACCGTGACACTCAAACGCGCGCAGCGTCGTACATAAATCGGATTGCACTCTTTGAGGAGACTAGTATGGCTGCAAACCCTACCCCGGAACTTTCGCTTCCCGAGCAGGTGGCCTCGCAGGCCGAGTTCATCGTCAACCATCTGCGGCAGACTGATTACCAGTTCATCGAACACATTGACGTGGAACGTGGCGTCTGCGACTGCGATTGCAACGGCTTCGTGGGCTTCGTTCTCGACCGCTACGCGCACCACCACTACAAGATGATTCCGAAAGAGCCAAATCAGCCGCGACCCCGCGCCTTCAAGTACTATGAGTTTTTCACTTCGCCGACCCTGGAATCTACCGGCGGCTGGCAAAGAATCCATTCTCTCCCCGAAGCGCGCCGGGGAGATATACTCGCGTGGCGATCCCGAAAATAGACATCGAGGAAGGAAAGAACACCGGCCACGTCGTTTTTGTCGCCGAAACCCCGGCCCTGATCGACCCCGGCACCTTCGCCGTCCGAGTCTACGATTCCGCCTCCGGACCGCATTTCGACGACACCCGCGGCAACGGTGCAGGACAGTTTCATTCCGGCGTCGGCTCTGGCTTCATCAACTTCAAAATCGATGAGAGGGGCTGTCCGAAATCTTTTCAGTTCGCCCCCTCGGACCCGTTCAGGACCCTCCCAATAGCCATCGCACGCCTGGAACCGTTGCCTTAATCCGGGATGACCCTGGCGGCCATGGCCCATCGCAGCACACAAAAGCCCCGGTAGTCATCCGGGGCTTTTTGCAACAGTAGGACTGAACACCGCCCGCCATTATTACTCATAGACGCCGCTGCGCCGCCGTCAAGCTGTCACCGAACACAGGCGAAACGAATTTCCCAACCGGGAGCGCTATCAGGAACTTCAACCTCACCCCGCCAGCAGCGCCACTCCCGCCGCCACCAGACTCGCCGCAATCCACCGCCGCCGATCCACCCGCTCATGCAAAAAGATCTTTGCCGCCACCGCATTCCCAATAAACGTTAGCGAAGCCGCCGCCGGAGCCACCAGGCTCACATCCCCCCACGAAAGCGCAAACAGCAGGCTAAAGAAAGCCACGGCCATCGCCGTAACCCCCAACAGAAAATTAGGATTTCCCAGCGTCCTTCCAATTACCGCGAAGATGCCCACCCGCCGCCGCAACTCTCCCACATCCCCAACCTGCTTCATCGCCCGCGCCAGCAAAACATCCCCCACCACCGAGGCGACCACGATCACCAGAATCGCACTCCAGGTATAGACAACAGAGATATGAAGAGGTGAACCCAATGGGATTTTCTGCGCGACCACCCGCGAAACCGCTCCGTAGCCGCGAAGCGGCGAAAGAATGCAGCCCACGGCGCAAGCCGTGGGTAAGGTCCAGGCCAGGAGCAAGCGCCAGCGGCGCGAAAGAAAACTCTTCATCGCTCCGCTCCGCCGGAAAGCGTCACCCCAGCATCCGCAAGGGCAGTTTCTGTCCCGTGCTTCGGATGCTTCGTCAACTCCGGCCCTCCCGCAATAAATCCCACCCCGCCGGTAATCAAAGCGATCCCCAACCAACGCAGAGGACTGACGTGTTCGTGCAAAAGAAATCTCGCCACCAGCGCCAGAATCACGTACCCCAGCGAAGTCGCCGGCAGCACATAAGTCAGATCCGCCCAGGAAAGCGCAGTCATGTACGTGGCGAAAAAAGCCAGCAGCAGAAGAATCCCAATCGCAACCCACGGATTCAGAATCGCGAAGATAACCCCTTGCAGATGATTGAGCGAGATATTGCCGGTTTGCTTCATCCCATGCGAGAGCATGGAGTCTCCCGCCGCGGCAAACACCGTGACTCCGGCCAGCACAAGATACTTACGAAAATTCACGGGAAGATCAAAAGGTGCCGCGCATGCCTGTGATTGGTTTGAAAAACTATTCACCACAGAGGCACAGCGAAAACGGAAAGAACAAAAAGGGTTTTTCTGTGACTCTGTGGTGAAATCGCTTTCAGTTAGGCTTTCGCCAGTTCCGCCGCCTCATCGCTATGCCGCTTCACCAGTTTATTGCGTTGCGAGCGCAGCTTCAGGAACGTCTTCGCTTCCTTGTAAAGCCGCTTTCGGTCGTTGCTGTCAAACGCCGCCTTCCGCAAGATGCGGAACACAGCCTTCGGCCGGAAATAATATTCGTCATAAAACCGATGCACCGCGGAGAGGATGTCATCGGCAGGCAGCCCGGGATATTGGATATGCGCCAGTTGATGCCCACCTTCATCCACCATCTTGTTGTCGCCCACCATAAACCCGTTCTTCACCGCGTAGTCGTAAAGCTCCGTGCCCGGATAGGCATGCGCCACGGAAACCTGAATCGTTTCCACGTCCAGCTCTTTCGCAAACGCGATGGTAGTGTTGATGGTCTCATGAGTTTCACCCGGCAGCCCCATGATGAAGTCGCCGTGAACCACCAGTCCGAGCTTGTGACAGTCTTTCGTGAACTGCCGCGCCCGCTCCACCGTCGCGCCCTTCTTGATGTTCTTCAAAATCTGCTGATCGCCCGATTCATAGCCGACAATCAGCAATCGGCAACCCGCTTCCTTCATCGCCTTCAAAGTTTCGTAGTCGGTAGTCACCCGCGAAGTGCACGACCACGTTAGCCCCAGCGGTTTCAGCTTGGCGCACAACTCAATCGTCCGCGCCTTCTGAATATTGAACGTATCGTCGTCAAAGAAAAATTCTTTCACTTCCGGCCAGTACGCCTTCACCTTCGCCATTTCGGCCGCCACGTCGTCGGTCGACCGCTTGCGCCACGGATGCCCACTCAACGTCTGCGGCCACAAACAGAACGTGCACTGCGCCGGACACCCGCGCGTGGTGTACAGCGAAACATAAGGATTCAACAAAAACGGAACGTTGTACCGCGTAACATCGAGGTCGCGCTTGTAAACGTCGGTGACGTGCGGAAGCGCATCCAGATCCTGTATCTGCGGCGCATCCGGATTATGCACAACCTTCCCATCCTTCAAAAACGAAATCCCGGCAATTTCTTCCAGCGGCTTGCCCTTCGCGTAATCCACCACCGCGTAATCGAACTCCTTGCGCGCCACAAAATCGATCGCCGGACAATCCCGCAAAGATTTTTCCGGCAGCACGCTCACATGCGGCCCCACAAAAGCGATCTTAATCCTGGGATTCCCCGCCTTGATCGCCTTCGCCAGCCCAATGTCTCCCGGAAATCCCGGCGTGCTGGTAAACAAAACCAGAAATTCGTAGTCCTTCGCAATCTCAATCGTCTGCTCCGCCGAAACATAATGCGGCGGCGCATCCAGCAATCGCGCCCCCTCCAGCATCCCCGCCGGATAAGCCAGCCACACCGGATACCAATAACTCTCGATTTCGCGGGTGGCGGGCCAACGGGAGCCGGCGCCGCCGTCGAAGTTTTCGAATGAGGGTGGGTTCAGAAATAGTGTTTTTAAAGGCATAGTTGGGTGAGTCACCATCTTAACATTGCCGCGCGCCCGAATGTGGCCGAAAAGCAGTGTTTATGCAGGTTCGTCGTTGAATACGGGGTTTGATGCAGCGAATGGCGGGAAAGACGCATCCGCCGGGAACTGGTTTATTTCATTTAGCCAGGGCCCAGGTTTCCAGGTTGCCGGTGGCGCGCAGGAGCGCGACTTGATTGCGCTCGAGTTCGAAGGTGACATCCTGCAGAGCGATCAATTTTTCACTGGATTGAGTGCGGGCGCTATCGAGATCGTGGAGATTTGCGGTGGAAGAGTTCATTCGGGTTTCGACGGCTTCAATATTTTTCTGAGCGATCTGGTATTCAAGGTCGGCAACGTCGCGGGCGGCTTGCATCTGGGTTACGGCGCGCTGCAGGCGCAGAGTTTCTTCCGAGACCTGATTGCGGGCAGCGTCCGCTTGCCGTCTGGCTTTAAGAGCATCGGCATCGGCGGCCTGGGCGCGGGCGCGCTGCGTAGCGTTGAAGAGCGGAATTCGAATGCTTACCCCAAGCGTGGCATTGTTTTTCTGAAACGTACTCTCTGGACACAAGAAGGTGCCGATACTAACCGTGCAGGGTCGCGCCGGGATGTAATAGTTCTGATAGTTGTTGAAGGTGGAGAGCAGGGCATACTGCGCGCCAAAATCAACTGTGGGCAGCAGAGTGCGATGTTCGCCCTGAGCTCGAAGAAATTGCGCGCGGGCGTGTTCGATGGCGGACTGAACCGCGGGGCTGGAGTCGGCGGCCTCTTTGGGCGCGTCGTCGCCGGAAGCGGCAGCGGGAAATGCAGGAAGGGAATCGTTTTCGGTTTGAATGCCGGCGGCGGGAAGGCCGGTCAGTTTCGAGAGATGTTCGCGCAGGACATCGGCGGCCGGATACGCTTGAACCCGCTCGTGCTGGCGTTCCCGTCGGGTCCGCGCGGGTCGCTCGAGCCGCGCGAAGCGATCCCGCTCGAGATCGAAGTGTTCGGCACGTTCCGCGTGCGCGTCGGCGGCCAGGAGATTCGCTTCGCACGGCGTCGCG
>PLUI01000253.1 GCA_003164855.1 Acidobacteriaceae bacterium
GCAACCGGATCGGCATACCAAGCCGTAACCTGCACGCTGACCCGCACAATCGATCCCCCAGAAGGCGCCGCGCTGACCTGGAACTTAGACTGATAATACCAACGCTGATAGCGGTCCAGGGGATGATCCGCCGAAGCCGCGAAACCGTCCAGCGCCGGAAGACGTCCGCCCGTGGCGGCTTGCATGTCTTTCAGGACTTTTTCCACCGTGGCCTTGGATTGCGGGAAAGTACGCTCAAATCCGCTGCCTTGAGCCAGGCACCATTCCGCGCCGCAAAAAGCCACGGCCGCCGCCAACAGCGCGTGCGCGAAAACTCGACGAAATCGTGCTGCACGGAACCCTGCTGCACGGAATCCTGCCGCACGGAATCCTGCCAAACCATGCTTCATGGCTGCTCCAACTGGTCGCGCATAATCCATCCGTGCTGTCCCTCGCGCGTCTCCACTCCGTACCAATAAGTCGTGGAAATCAGAATCAGGACTTCCGTCCCAGTGGTTAGCGTCTCGAGCGTGCTCGCGGTGTGGAAAGGCGCGGATTTGAGCGGCGCGCCGGGCGCCTTCACCAGGCGCTCGAGCTGCTTGCGGAAATCCTTGACGTGTTCTTCCAGAGTTTGTCCTGGCAGGCTCTGTCCTGGCGGGCTTTGACCGGACGGGGTCTGGCCCGGGGACTGCGCTGCGCCGGCTTGCGAGGCCGACTCTGCCTGACTCCCCATGACCTGAGGAACGGCCTGAGGTCCAGATTGCTGAGGCGCGGATTGCTGCGCGGTCTCCGTGGGTGCGTAAGTCTGTACGGCCGGCTTCTGTTTCTTCTGCCGCTGTTCTTCGCGCTCTTCTTCAGCTTCGACGTTCTGCTTCTTCATCACCTCGATGGCTTCGATGTGCTCCTGAATGTCCTTATACTCACTGTCTTCGACGGAGCCGTTCGACTGATGAACCATGTGGCGAAAATCTTCTTCGAAAAGCGCGTCGATGCGCAGGACTGCGTTCTTCTCGCCTTGCGGCTGCACCACATAGCGCACGGCAAGCGTCCCCACATCGCTGGTATCCTTAAAGTTGCGGGGATCGATCGCCTGCTCTCTGACTTTGTAGAAAACCTTCCCGCCTTGATCCCAGGATGGAAATACCCGCGAAGAATCGGCGGCTTTCGCGCCCCCCACGAACTCGTCCTTGTTGTACTCCTTGGTTCCCCGGATAACCCCGTTCTGCGCCACCTCTACCACCACTTGCTCCACTTCGCCCGCCGGCATTGGGATGTTGACGATCAAGGGTTCGCCATAAGGCAACTTGTCTTTGGCGCGGCCGGCGAGAGGAATCGCGGCCATCAGGAAGGGCAGTAAAACCAGCGGGATCAATTTGCCTGACCGCGTGAACCGCGCAAAAACAGGCCAGCAGCGCCGCCTGACGCAGGTATTTGTCGTCTTACGATTCATGGCCCATGAAACTAACCGGCGACTTCGCAAGCCCATTCGCCAACCCACCGTCTGCTCTTCGTTTCCTGCACAGAGTCTCGTATGCGGAGCACGAGGCTGTCAACCCCGTCCTTCGATTCGACCACCGCATGCCAAAATGTCAGTTGTCAAGATTGACCTTGTAAAAAAATTGTAAAACTTTTTTTGGAAACCTCTTGCACTTCGCCTTTCGCTCGTAGTAGGATTCACCCCCGGTAAGGTGGTAGGACCGTGGCACACGGTTCTCCTCCGAGGCGAAACGAGAAAGGGGTTTCTCGTTCTTGCCTGATCTGCTCAGTGGTTTCCGCTGTTGTGGGATTGCGGTTCAAGAAAAACCAGATCCTGATTCGAATGCCGAGGAGTCCGGCCATGCACGTTACAAGGCGTTTGCGGATTCGCAGCTTCTTTCACTTTGCAACCTCCCTCTCTGCTGTTTCGCTGATTCTTGCAGCGCTAGTCATGACTTGCAGCCAGCCTGCGAATGCGCTTCCCGCCTTCGCCCGCAAATACGGCTTGCGCTGTTCGGCCTGTCACGAGTCGTGGCCCATGCTGAATTACTTTGGACAAAAGTTCAAAGACAACGGCTACCAGCTCATGAACGACCGCGATGCCCCGATCTGGCAAAATCCTGGGTACTGGCCGGTCGTCTTCCGCATCACCCCGATCTGGCATCGGGTAAGCACCGGCTCGGTACAGGTCGACACCTACACGGCCGGAGCGCTCGACGGGGGGCAGGCGGTCCAACGCATCTCCAGTTCCGGTTTTGACTTGAGCGGCCTCGACTTCCATACCGGCGGAACTCTGGAGAAGAACATCTCGTTCTATCTGCTTCCATCCTCCGATCCCACCGGCGCTTTTCACTTTGAGCAGGTCTTTGTCCGCTTCGATAACATCTTTCACAGCTCCTGGTTCAATTTCAAGCTGGGTCGATTCGAACTCGACAACCTGCTCTCTGAAAAGCGAATTCTCACCCTGACCGGTAACGGCGGCATTTATCAGACCTATCACTTCATCCCCGTTGGGGACGGCAACATCTTTGGGCAGATCGGCGATAACCAGCTCGGTATCGAGTACCTCGGACACTCGGCCGACGATCGTACGCGAATTTCCGCCTCTCTTGTCAGCTCGAGCGATGGCAATGTGAACCTGAGCACCACGGCCAACGCCTACACCGGGTTCTTTACAGGAAGCCAGGCTTTCGACGCTGGCAGGATGGGGGTACAACGGATCGGGTTCTACGCCATGGCCGGAGAAGCGTCAACCTACTATCTGACTGCGGGTGGCGGGGTCCCCATTGCCGGTTCCGGAATTGGCAACAAGAGCTTCAGCCGCGAAGGCTTCGTGGGACAGTTCTACGCTGGCCCGCACATCGGTCTCACGGTTGTGACTCAGCATGGCTCGGATAA
The DNA here is from genome assembly GCA_003164855.1 of Acidobacteriaceae bacterium. Taxonomy (GTDB): domain Bacteria; phylum Acidobacteriota; class Terriglobia; order Terriglobales; family Acidobacteriaceae; genus Sulfotelmatobacter. Next base: position 2,854 of record PLUI01000253.1, read on the forward strand.
CGTATGGTTCGGGCAGGGCTATGGCAATGCTGAAATCACAGACGGCAACGGCGGCACCTTGTGCTCGGGTCCCATTCCGAACGGCTGTCCTCCGAACAATGTGCCGGGAACAACTCTTCCTGCGGGATCGCAGGCGCCCAGCTGGAACGGCGCTACCTTCGAGGGTCACTACATCTACAGTCCGCAGTTGATCTTCATCGGACGGTATGAGGCGGAACGGATGTCGCAACAAGCCAACGGAGCCGTCTGTGGTGGTGTTGCTTGTCCTTCCAACCTGGGCAATATCTCCACCTACACTATCGGCTTCCGCTACAACCCGTTCATGACCAGCCGCGCCGGTTTAGCCTGGCACAACGAATACAACTGGCTGCACCAGGACGGCACCGGGCCGGCAAATCTGACGACCGGAGCGCTTACCAACATCAACACCAGCGAAATTCTGTTGGGACTTGACTTCGACTTCTAGAGAGGACGACATGCGGACACGATTTCAGAATTGGACGCTTTTGCTTGGTTCAGCTGCCCTTTTGGCGTTTCCGTCGGCTTCCTCGGCGCAGCTCTCGACGTTCGACATACAATAATNNAGCATTGGCGCGGAAAGCCACGTCGGAAATATCACAGGGCACGCCAAGGATGCCGCGGCCGACTATCGCCGGTTCTGCGTCGGTTGCCATGGCCCGTTGGGAGACGGTAACGGCGAAAACGCCCCTTACATGCTGCCCCCTATGTACCAACAGCCGCGCGATTTCCAATTGGGTGTCTTCAAGTGCCGCTCCACTCCCACCGGAACCTTGCCGACCGACCAGGATCTTTACGACGCCATCACTCGTGGCTTCGACCGCTCGAACATGCCGCAATGGAATACCCTGAGCAAGCAGGAGCGTGCCGACCTCGTCGCCTGGGTTAAGCACTTCTCTCCGCGCTGGGCAAACGAAAAGCCAGGCACGCCAATCCAGATTCCTCCCGAGCCCGAAGTCACCCCCGAGCGCATCAAAGCCGGGCGTGACGTGTTTGCCCGGGTGCAGTGCTGGAAGTGCCACGGCGTCCAAGGCATGGCCAACGGTCCCTCCGCTTCCACTCTCACCGACGATCTCGGCCGTCCGATCGCTCCTTTTAACTTTACCGATGGGTCCCGTCCGAAGTGCGGCAACACGGATCAGGATATTTACCGTATCTTCATGACCGGCCTGGACGGCACTCCCATGCCGTCATTTGCCGACAACATCAAGCCCGAGGAGGCTTGGGACTTGGTCTTCTATTTGCGAACGTTTATGCAGCAGCACAGCAAGGAAAAAGAGCTGGCCAAGCAAATGGGACTTAAGCCGGTTGATCCGAACGCTCCAGCACCCGCGGCGTCGGGCCAACAGTAAGAGCTACAGTGGCATCGCATAGAAAGTTTTGTAGCTCCTGAGGAGAGAAAAATATGAGAAATCGATACAATTCCGCGGTTGTACTATCGGCAGTAGTTTTGCTATGTTGTGGCGCCCTGCTTCTGAATCAGAACGTCAATGCCGCTGGAGAAGGGAAGATCACCGGCACCGTTAAGCTCGATGGCACCGCCCCGCACATGAAGGGCATCGACATGTCGAAGGATCCTTACTGTGTCAAGGCCCACGCCGCCGAACCCGCGCACATGGAAACCGTTGTGGTCGGCTCTAGCGGAGGGCTGGAGAATGTGGTGCTCTACATCTCCGACTGGAGCGGCGCCGCCACAGTTTCAACCACCGAACCCGTATTTGATCAGAAGAACTGCGTGTATACGCCTCACGTTCTGGCCATGGACGTCAACCAGAAATTTAAGGTCGTTACCAGCGATCAAACCACGCATAACATTCACCCCAATCCCAATCCGATGACCGGCAACATTCCGTGGAATCAGTCTCAGCCGCCCGGAGCTGCGCCCGTCGAGAAGAGCTGGAAGGCGGTGGAAGTGATTCCGGTGCAGTGCAACATTCATCCCTGGATGCACGGCTGGTTCGTAGTGGTCAAAGGTCCGTATGCGACCAGTGATGCCAGCGGCAATTACACCATCGACAATGTTCCTCCCGGAAGCTATACGGTGACAGCGTGGCAGGAAGATTACGGCACGCAAGCGCAAAAAGTGACGGTTGCCGCCGGCGGCGCGGGAACTGCCAATTTCACCTACAAGGCGAAGTAGGGCACGAGGAAATTCCGGGTTAGATCATGGCAACGCTGAGTCCTCCAGTAACGGTGCACGTGCCCAAGCCGGGCAAGAATGGGGACAGTTCTCTTCCCCCCGTTTATGGCGACGGTGGCCGCGGTGATGGGTCGCCTGATTATGCGTCGCGTCTGCGGCGCGCCCGCCTTGGATTGGTCGTGGCCATGGCTGCCGTCGTGATGCTGTTTGTTGCCTTCACTAGCGCCTATGTTGTGCGTCAGGGCCTGCCCACGCTCGACGAAAAAACCAGCACCTATGTTCGTGATTGGATTCCGGTCAACCTGCCGATTGCGCTGCTTCTGGTAAACACTGGATTGCTCCTGTTCAGCAGTATTGCGGCAGAATTGGCCCGGAGGCAAATCACTCGGCAGGCCGCATTAGCCCCAATTCGCTCTCTTCCTGGCGTTTCTCTCGGTCCGGGAAAAGGCCTTCCCTGGCTCGGAATTACGGTTGTGCTGGGCGGCGGCTTTCTGGGCGGCCAGTGTATTGCCTGGCGTGTGCTGGCCGACCGTGGTTTCTACCTGTCCACCAGCGCCAGCAGTTCCTTCGTGTATCTACTCACCGCTACCCACGCCGTCCACCTTCTGGGCGGCCTGCTGGTGTTGCTCTACGCCGCCACCGTCTCCCTGCTCCACAGGCCGGTTGAATCGCGGCGCATCGTGGTTGACGTGACGGCTTGGTATTGGCACTTTATGTTTCTGTTGTGGGTCTACATTTTTGCGTTGATGTGGTTCGTCCGGTAGCCGTTGAGTCTGTTCTGCGGGAGATAGCAACTATGGGCAAAGCGTTTGCCGTAGTGTTAACCATTATCACCACTGTTTCCGTCGCAATCTTTGTCTCGCGCCATTGGTGGTTTCCCGAAGTGGCCTCGGCTCATGGCCACGCGATGGACCATCAGTTTGTGGAGACCTTCGTCGGCGCAGCCATCGGCTTTATCCTCGCCCAGTTGGCTCTGGCTTTCTTTGCCTGGAAATACGGAGAAGTGGAGGGCGACAACCGTCCGATTCGCATTTTCCCCGGAGGGGTTAAATGGCTGCTCGTGCTGGCCTTCGTTTACGTGGGGTCAGAGATTATCTTGCTGGAGTTTGTGGGACAGAAGGTCTGGGCCGCCATGTACTTTACCCCCCCGGCGAGCGATTCTCTCCAGGTTCAAGTGCTGGCCGGGCAGTTCGCTTTTTACTTCCGCTACCCTGGACCCGATGGCACGTTCGGCCCCATCCACACCGATAAGATTGACGAAACCAACGCGAACTTCTTTGGCATTGACCCGTCCGACCCCGATTCCAAAGACGATATTGTGACCGCGGAAGTGGCTGTTCCGGTGAACAAACCTGTTGAACTGCTGCTTAACTCCAAGGATATGGACCATGGGTTTTATGTCCGGGAAATGCGCATTCAGCAAGACATACTTCCCGGGATGCAGATCCCTTTGCACTTCACTCCAACCAAAATAGGCAAGTACGATATCGACTGCAATCAGCTTTGCGGTCTCGGACACTACAACATGCGAGCTTTCCTCGATGTGATGTCGGAGGAGGATTATCAGAAGTGGATCGTGCAGCAAGCCAGTTTGCAGTGATGATTTCTGGCGACGGCGGACACCAAGGCGCTCTGTCGCAGGGAAGGTAACTCACAATGGAACACATGTCCACGGAAGCACAGGCGCACCACCACACTGCGCCCACCAGTTTCATCCGCAAGTACATTTTCAGCTACGACCACAAAGTGATTGGCAAGCAGTATTACTTTCTCGCNNTCCATGGCACGCTGATGGTGTTCTTTGTGCTGACCACGGCGCCCCAGGCTGGATTCGGCAACTATGCGCTGCCCATTCAGATTGGCGCCGAAGATATGGCATTCCCCACCTTGAACATGCTTTCGTTCTGGGTGACGTTTTTAGCCCTGTGTTCCCTGGTCCTTACCCTGTTCGTGAAGGACGGCCCTCCCATCTCCGGCTGGACCGCATATCCTCCGCTCAGCGCCGTCGGCAGCGACGCCGGTCCCGGGCTGGGTATGGGCCAGAACCTATGGGCGGTTTCGATCGCACTTTTCTGTATCGGCTCTTTGCTCGGCGCCTTGAATTTTATCGTCACCACGGTGGACCTGCGTTGCAAGGGCATGACGCTCATGCGCATGCCGCTCACCTGTTGGGCCTGGCTCATTACCGCAATCCTTAGCTTGTTGAGCTTCGCGGTTCTATTTGCGGCGTGCGTTCTGCTCATCTTGGATCGAAATGCGGGAACCAGCTTCTTCCTCCCCTCCGGCCTGCTCGTCAATGGAAAGCTCCAGAACCACTCCGGAGGATCACCGTTGTTGTGGCAACATCTGTTCTGGTTCTTCGGCCANNATCCCGAGGTTTACATCGCGATCGTCCCCGGCTTCGGAGTCATCTCGCATATCCTCTCGGTTTTCTCCCGCAAGCCCGTTCTCGGCTACAAAGTGGCTGTGGGGTGCCTTCTGGCGATTGGCTTTCTGAGCTTCACTGTCTGGGGACATCACATGTTCCTCAGCGGGATGAGCCCATACTCCGGCTTCCTGTTCTCGATCCCGACGTTGATTATCACGATACCCGCCACCATCATCTCGCTGCTGTGGCTGGGAACCGTCTTCGGCGGCAGGCTGCGCTTTACCACTTCCATGATGTTTGCCCTGGGCTTCGTCTCGGTATTCGTGACCGGCGGCCTGGGTGGAATGTTCCTGGCGCAGCCCTCGCTCGACATCTTTCTTCACGGAACCTACTTCGTGGTCGGACATTTCCACATGGTCATGGGAGTGGCGGCCATCTTCGGCATGTTCGCCGGAACATACTTCTGGTACCCCAAGATGTTTGGCCGCATGTTGAATGAACGCTTGGGCAAAATCCACTTCTGGATCACGTTTGTTGGCGTCTACTGCATCTTCATGCCCATGCACTTCATTGGCCTTGAAGGCATGCCTCGCCGGTACTCGAGTTTTGTTAATGAGGTCATGCAACCCCTCATGCCAGTGCACACATTCATGACCATCGCTGCACTGATTACGGGCGCAACCCAGTTTATCTTCTTCTTCAATCTTTTCTGGAGCATGTACAAGGGTCCTAAGGCGACTGACAACCCTTGGGAGTCTACGACTCTGGAGTGGACCGTGCCGTCTCCACCGCCCTTCGATAATTTCGGCGGCAAACATCCCGTGGTTTATCACGATGCCTATGAATACGGAAATGTACAAAACGGGAAGGACTATGTCATGCAGACTGATCCGGCCGGGCAGCCGGCAAGCCATTAGTTGAGCCTGTCGCAGTACGGTGACACAGTAAATTCAGGACGGGGCGAGCAAGAACATGTCTCATTCAAGCGGTCCACTTTCGGCAACAGCAGTTCGGGATGGTCACGATGTTCCGGTCTGGGGCGGCGATGCGCTGCCTTACGCCGTACCCTCGAAGAAACTGGGGATGTGGTTATTTATCGTTTCTGATGCCATCACCTTCTCGGCCGTAATTTTTGCCTACGGCTATTTGCGGCTCGCGTCCGCAGATTGGCCGCGGCCATTCGAGACGCCGAGTATCGTCAACGCAACTGTTATGACTTTCGTGTTGCTCTCCAGCAGCGTAGCCATGGTTCTGGGCGTCAGAGCCTCAGCCCTGGGCAGGGTGAGCGCCGCGGTAGGCTGGCTCGTGGCGACTGCACTGGGCGGCGTGATTTTTGACATTCTGCATATTCGCGAGTGGCTGGGCCTTATCGGGGAGGGTGTCCGTCCTTTTCACAACCCTTGGGGCACACCCATGTTCGGTGCCGCATTCTTTACCATGACAGGGCTTCACATGCTCCACGTCACCATTGGGGTTGTATATCTGCTAATCATCGCCGTCGGTTTTGGACGGAGAAAGTTCTCAGCCGTTGACGTGGAGGTGAGCGGCCTTTACTGGCACTTCGTCGATCTGGTGTGGATGTTCATCTTCCCGCTGGTGTACTTGCTGTCAGCGAAAACCGCCTAGGATAGGAAAGGATCAGAACATGGAGCACGCGGAAACTGCTGGAAACAAAATCATCTTCTCGGTGTGGTTTGGACTGCTCGGATTGACGGTGTTCGAAGTGATTCTCGCCTATCAGGAATTGCCCTTAGGGACCATGCTCAGCATCTTAATGGTCTTGTCCGTTGTTAAGGCAGCATTGATTATTGCCTACTTCATGCACCTGCGGTATGAGCTGCCAAGCCTCTTTGTAACGCTGATTCCGGCACTGGTCTTCGTGCTGATTATGATGACCGCAATTTTCGCAGATAGCAGCCGGCTGGCTCACATGCCATCGCTGGTTCGGTAGCTCGCAAACCTTCGGAAACGAAGAGAAGTTATGGATGACCAATCGAGAATTGCAAGTGTCGAGAGGCCGCCGGTGAAATGGGCGACGGCCCGGCTTATGGCCGTCCTGCTTGTGGTTCTCATGGTGCGGGGAAGGCTTGCAGCGCAAAGTTGCGCCATGTGCTACACCAGTGTCGCCGGCGGCGGAAAGGGCGTAATCCATGCCATGCAAGTCGGCATCGTAGTCTTGCTGATTCCGCCTGTTCTATTGTTTGCAGGACTTATATGGATAGTCGTCCGATGGAAGACGATCCCGGCGAAAGTTGCATTTTCCCCCGAAACCTGACGGCGACTACCTGCGATAGATCACCCCACCCTTCATCACAAACGAAACCTTTCCCAGCACCCCAATATCCTGCAGCGGGTCGCCCGAAACCGCGATCACATCGGCCAGATAGCCCGCCTCCAGCGCCCCAATCTGCCCCTCCCAGCCCAGCAATTTCGCTCCATTCAGCAGGTCAGCCTGTATCACCGCCAGTGGCGACATCCCATACCTCACCATCAGAACCAACTCCCGCGCCTGCGTCCCGTGCGGAAACGGCCCAACGTCCGATCCCACGGCCATCGGAATGCCCGCCGCTATCTGCTTGCGAAATTCCTGTGTTTTGAAATCCAGCATCTCGCGTTCGCGCGCCGCTTGCGCCGGTGTCTCCCCATGCTCCGCGAAATATTCGAAGATGGTAAACGTCGGCACCGCGAAAATCTGCTTCTCCCGCATCAGCCGCATGGTTTCATCGCTGAGTTGATTGGCGTGGTCAATCGATGCCACTCCCGCCTGCGCCGCAAACAGCGTTCCCGGTTCCCCGGTCGCATGCACCGCCACGCGACTGCCAACTCGTGCCGCTTCCTGAACCGCCGCTGCCAGTTCCGCTTCCGTATACTGATAAACCGTGGAAAACTTTCCGTTCTTCACCGTATCCGGCCCGGTCTCATAAATCTTGATGAAGTCCGCGCCTTCCTTAAACTGCTGCCGCATCGCACTTACTAACTCATCCTTGTTATTCGCATAAGTGGCGTTCGGCAGCACGTGCTGTTCCGGATTGAACTTGATCGCATCCTCATGTCCCCCCAGGATGTTGATTGCGTTCCCGCTGATCCGCAAGCGCGGCCCCGGAACCAGACCTTCATCGATCGCATTGCGCACCGCCGTATCCGCCGACCCCGCACCCTCCGTCCCCATGTCGCGTTCCGCCGTAAACCCCGCCATCAAATCGGCACGCGCCGCCAACAACGCCTGAATCGTGCGCTGCGGTACCGACTCCTGCACCGTCTGCAAGTCCTCCGCGCCCGGATGCAGAAACAGGTGTACGTGCGCGTCGATCAGCCCCGGCAGCAGCGTCCGATCGCCAAGATCAATCACCTCCGCTCCCTCCGGATGTTTCACCGCCGCACCCACTTCCACGATTCGCTCGCCCTGCACCAGCACCTCGCCCGGCGACACTACGCGGCCATTCCTTACATCGAGCAGATGAGCCGCCTGCACCACGATCGCGTGCTGTGCGGCAGGCTGTGTTTGTGTCTGCGCCGCGGAAGTCAGCCCTCGCAGCATCAGAAATAACACCATGAATGAAGATAAGAACAGCCGATGCTTGATCATGATTTTCAAGGGGATGGTAACACCTTAGGACGTGCAGAAACTAGAAGCTATTTCATAAATGGTTTCGGGAAGGGCACGACTTCAGAGGTTGCGGAAAAACTCGATTTTGATCTTGCTTTTGGGTGGCGCAGCGGTTCACCGCTGCGATAACTGCCATGTTTTCAATGCCGGCTTTAGCCGCTGAGGGACGTTCAATCCCGTCAATAGTTCCGCAGCCACTTCAGTCGTGCCGCCCAGGTCGAATAAAGACGTGGGCTTTAGCCCCTGAGGGAGCCGGCGGTGCACTCCTTCGGTTCACTACGAGAGGCTTCTACACGGATCGAGAGTGGATGAAAAAACCGCTTACTTCGCCTTCGAAAAATCTTCCACCGCAAACAACTGCCCGCCGCGCTCGACCACTCCTACTCCGATCGAATCCATATCGGAATCCAACATATTCGCGCGATGGTTGGGAGATTTCAGAAATTCAGCCTGAATGGTCTCCACCGCCGACCCCTGCACCACATTTTCCGACAACCAGACAAAATGCCCGCCCGCCTGCGTAACTCGCGACGCCAGACTGGGCTCGCCCGCGAACCCGTGCTCCGCCGCACCCCGCTGCGCCATCACTCCCGCATGCCGCCGCGCCGCCGCTGCCAGCGCATCATTCCATTTCAACGCGGGCAATCCCTCAGCCCGCCGGGCCCGGTTCACCGAAGTGAATAATTGCACCTCAGCAACACTTGCGCTGGTTTGCGCCCGCACAGTCAAGAATGCCGCCAGCCCGAAAACCAGTAACACCGCCGCCCGAGTCATGATTCGCATCGATCCCCCTGCAGAATCTTAACCCGGATTTTTTCGTTTTCTCTCGCGCCCGGCCTATCGAAAGTGCGCCTGCCAAAGATTACCCTGGCAAAGATCGCGCGACCAAAGATTACCCTGGCAAAGATCACCCCGGTAACCGTCATAAGTGCCGGTGATTCACTTCGCCGGACCTTTTTGTTCCTCCGGAGGCGCCGGCGGCCTGGCAAATTTTGCGTCGTCCACCGGAACGTTCTGCTTCACATCGCTCACTTGAATGGTGAAGCGCCCGCCCGGTCTCGCCAGCGTCCAGCGAAATGGAATCTTCACTCCGTCCGCTTCGCCATAGTCCGCGTAATCGATTTGCGTCGGCAGCCGTCCCAGGGGACTCTCTCCAAATCGCACCAGCCGTACCAGCAAACCCGATTGCTCATCAAAATAAAGCCGCAGCGGCGGTTTCCCTTCGCGCTGCCCCACCACCAGATAGCAGTCGTGGTCTCCAATTTTCTCGGTTCCTCGCGTTTCAACTTTGCTGAACATGTCTTTCAAGTGCTCCGGAAAATGCAGATCCGCGTCGATCGACGCTCCATCGATATCCGGCCCGTGCATATCCCGAACCGGACGCTTCGGAAAGCCCAACCACCCTTCGTGCCCGTCAAATGCCGTAATGCTGTCTCCCTCGGGCGTGTGTGTGAACGATATCCGCTTGTCCGGATCTTTCGAATAAATCTCGATCGGAATATTCCTGTCGCCAAACGTAATCGTCCCCTTCATCACCCGGCTCGTAACTTTGTCGATTGCAGCCGCTCCGCCCACTGCCTTCAAATATTTCTCGAACAGCTGATCAGCCGCCGGTCCGCTGGGTTCTTTCGCCTCCGCACCCTCTTCCGCATTCTTCGCTTCGTCCGGGCCTGGCTTCGGCTCCGCCGCCATCACCGGCGGCATCGCCAGCGGATCCGTATTGCCTCGGTGGCAGGAATAACAAGTCACTTCGCGATGGCCTTCGAAATTATCCTTATTGATGGCAAACATCATGTCCATCATTTTCCGCGCCGTCTGCTTGGTCTTCTTGTCGTCTTTCTCGAATGCGCCCTGCACGTGGCAGAACTCGCACTCCACGCCCAGTGACGCCGAAATGAATTGCATCGCCGGAATTAATTGATCCGCCGGAATCCCTTTGAGGACCTGGATATTTTTGAACTCCTGCTCCGTCGTTTTCGGAGCATTTGTCATCTGCGAAGCCGCGCCCGATTGCGCCTTCGCTCCTCCCATCGCAACTGCACAAATCAGGACGATCGCAGAAATCCCCAAACACAAAGTGAGGACGGCCGCCCTCGGCCGTCCAATCGAGCGAAGCTCGATGCCTTTCTTTCCGCTCATTCTTTCGACCTCAGTTTGGAATTTCGGAAGTCTACCAAAAGTTCGCGACCCGTACCTACAGCCGCCCAGGTTTTCAATCGCCCGATGACCCGATCACCCAATCGCTCAATTCTCTCCCCGGCGCACAAAAAACTGCCACTTATCCATCCCCGCCGGAATCGCCACATCAAAAAATCCCACCATCATTTCCTGCGACGTCTGGTCGCCCCACGTCACCCACTTATCGGGATCGGGATTATGCGGATTGTTCTTCGAATTGTCGTACCAAGCCACGGCTCGCAGCTTCGTCCCCGCCTTCAATTCCCGCGGCTCCGCCAGCTTGTAACTCAACTGCCAGTGAAAGTGATAATTGACCCGCAGCAAAGTTTCCACGCTCCCGTCGTCATGCACAATGTCATACTCGAACCGCTTCCCCCGCAAATGCATGTGAGGAAAAAGACTGAGCAAAGTCGCATCATTCGGCAGCGTCCCTTGCACTTCCACGCGAAAATCCTCCGCCCCCGGCGGAATCATCAGCGCATGATTGTTCAACTGCAGCGTGACTACCCGCTGCTTCGGCGGCTTCTTCGCGAAGACCAGGCCCACACTCGTCTCATCGCTCGCGGCCTCGCCGTTCGTGGTGTAATGCATCTGGAAAACCAGATCCGATCCCGCCGGAACGAACTTTGCCATTCCATCCGCCCATCGATCCGGCGCACTTCCCGGCGCATAGACCAGCAGCAGATCGCTGGTGGTCTCGTGCGCCTGCCGCCGCTCCTCCGGGTCGCTCAACATCGATGCCGTGAACGGCTCGCTCACCGGCGCATGCCGCAGCCACGCCGAATCCGGCGGCCGAATATATACCACCCCATGGTGTACGTGGGCCGGACTTGACGGTCGCACTTCCACCATCTGCACCCACCTGTCCTCGGTAAAGTGCGTCGGAACAATCTCGTAGGTATATTCCACTTCGCCGTGCGCCGGAATCTGCACCGGCTTGGGCATTTTCACCACCACATCCGGCTGCGGAATATTCCATCCTTCATTCCATTGCCGCGGTGCGGGCGCATCGCCCGCATCTCCCGCGGCCGCCCCAGCGTCTGCCCAAGCTCCAATCGTCCTGATCTGCTCCGCGCTCAAAGATTCATCGTTGGAAAACTTCCCGTACCGCGGATCGGCGAACCACGGCGGCATCATTTTCATATCCACTGCAGCCGCAATTTTCCCCGCCCAGGGCCGCGTCTGTTCGTACGTCACCAATGGCATTGGCGCAGGTTCTCCGCTTCGGTGGCAACTCTGGCACTTATCCTGAAGTATGGGAAGAACGTCTTTATAAAATGTTGGCGCCGGAACAGCCGTGGAATTGTTCTTCTCGCGTGCGGCAGCGGTGCCCGGCGCCTGCCACGCCGCTCCCATCAGCACAAGAGGAAGAGTCGCCACGAAAAGCATTCCGAGTGTTTTCACGACCTCAGAAACTCCAGCGTCAATGCCCAAGCCTGTTGTGCCGAGTGCGGCTCATACGCCGCACGCTCGTCACAGAAAAATCCATGGTCCGCGCGCGAGAACTCCGCATTCACAAAAATCTTTTTCTGCTCGCTCAAGGCGTCAGTCACCGCCCGGCGGTGCTCCGGCGTGATGTGCTTGTCCAATCCTCCCCATATAAATAAGGACGGAGCCTGCAGCTTCGAAGCCCGCCCCAGCAATCCGGGTGCGATGCCGCCTCCATAAAACGAAACCGCCGCACGCAACCCAACCACGCCGTTCGCAATAAATGAAACGCGCCCGCCCATGCAAAATCCCACACACGAAATCTCGTCCGCCTTCACCTGCGCGTTCGAGCGCAACCATTCGTAGGCCGACCGGATATCCGCCTCCGCTGTCTCCGGCGTCACCGCTTGCAGGTGCGGCATCACGGCAGCAAAATCCGTATAGCTTCCCTCAAATCCCGGCGCCGCCGTACGATGAAACAGCTCCGGCGCGATCGCCACATATCCTTCCGCCGCAAATCGCTCGGCCACGCTTCGTATATGGTGGTTCACCCCAAACGCCTCCTGAAAAACGAGCAGTCCCGGCTGTGGCCCACGCTGCTCGGGACGCGCCACATAGGCCGCCATCTTTGTTCCATCCGCCACGGCCAGTTCCACTTTCTCTTTCACAATTGCTGCTTCACCCATAACGCTACCCTCTAACTATCAGAATGATCCCTCGCTTACGCACCGCCACCGCCGCTTTTCCTCATTCCCAGTCTCGCACAAACGTTGCCTCAGCTGCGCACGCCCGCCAGCTAAAATGCTAAAGTAATCGGTCCGTCTTATCGAAACTTTATCGAAAGCATGTCTGCGCCCAATTCCATCTTCGTTCGCGCCTGCAAATCTCAGCCGGTCGATCGCACTCCCGTCTGGTTCATGCGCCAGGCTGGGCGCTACATGCCCGAATATCGAGCCGTTCGCAAGCAGCACTCCCTGCTCGAGATTTGCAAGAAGCCCGAACTCGCCGCTGAAGTCACCATCACCGCCGCCGAGATTCTCGGCGTCGACGCCGCCATCATCTTCGCCGACCTCCTGCTTCCGCTCGAGGTCATGGGCCTGCCCTTTCATTTCTCCGCCGGAGAAGGTCCCGTCATCGAAAAGCCCGTCCGCACCCACGAAGACA
>PLUI01000068.1 GCA_003164855.1 Acidobacteriaceae bacterium
ATCCCGTAGCCGGGATGCGAGGACTTCACTTGACCGCTCAAACGCAACTTTATCTCGTAGGTGCGTACCACTATCTCGACTGTCACGCCCGCCTCAAAAGCCAATGGCATTTCCAGATAACATCCACCGGGACTTAGATCGCTGAGATGGCAGTAATTCCGTACCGAGCTTCCTTTTTGATAAACCTCGGCCCCCAGACGGCAGGCATAACGGGTTTGTCCTCGACGGTTGCTGGATTCATCGCGCAGCCGGGCCGCAGCTTCGCCGTTACCGATTCTTAGATCTTGCCTTTTCCCGGGGGCGACCGCCAACACCCCATTCTCGTCCGGACGGATCGAATGCTCCACCTCTACTTCCTCCGCGGCCAGCTGCTGTCGGGGAGCATCCGCCAAATTCATCTTCAACCACTCCTGCAGAACCCGCCGCGAAGCCTGCGGCACATCCATAAAGTGAATCCCGGCACGCCCATTCCAATCCTGCCACACAACTTGGCCGGAGAGCCGCACGTTCGCCGTTTGTCCGGGCAAATGAAATTGAAAATAAACCTTGCAGGTCGGCGGCAGCCTTTTTCCAAAATTCACTGCCATGCCATCTTCCGCCAAATCGACGAGCGTGGCTTTGGCCTGTTCTCCGCCGGCGTAATCAATGGTCGCATGCGTGTGCACAGTGGCGCGCGCCTTGCGGCGCTTATCGCGGTAGAGCAAATTCTGCGACGCGCGCAAGCTGCTTAACGCGCGGTCATAAGACACGGGCTTGTACAGCACGAAGTTCACTCCCAGAGAAAATATCTCGCGGATGTTCTCCTGCCCGCCCACAACCACCACCGCCAGCGACGTATCATTCAAACGGGAAGTGCGGGCCTCGTGCAATAAGGAAGTCATATCCGCTTGCTTTTCACAATCGAGAATGATCAGGTCGAAGCGCTCTTGCGCCAGGCGCACAGCCGCGCGCGCCACGTCCGCACACAACTCCAGTTTAATGCCGAGTTCTTCCATGACGCGATGCAGTACTTGCACCGAAGCGTCGTCCGCGCAAACCAGGAGTGATGAGAGAGTCATACCTGCATGCCATCGTAGGATCACCACGGTTCATCCGACAAGTTACCGGAGTCATAACCTGCACTCCGATCGTAGGGGTGAAATTCTCTTAACCGCTCTACTCTCAATGGGGTGACATCAGTCACCACACTGATTACAAAAGACCAATACTCCCGCGTTGCACCGTAGTGCTTTGACGCTTCCTCCCTCCCTCCCTACGATGAAGAATGCCCGCACCCCAACGAGTGCGAGCTGCCACTGTTGCCCGCGTGCAGCAAGGCTTTTGAGCTTAGCGGATGGAATAGTGGGGATTTAGAAGTTATCCAGCGCATTAAGCAACCGGATCCCCCCAAGGCAAGAACTTATGGCGTCGACTAAAACAAGCGGCTTCTCTCTGCTGGAACTGATGATCACACTCAGCATTGCTCTCATCCTGGCCGCCGTCACCTTCATCGGCTTGCGTCCCATGCTGAATCAGAGCCATGTCGACTCGGCCTATGCCACCACGTTAATGGTCTTGCGCAATACCAGAAATCTGGCCATCACCCAGAGCCATGAATATTATGTCAACTTCAATCCGATAGGGTTTCCGGCGGGCACCATCCAGATCCAGTACCAGCCGCCTTTGGTTGGGGGAATAGCGCAGCCGCTGCAGCAGGTGATCACCTACTCGATACCTCAGGATATAAGTTTTGCAGTGCAGGCTGGATTCCCCGCCAGCACGCCCGATGGATTCGGCTGCGGCCTCAATGCCATCGATTTCGAGTCCACGGCTTGCGTGCCCCTGAATTACGTCGTCTTCATGCCCGACGGCTCCGCGCGGGACAACCTGGGCAACTATAGCAACGGCCTCGTCTATATCACCCGTCTTAACGACAGTGTATTCAATTCGCGGGCTGTCACGGTTTGGGGAACGACCGGCAGAGTCCGGGGATGGCGAATGACTCAACAGGCGGGCGCTTGGATTTGGGTGCAACAATGATGCAGAAAAAACAATTCGTCGGCAGACATGCAAAGGAAGGCGGTTTCACGCTGATCGAACTCCTGGCCGCCGTCGTCGTGATGACCATCGGCCTGCTCGCGCTGATGGCGACTTTCGCCACCACGATTCGCGCCACCGAATCCGCGCAGGAGAATCTCATCGCGCGCCACAAGGCGCTCGATGCCATGGAAAGCATCTACACAGCCCGCAACAGCCAGCAAGAGCCATTCGCGGCCATCAACAACCTCGCCGCCGGCGGAATCTTCAAGGCCGGAGCCCAGCCACTGCTCTGTGCCGGACCCGATGGCATCGTGGGCACGGCGGATGATGTGCCCTGCACTGCTCCCGACACCGGCGTGGCCTGCCCGGGCGGAGTGGAGTGCCTCGTGCTGCCCGGCCCCGACGGGATCCTCGGCACTCCCGATGACGTCACCTACAGCCTAAGCAATTTCACCCGCACCATCACTTTCGCTCCGACGTTTCTGCCGAGCGGCGCAGTCAATACCAATCTCATCGCCGTAAGCGTCACCGTTTCCTACACTAAACCCGGCCAGCAAGGCACCCCTTACGCCTACACCGTAAACGGGCTGGTCTCCAGCTACCACTAATCCGATGAAAACCATGAAGATGCGCATCACCAACTCGCAACGCGGCTTCAGCCTTCTGGAACTGATGATCGCCGCCACCCTCGGCCTGATCCTCATCGTCGCCATGACCAGCCTGTTCCGCCAAGGGATGAACGCGACCTTCACCGTGACGCAGCGCGCCGAGGTGCAGCAAAACATGCGCGCCGGCATCGAGTTAATGACGAAGGACATCAGTATGGCGGGCGCGGGTCTGCCCTCCGGCGGCCTGCAATTGCCCGTCGGAACGCCCACCAAAGTCGCTTGCAACCAAGCTGGAACCTGTTACGTTCCCGCCGACACTTATCCGACCGGAAACTACATGTATGGCATCCTGCCCGGCTTCGGCAACGGCGTGCAGAGCGGCGCGATCATCCCCAGCGCTCCCGCGGCGGTGAACGACAGCATCACTTCCATTTACTGCGACTATAATTTTCCGCTGACCAACTTCGCATTCACTTTTCCCTCCACAACCCAGGCCGCAGTGGCACTGGTGGCCACCCCCAACGCGGCCCTGCCGGAGAACATTCTCGCGCCCGGCGGCCTTAACGTAGGCGACTTGCTGTTCTTCCTCGTCAGCACTCCAGGGAATGGCGTTGGAGCCGGGGGAACCAGCGCCGCTCAAACTGCCGCCGTCGTGGCCGAAATCACGGGTATTCCGAGCAATGCTCAAATCAATTTTGCGGGCGGGGATGCTCTGAATTTCAACCAAGGCACGGCCGTCCCCAATAGCCTGGCCAACATGATTAA
Source organism: Acidobacteriaceae bacterium (assembly GCA_003164855.1). GTDB lineage: Bacteria > Acidobacteriota > Terriglobia > Terriglobales > Acidobacteriaceae > Sulfotelmatobacter. The sequence goes on from PLUI01000068.1 coordinate 3,393, forward strand.
CAACTTAGGACCCGCTCTTGGCGGAGGCAACACGGTCACCGTCTGCCGCCTCAACGCGGTCACTTACTTTCTGCAAGTGCCCCCCGCCGGCGGCACTATCCAAACTCCGCGCCTCATGCGCCAGGTTAACGGGCTCACTGCGGTTCCGGTAGCCGATAACATCATCAACCTGCAATTCAGCTATGACGTAATCAGTTCCATAGCCGGGCTGATGAATGCCAATATATCCAACCCGATCGCAGCCGGCGATTCCCCCGCCCTCATTCAGAAGGTCAACATGTGGGTGATGGGGCAAAGCTTAGTGTCAACTGGAAACAGATTTCAGAGCATGTATCTGGCGAGTTCCGTCAGCACTGGCAACATGAGTTTCTGCAACTCCTACAGCAGCCAAAATACGGTTTGCCAATGAGTAGCTTTCTTATGAGCAGCTTTCTTACAGGGTCGAGTCCGAGGTTTGAGGGAGAGAAAATGAACAAGCGTAGACGAGATTCGCGGGGCTTTACGCTCATCGCCGCGCTTTTGTTGACGTTGGTAATGTCGGCGCTGGCCGTCGGCCTTTTGTATCTGGTGACCAACGAACAGCGTATGGGAAGCAACGACCTGGAAGGCAACGAAGCCTACTACGGCGCGGAGGCCGGCATCGAAAACCTAACGGCCCAACTTTCCGTCTTGTATCAAACCTCTCAGAACCCCACCGCCGCGTCCATTACGGCTCTTGCCGCTCCCGCCAATTGGCCGACCAACGTTGTCGGCTCGAACATCACCAGCATGAACTATGTCGAGTCCGTCACTTGGCCAGCTACCCAAACCAACGGCACGGCCTGTCCTAATCCTCCGCAACCCTGCGGTTCGTGGGACATCGTCGGTGCTGGCCAGAATCAAGGAATGGTGGCAACTCTCATCCCCTTCACCCTGCAAGTGACGGCTACTCGCGCTTCCTCGGCGTTCGAGTCCACGACCAATGCCGCGATTGCACCCACAGGCGCTTCCGTTAACCTGACGCGCACCGTGGAAGTTGCCCTGCTCCCCGCCTTCGAGTTCGGTGTATTCTGCGACGGTGATTGCGACTATTTCGCCGGACCTCCATTCAACTTCGGTGGCCGCGTTCATGCCAATGGCAATTTGTTCCTGGCTGCCAACGGCGGTCCTTTGACCTTTACCGACAAAATTACCGCGGTAGGACAGGTCATCATCACGCAACTGGAGAATGGCACCGCCGCCGGCCCCACCGCCGGCTCTTATAACGGCAACGTTTTCATCCCGAATGCCTCGGGTGGTTGTCCTGCGGCTCCGGCCTCTGGGCCAGGATCAGGCTCGAACTGCCTTGCTCTCACCACTGGAAGCTGGACAGGCGGTTTTCCTCCGACCGGCACGGCAAACACCACGACTTGGCCCGGAATTTCCCAAGGAACCTTTAAAGATTTCGTCGAGAACGGAGCCACGGGCGCCACCAAGTTGCAGCTGCCCTTCGTGAACAGCTCGAGCGTGGGTGCGATCGACATCATTCGCAAACCTACACCCGGCGATAGCGCGCAGATCTCAGCCTCGCGGCTTTATAACGAAGCTTCGATCCGCATCTTGTTGGCCGATACCGAGGCCGAACTCTATCCCGGTGAAACCCGTTCCGACAGCGCGACGCAGGACATTCAGATCGGAACGCCGTTCACAGATCTCAGTACTGGTATCGCCGGTTATGTCACGACTACCCAGACAGTGCCGGGTGGTGTCCCCGCGGTCGGCAATATGTACTTCGCCACCGCCCTGAAGCACGCCAGCACGAACGACTGGGCAGCGCAGGCGCCCACAGGATGCCTCAGCACGCTAGCGTCGTGGCCGCTCTTTGGCCAGGTCACTCAATCGACGCCGTGTACAGGCGCATGGCTACGCGTGGAATATTGCCCAACCACCGCCGCGAATTGCGGGACCACTCCCACTTCATGGGTTGGCGTTACGACGCAATGGCTGGGCTACGGTTTTGGGCGCAACTACAATAATCCACCGACGCACCCCTACAACAGTTCCACCGCCACGGCTCCGCTGTGCAAGAACTATCCTAACTACCCTGCGGCCCAGTGTCAGAATGGAATCAGCCCTGCCATCCTGATTCTGCAACAGCTACAAGAGCCCGTGGGCACTGGCACCTGGACTGCCAACAGCTGGCTGCCCCTCAACTTCTATGATGCACGCGAAGGCGAACCGCGCGACGCCCGGCCCTCCGGGGATCCCGGCGGAACTGGAGCTGCTAACGCGATGTGCAGTCCGGTCGGAATCATGAACGCCGTTGAACTCGACGTGGGCAACCTGTGGCTGTGGCTGCAGGCAAAGACACCATATTCGGGCGGCAGCGGCAAGTTGGTCAACGCCGCGACGTACAACGGCTACATTCTGTATTTCTCTGATCGCCGCGGCATGTTGCCAGACAAATATCCGTTGACAGCGTTTTATGCCCCCGGCTTGTCGGGAATGTCCGGCTTGAACGACGTCGTCAACAGCGGCTCCGCCGTCGGTGTGCCCGACGGAACCCTTGAGCCGATCACCTATTACGCATACAATCCCCCCACCGTCCCCGTTGGTTATTCGCCGGAAGATACGGCCGTAAAGGGCGCGGCGGTCAACGGCGGCAACGTCGATAAGTGGGGAGAGACGAACCTGGGCGCCGGCTTCGGCATCACAAACACGACGAACATGGCCTTGCCTTATTACATTTACGGGACGGTCACGGCCAACGCGGTGCAATGCGAGTCGTACGGCGCGTTATGGGCCGCAAACGGCACCACCACAGCAGAGTGGAACATGGTGGCCGGACCGCGCCATGTCCTGCGCCTGGTCGATGGCGGTATGGATAGCTCCGGCAATAGTTTCGTTCCGCCAACGGGCGGAAGCTTGTCGGCCAACGGTAACGGCTTCACCGTCGCCTCGGAAGAACCCGTGTACGTCTGGGGCGACTACAACACCGGCTCCGCCGATCCGTTCTGGCCCAGCGAAAACACACTCACGACTCCGCACTCGGCGGCATCCATCATGGCCGATGCGGTTACGCTACTGTCGAACCCACCGGCGAACAACACGAGTCCGTCGACCAACACTGGCTGGACAGACTTCGAGAGCTTCGAGTACCCCGGCTGCGCAGTTAAAACCGGTAACTGCACCATAGGTCGATATGGAAACACTAGCTACTACCGGATGGCGATCATCGCGGGAAAGAGCATTCCGTTTCCGAATCCTGGGTGGTCCACCGAAGTGGACTTTGGTACGGACGGGGGCATGCACAACTTCCTCCGCTATCTTGAGGACCGCTCCGACAATGGAAACGGTGCAGTCGTCAACTACGCCGGGTCGATGATCAGCATGTATTACTCGCAGTATGCGACCGGCAACTTCAAGTGCTGCACGTCAGTGTACGGCGCGCCGCAACGTAACTATTTCTTCGACACGCTGTTCGAGAACCCGGCGAACCTGCCTCCCGGAACCCCCAGTTTCCAGGACGTAGTGAGCTTAAGTTTCCACCAAAACTTCACTCCACAATAACTCACAACAAAACGCATCAACGAAAACCCCGGTCCTGCTCCGCGGATCGGGGTTTTTATTTTTTTGTACTATTCCCGCCGCCAGCCTCTTTCCCTTACAGTGAGGGACTAAAATCGTTCGAGCCTGCTGGCCTCAGCCTTAACCCTATGAGCACATCTCTTCCGTCCACGCTCCAGAGACAACAGCGAACTTCACGCTGGATCTCGACGGCGTTCTCTCTCTGCGCCTTCACCGCCATCGCCCTGTTTTTTATTCCCGCGTTTGTCATTCGTCCATTTCGTTATCAGGCACCGCGCGCACTCTTCGTTGCCATGGCCCTGCGCCAGCGCGCTCCTCTAGGTACACTTATCGCAGCTCTCGCTTGTTTCGCCTTCGCCTTCGCACTGTGGAAAACTGCCAGCCGCTGGCGCAGGTCCATCCTCGTGCTCACGCTGTTCGTCGTCGCTTTCTCCGCCGTCATGGCTCGCCTCAATTACTTCGAATGGATGTTCCATCCCATCGCGGGCCCGCAATTCCTGGCGCAATCTGACAGCAAGCTTGACGCGAAGGAAATGATCATGGCGGTGCGCCTCGGCGACGACGCCCGCGCCTATCCCATCAGTCAGATGGCCTACCATCATGTGCTTAATGACGTCGTCGGCGGCGTGCCCATCGCGGTGACTTATTGAACGCTGTGTCACACCGGTCTGGTGTGGACACGAACCATCAAGGGACGCGAGCTGCATTTTTATCTTGCCGGCATCAACAACCAGAACTTCCTCATGCGCGACAAGGAAACTGGAACCTGGTGGCAACAAATCACCGGCAAGGCCATCTATGGCCCGCTGCGGGGCGCAGCGCTGGAACTCGTGCTCAGCGACGAACTCACTTTCGGGGAGTGGAGAAGCGAATCTTCCTCCGGCCAGGTGCTCGCGCCCGTCGCGAAATATACGAAGGAGTATGACAGCAACTGGGAGCCGGATGTCGCCAAGCTTCCCGTCGTCATCAGCTTTCCCGGCACCGAACTGAAGTCGCGCGACGTGGTCATCGGACTCACCATCGACGGCGCCGCGCGCGCCTATCCTTGGGAAGTCTTTGCGAAACAATCTCCCGTTCTTGATCGCGTCAGCCGCACGCCGCTGCTGCTCGTCCTCGGCCCCGACGGCAAATCCTTCCGCGTCTTCCTCGCCCGCATCGATGGCCGCGAAGCCGAATTCTTTTTGCAGGATGATTCAAAGAGCGACGCGCCCGCCGGGGGAAAAAATTGGTCTCTGCTTGACACCACCACTGCCAGCCAATGGAACTTCCAAGGCTGCGCCACCTCCGGCCCCGCGCAGGGAAAATGTCTGGCACGCATTCCCGCGCTGAAAGACTATTGGTTCGACTGGCGAAACTACCATCCCGACACCACCGTCTATAGGCGCTAAAACCGATCCGATAGATAGTTTTGAAAGGGCGCGGCTTCGCACCGCGCCGCCGATCACACAAAAGTGATGTCATTCTTCACCGGGCTGAAAGCCGGGTGAGGAACTGCTTTTTCTTGTGAAGTGGGAACGCAGCCCACAGAGGGCGCGTGTGGTTCTCTTCCTTTATCAAACTGCCACAAATTGATCTACACTCAAGAGCAGATTCCTGGCAAAAAGAACCGCTCGGAATGACAAAAAAAACGGGAGATTTGATCAGTGTCTGAAATTCACGCCATCTTTTGGGACGTTGGAGGAGTTCTCCTCACCAATGCGTGGGATCACACGGAACGCGCCGCGGCGCTCGAACACTTTCATCTCGAAGAAAAAGAGTTTCGCGCGCGGCACGAAATGGTCGTCTCATCATTCGAGCGCGGCAAGATCTCTCTCGACGAATATTTGGATCGCACCGTTTTTTATTGCGATCGCTCCTTCACTCGCGAAGAGTTTCGGGATTACATGTTCTCTCTTTCGCATCCGAAGACGGACGTTCTCGCCTTCGCGCACAGCCTCGCCAATTCTGGCAAGTATTTCATGGCAACCATCAACAACGAGTCGCGCGAACTGAACCTGTACCGTATCGAAAAATTCGGCTTGCGGGAAATCTTTCGCCTGTTTGTGAGTTCCTGCTTCGTCGGATTGCGCAAGCCCGAGAGCGGCATTTACCGTCTCGCGATTGAGACCACGCAGATCAATCCCGAACAATGCTGCTTCATCGACGACCGCGCCCTGAACCTCGAGTGCGCCGCAAAGCTCGGCATGCACACGATTCAGATGCAGACCCTGGACCAGTTGCTAGGAGACTTGAAGAAGCTTGGTGTGGAGTGAAGAAGAAGTGGTCAGTGGCTAGTGATCGATAGCCGGTCTTAAGGTGTTCACCGACGGCGAACGCTGAACACTCGCTAACTTCTTCTGGGCTGAGACTTCGATGCTGCCGGAACAACAGGTTTGGGAATATCAGATTCCGCAGTCGTCAGGGTAAGGTCGCTCGACCAGCATTCCGAGACCAGCTTCCAATCGCCGCTGCTTTGCTTGGCGAAGACCCACAGATATTTGCCCCGCTCCTCGCGGCGCTTGCCCGCGGTTCCGGGAACCAGCGCGCTGTAGCGTCCCACTTCATGAGCCAGGTCGCCAAGCACTTCCACCCGAATCGGTTCAACTGAAACTTCTCCCAGGCCGGATTCGATGGCGGAGAAGAAGAACTCGCGCACCGCCGCAGCGCCCCGCAGCAGAGGAAGATTCGATCGGAGCACCAGCGCATCGGGCGCGTAGAGGTCGAGCAGTTCATCGAGCTGTCGCGTGTTGCACGCCAAAACCCATTCCTGCGTCAGACGCCGCACGGCAGCTTCGCTGCGGCTCATGGGCTCGCCTTTGGCGGCGGCAGCGATGCGCAGACGGTCCGCTTCGCGCGCGCTCTCGGGCGCATTCGCTCGCGGCGCTGCAACCGCGCCTTCAACTCCACCACCCTGGAAATAGTGATGATGGTAATGATGATGATAGTGGTGCGCGCCCGCGGGAGCACCCGCCGGAGGATGAACTTCCTGCTCGGCTTCCCGCTCTGCGTGCGGCATTGGAGACTGCGGCTTATCGTCTTCGAAGGCCTGGTCTTCGAGGGCCTGCGATTCGCGAGCTTGCAACTCGAAACCCGGTACTTCGCGGCTTGGCAACTTGCGACTTGGTTCGCGACTTGACGATTCGGAAGCGGACAACTCACTGGGATTGGCTTCTACGGGAAGTCCGCACATGCCACAGAACTTATTTCCTTCGCGGTTGTGATGTCCGCAGGAAGGGCAAGCCGTAGAAGAGCCGAGAGTCGTTTGCGGCGTCGTTTCCTCCACAGCAGTTTCGGAATCCATCTTCATGGTGAGGCGCTGCATGGCTTGAAGGGCTGCGGCAATCGCTTCCTGATTCGGCTTGGGCCGCCGCATTTCCGGATACAAACGCTGATAGATTTCACCTAGCGCCGGATTGTATGGGCCCACGCTGGGCGTTGCGTCTTCGGAATCCTGCGCCGGAATTGCGCCAGACAGTTTGCCGGGTTTCTTGTCTCTATCCACGATTCAGACCGCGCTCTTTTGGGGTCGGGTAATGATTCATTCTAGACCAAGCGAGCGCTTGCTAGCGTCGGGAAAACTCGATCTTACCTTCCGCTTCTGTGGGCACGCCGTTGCAGGTCGCCGGACGGTAGCGCCACGCTCGTACGGTTTGCAAGACGTTGCGGTCACCCACGAGACCCGCGCTTTCCAGAATGAGCGGACTGTGCACCCGTCCGTCGGCGCCGATAATGAAGCTCACCTTTACCTTGACTCCAGCAGCTGCCGGAACCAAAAGCGGATCGGGCGTGGTAAGAGCCTCGGGAGGCTGCGTATTTTCACAGCGCGACCGCGCGCTAACATGCGGTACGTCGCTGAACTGCGAGGCGCGGATGGGAGTCTTCCAAAGTTGCTGTTCGCGCTCCCATAAAACTGCCTGCCGAAAACGCGGAGTCCCAGGCTGCACGGAAGCCGCAGCTGGAATCACGAAAACTAGAAACCATGGCCAGAGACGACGAAGCATGTTGTGACCCTCGAGCAGGGCAGTGGGTCCCCTATATGGGACCTATCGGCAACTCGAATGCCACCTCATACGTTCGGTAAGCGGTTTATTATCAATTATTTACTAACCTCGCAAGCCGGTTACAGTTTCCCTTGTGAAGGCATTTGCACATTTGAGCCGCGCGGGCAACGGAACGCAACCACGTCTTTTGCACAGCGGGCTCGGTTTCCTGTCATTTCCCGGTAAGCGCAGGAGAGGGCTTCAGCGTTATCAGCGTTATCTCGGGCGGGCAATTCAATCGCACCGGAACTCCGACAGTGCCGATGCCGGCATTGGTATAAAGCGGGAGCGGTCCGACTTGGTAGGTCCCCATCACATATTTTTTCGCCATTGCAGGCAAGTAGAGCGGCGGAAGCAACGGGATCCTGACTTGGCCTCCGTGCGAGTGCCCAGAGAGTTGCAAGTCAATTGGGAATTTCGACGCCTCATCCGCAAAATCTGGCTCGTGCGCCAGCAGGACAACGGCTTCGCCGGCGGGAACGCGGCGCAGAGTTTCTGTCAGGTTAGCTGTTCGGCTGAGCACGTCGTTCACGCCGGCGAGCCAGAAGCGAGCGCCATCGTGCTCAATCGCGGTCGACTGGTCTTCCAGCACCTGGATGCCGACTGATCGAAGGGCGCGGGTTACATACACCGGGTCGGTATTGAAGTCATGGTTCCCCATGACTGCCCACAAACCGTGCGGAGCGGTCATCTGGCGAAGGATGTTAGCGCACGGTTCGGCGGCAAATGCCGCTTTTGCGTCGTCTCCGAGCAGCGGCACGGAAACAAAATCCCCAGTCAGCACGATCAGGTCGGGATGGAGATGGTTGACCAGCGGAACCGTCGCATGCAACGGGTGCACCGAGCAATAAGGGTCGTAATGAAAGTCGCTCAGGAGAGCGATGGTGAAACCGTTAAGCCGTTCGGGCCAGCGGGACAACGAGAAATCCTGGTGCACGATGCGAGGGCGATTTGGTTCCAGCAGGAATGAGTCGCCAGCAATCGCCAGAGCGCCCGCGGCGCCGGCCAAGTAAAGAAACTGACGTCTTGTAGTGGGGATCAATGACAAACGAAATTATTCTGCGAGCCTGATGGCATGCGCAGCCGCTCTTTCAGGATAACAAGAACGGCGCAATCTCGTGTAGACGGATGTGAAGTCGTTACCCTGCCATACCGTTCCGGGAAATACCCAGCAGAGGATTACTCCCATCGAATCAGAAGTTGAAGGTCGCCACCAAATCGATGCGTCGATTTGCCGCACCATTCGAGTAGGGCCCGCCAGATGCGAGCCCGTTAGGGGTGTCAAAAAATCGTGACCCCAGAATTCCACTTGGATTGCCGAAGTTGACCTTATTGAAAATGTCGCGCCCATAAGCGCCGAAAGTGACGCTATAGCGCCGGTCGGAGCCACCGCTGGGCATTCCTCCCGGGCCTCCGCCGAACAGAGGACCACGCGGACCACCGCCCCCGCCGCGAGATCCGCCTCCGCCGCCACCCCCGCCTCCTGGTCCGCCTCCTGCTGGATTGCCTGAGGGACGACTCACTTTGGGACCGAAGCCAAACGTCCTGGTAAGGCGCAGATTCACCGTGGCGTGTGTTGGACCGGTCGCGTAGTTGATGGGGACGATTCTTTCGCCTGACTTCGGCGCCGAGTCGAACGTTCCCAGCGGCGTGCAGTATGTGGTGGAAGGCGCCGTCGGCGCCACAACGGAGGGGCACGTCGCGGTCGAGACCAGCCCCGGACGATCGTTGAAGATCGAGTCGTTATTGAGATCGTTGGTGGTGGTGATATTGAAAGGAGTGCCGGAGCTCGCAACGACGAACGGGCTCAGGCGAAAGTTGTAAGGCAGACCGAACGAACCGCCCAGGAAGAAGCGATTGCGGAAATCGAAGGAAGCGCGACCGTAGTCGGCGCTAATGTTGTAAGAGTTCGAGGGAAAGCTGGAAACGCCGGAGGTGTCGCTGTTGGCATAGTTAAGCACGTAGTAGCCGAAGAGTTGAACCTTCGATCCGACCCGCCAGTTAGTGTTGGCAATCAATTGATTCTGCCGGAAGACCGCCTCGGAAACGTAACGGTAGAGATTCTCGGTGAGAGGCGCGCATGTAGGACTGCAGGGAGTTCCGGGAAACGGCGCGGCGGCGTTGATGGTGAGGAGCTGATCAAAGCCACGAGAATTCAAATACGTCACATTCAGAGTTGACACTTTGGTGAGCTGCCGCTCTACGCTAATAGCGGATTGTAATGTGTAGGGTGCATGCAGGTGCGAACTGATCTGGTAGATCGTCGGGGTAGCGGGTACGGCCGCGCCAGTGCAGGCGGTCAAATCTGTGAGGGACGGGCACACGGGATTATTGATGACAAACTGTTCTTGCGTGATGCCGTTTAAACGGTCCGCTTCAAGGATTTGAGCCTCCTGAAAGCGGTCATAGAAAATTCCGAATCCGCCGCGCAGAACAACTTTTGGCGGGGCGCTTCGACCGCCCACTCCCCAGGCAAAACCGAAACGGGGCGCCCAGTCGTCGTGATCAGAAATTCCGGTCTGAGTTTCAAAACGCAGGCCGTAACTGAGAGTAATGTTGGAGCGCACCTTCCAATCATCCTGGTAGTAGAGGCCGGCGTCGAAATTGCCCACCACGAGAGGCGGGCTGCCTACTGTGTAGGTAAGTTGAGTTGCGATGGGCGTGACAAGGCTTCCCGCATTCTGAATCGCGGTCGCGTAGGAGATTGGACATGGCGCTTGCCCTGGCGTCGGTACGCAGCCGGTCTCTTGCGATGTGGGGAGCAGCGAAGAGAAGGTAAACTCGCCGTTGAAGCCGGAAGTGGAGCTGTTGGCATCTCGTATGCCCCGCAGCCGCGCGCCAAACTTGACCGTGTGATTGCCGTGAATGATGGAAGTGTAGTTCTGCAACTCGTAGTGGTCCTGGTGATCGAGGATGTTGCCCTGGTTGTTGCCTCCGCCGTCGAAAGACCCGAGTACGTTGACAGTAGGCTGGGTGTTCAAAGCGAACTGATTATCGAGTTCGCGCAAGTATTGGAAGCGGAGCTCGTTCACGATCTTCGCGCCGAAGACTTGCGTGTCGCTGATTTGCAGGGTGTGCTCGGTGGAGTCGGAGTTGTAGCCCTGCGAAGGCAGGGTGAATTGGCCGATTCCCTCGTTATCCTCCGTGTCGCGGTAGTACTGGTAGCGCGCGGTTAGCGTGTTGTTCTTGCCGAGCTGATAATCGATGCGGGGCGTCAGGTTGGTTCGATGCTGGGGATAAGGTACGGCCTCGATGATCGGCGTCTCAGTCAAGGTGGTTGGGTCGAGGGTGACGGCATTAACGGCGGAAAGATTGTTGATATTCCGCCGTTGGAAATCAAAGAAAAACGAAGCCTTCTTGTTGATCGGTCCGCCGATGTTGCCGGTGAACATGGTGGAATCGTAACCCGGCTGGTTGGCGCCGCCGAACGGATTGGGCGAATTGAAGGCGGAATCGTTTCCATTCACCGTGAACTGGCCGTGGAATTTATCCGTCCCCGGCTTGGTGAAAACTTCTATACGGCCGTAGCCGAGTTTGTCGTATTCGGAGGAGAAAGGATTCTGGTTGATGCGAATTTCACGAATCGATTCTTTGGGAGGAAGCTGGCCGGCAGTGAAGCCGTCGATATAGAGTTGCCCGCCATTAGGCCCCGCCGAGGGTCCGGCAAGGGCTTGCAGGTCGGTGAGCAACTCGTCAGGATCGTCAGGCAAGGCCTCGAGTTCTTTGCCCGTGATGGTGATAGCCCCGGCATTATTGGACGGATTGACATCGACAGTGGGCGCTGTATCGGAAACCTGAATCTTCTGCTGCTCAACTTCAATGGCCATGGCGACATTGAGGAGCAGAGGCTGGTTCGCGATCACCACGTTATCGTTTTCGTACACGGCGAACCCCTCAGCGATCACGTTCAAGGTGTATTGCCCCGGATTCAGGCCCTTGAATTCGTACTGTCCCTGTCCATTCGACTGCGCTTTAATCGGCGTTGAAGACGCAGTCGCAGGCATGAGGACCAGGTTGGCGTTGGAGATGGCGGCTCCGGACGGATCAGTTACCTGCCCGCGCAAGGCCCCTGACGCGGTCTGCGCCGAGGTGATCGAACAAATCAGCATCGTGCAAAACTGCAGCAGCAAGATAAAAATTATGATATGCAAATACTTCCCTAACTTCATTCAATATTCCGTTCCGTAAAATGAGTTTTCGCTACAACTTGGAGTTTTCGCTACAAATTTCGGTTTCATGATTCGGTTGCGTAGGACACGAACGCTAGGGGCCTCCAGGATCGGCGGAAGGTGCCCCAAGGCTCCAGGGAGCAAGCATCATAGCCTGGCCAGCATTGGGCGCAGCTTGCAGAATCGGCTCGACACCGCTGACCAGTGTGATCGCGGTGCCTGCTCCGGAGGCCGTTCCCTCCGTCGAGAGAATGACCACTGCATCGCCTTTATGCAAGTCAGTCAGTGAAACTGCCGGGGCGCGGCTGATCAGCCGCTGCAAATCAGGCGCCCCACCCGAACGCGCACCCGCACCACTACCCCCAGGGCCGCCCGGAGCGCCTCCCGTCGGAGCATTCTGTTCATTCAACGTGGAGGTGGAGTTGGACGCGGAGCCGGGCACACCGCCGCTGCCCTTCAAACGCTTAGCCATCATTTGAGCCATCTCAAGTGGCAACTTGCGAAGTTGCGAATCAGAGGTGATCTTGACGAGCACATTTTTCTTCGACAATAGATCGTGAACGCTGAGCGTCGAAGAACTTGCGTCAACGGAGTTGATGGTGCCGGCAAAATTGCGGAATGTACCAGAAACAATTTCCTCGGCCGTCAGATCGCCCCCGTCGGCGCTGCGGTCGCCGCGCGCACGCACCTGGTCGCCGGGATGAATTTCCTGCAGCGTGCTGGGCTTGGCATCTTCAAACTTCACAGAGTCGGGTGGGTAGCGGCGAATGACCGTGGCACTCGAGGTGTGAATAATAGTGCTCTTGCCTCGCACAGACAGGGTGACGGTCCCAGCGGCTGCATCCACGGCGCGGGCCAACCCATCCACTCCACGCTTTTGCCAGTCTTGCAAATTTTGTTGATCCCGCGCTTGCAGATCGGATCGTTTCATCACGACCAGCGAGGAGGCGACGAGCGAAAGATTGTCGTCTGACAGCTTGCCACCCACCAGAATACGGTCGCCCACCTGAACGTCCTGCAACTGGATTGGAGTTGCGTTCTTCAGGTCCTTCTCACCTGGCGCAATACGCACGACGCGAGTCGTGGGCTGCACCATGACATTGACATCGGGGCCGGAATCGGGGGTCAGCGTGATTGCTGTGCCATTGATGGCCTTGACGGCGCCGATGCGCCTGCTGACCGCGCCAGGGGCAGCGGCTGTCGCTTGGCTGGACGGCTGTGCATAACAAGTGGGGGGCAATAACGTGATTGTGCTGGCGGCGCAGAACGCAAGTGCCAGAAACTGCTTGGTGGTCGCGATCATATTTCTTTCTATTATTAATCTACATTGCTAGACCAGACAAAACGCGGGATTTACAAAGTTTTACTCGAAGATAAGAAATTTTTCACAGCAGCGACATAAATCGATATTTAGGACGCCGTGCAGTCGCGTCGTAGCGATGCCATCACACGGCGATCAGCAAATTCTCCGCGAACGGCCACTGGTCGTCGATCCACTGGATGTCACAGCGGAACCCAGCGGTGCGGGCCATTTGTAAAATATCTTCGGGAGAATACTTGTGGCTGCTTTCGGTCCAGATGGTTTCGTCCTCAAGAAATTCGACGGCAAGATCGGCGCCGGGAATTTTTACCGTTTGGTGCCGCATGGATCGGAGATGCATTTCAACACTGCGGCCTTGATGATTGATTCTGGCCACGTGCTCGAAATGTGCGAGATCAAAGTCGCCATCCAGTTCGCGATTGATACGCGCCAGCAGGTTTAAGTTGAAGGCGGCGGTCACTCCCAACTCGTCGTCGTAGGCCGCCAGGAGTTGGGCGGCCGGCTTCTCAAGGTCCGTACCCAACAGGAGCGAATCTCCGGGCTGCAGAATGCGGCGGACCTGATTCAAGAACTTGAGACCAGCCATACGATCGAAGTTTCCGATAGTGCTGCCCAGGAACAGAACGAGAAGATGCTGGCCGGTCTTCCGCTGCGCGGCGACTTCGAGCAGTCCATCGAGATACTCGCGCTCGAAGCCCAGGATGCTGACGGAATCGATGTCGCTCAGTTCGCGCTCGCACATGGCAAGCGCGGCGCGGGAGATCTCGATGGGATAGTAACGAGTGTGCTGGCGGCGACAAAACGACTCGAGGATCTGGCGAGTCTTCTTGCCGCTGCCGCTGCCCAGTTCCGCGATGGCGATGGGAGTGGCGAGGCGCTCGACAATATCTCCGGCATGGCGCCGCAGCAAGCGCTCGTCGGCGCGCGTGAGCCCGTACTCGGGAAGATGACAGATTACCTCGAATAACGCCGAGCCGACGTCGTCGTACAGATACTTCGAGAGCAGTTCCTTCTGGCCGGGCTTGGTGAGGCCAGCGCGAACGTCCGCTGCGAATTCGTAAGTGAGGTGGGCGGTAACAGCGTGAACGAGCATGGAAAACTCCTTATGACGAGTCAGCGGCTTACGCAACGAAATCCGGTGTAGATAAATTGGTAGTGAGCCTGAAACCAATTGCGGAACGTGGGCCGCAACATGCACGCAGCGGTACGAGCCGATCCGCCTTTCATAACGAAGTGTTGGCCATCGAAGAAATCAGCTGAGTATCCGCGATAAAACGGAAACGGTTCGAATCCGGGGAAAGGAGAGAATTCAGTGGAGGTCCACTCCCAGCCGTTGCCCAGCATGCCTTGCACGCCAAAGGCACTCTGGCCCCCAGGAAAGGCGTTCACCGGCGTGGGATTCCAGCGGGCAAAATCGAAGTTGCCGAATTCATTTGAGGGCGCTTTAATTCCCCATGGATATGGTCTCTCATCGCCATTATGGGTAGAGTATGCGGCTCTCTGCCACTCGGCTTCGGTGGGCAGCGACTTCCCCGCCCAATTTGCATAAGCCTTCGCCTCGGCTTGGCTCACATATACTGGCCAATCCGGGGGAAGCGGCACGTCGTTGAACATGGTCCTATACAGCCACTGGTCGCCATCGCGCTTCCAGAACGCGGGGTGAGAAATCCCGCGTTGAGATATCCATTTCCAGTCTTTCTCCGCGGCATCGGTCTCCGCGCCATCCGTCTCAGTTCCATCGGTAATCCAGAGCAAGCGGGTTTTGTAACCGCCCGCGGCGATGAAGTCGAGGTACTGCCGATTGGTGACTTTGTATTGATCGATGGCAAACGCGGGAACGTTGACGGTGTGGGCTGAAAATTCGTTGTCCCAACCGAATGTACTGCCGGGGCGTGAGAGCCCCAGTGTAACCGCGCCGGCGGGAATCTCGATGCTGCGATTGACCTGCGTATGAACGACTGGGGGTGTAACAACATCTGCAGATTCTGCCTGCCGGATTTTCCGATCGAGCGGCAACTGATGCAGCATGTAGGCCAGGGTTTCGGCGTGCATGAGCCGATGTTCGATGGCAACATTGAGCAGGGTGCTGAGTGGGAAACCGTCTCTGCCGGCGGAATTGGAATCGAGTGCGTCCGCCAGTTTTTCATCCAGGGAGGATCGACTCTGTCTGACGTATTCCTTCACCGCGGCAAGCGATGGCCACTGCGAAGGCTGGTCGGCGGGCAAGCCGCCGCCGACCGGATCGATGCCAAATGCAAAGAGCCGATCGAACTCCGGATGGAAAGTTTTCAATCCAAGTACGCGATCGTGCAACAGGTTCCAATCGAAAGCTTCGAGGTGTCCGACATAGAAGACGATGCGGTGCCGTTCGGGGATGGGGCGCTCGTAGATAGAATCGGAACGGACAATGGCAAAAAGGTCATCGGTCTTCTGACGGGCACTCGATAATTGCTCAATCAGTTCATGACAAATGGCGGCTTCACTGTAAATGGCTGGCATACGGATCTCCGAATCCACTAATGAACAAGGTGCGCCGGAACGTAGCCCAAACAGCAGTCTGGCGATTCTACCTGCGTCTCCCTCCGAGTACCATAGGGTGATGTCCCTTGCGGTATTTCATGTAGACGCATTCACCGCACGCCCCTTCGCGGGCAATCCGGCCGCGGTGTGCCCTCTCGTGGAGTGGTTAGATGACAAGTTATTGCTCGCGGTCGCCGCGGAAAACAATCTTTCTGAGACTGCTTATTACGTTCCGCGGGACGAACATTACGAACTCCGGTGGTTTACCCCACGCTGCGAGGCGAAACTTTGTGGGCATGCGACACTGGCCACCGCGTTTGTATTGATGCGAGTTCTTGCATACGGATGCAATTTGGTGCGCTTCGAAACCCGCTTCAGCGGGACGCTCACTGTTTCTCGTGACGGCGATTTGTTCACGATGGACTTCCCCGCACTTGCCCCTTGGCCTTGCGCAAACCCGCCTGCGGCGTTGATCGAAGGGCTGGAAAAGACTCCTGCTGAGGTTGTACAAATCGAAGACAACTACTTTGCGGTGTATGAGCGCGAGGACGACGTAAAGAGTATTCGTCCCGATTTCAGGTTGCTTGAGAAACTCCATCCCGCCGGAGTTGCGATCACAGCTCCTGGTGAGGATGCAGATTTTGTGTCCCGCTATTTCGCACCTAGTTACGGCATTCCGGAAGATCCGGTTACAGGATCGACCCACTGCTCGCTGGCTCCCTACTGGGGTCGGCGGCTGGGCAAGACGACCTTGCACGCACGTCAAGTCTCGGAGCGCGGGGGAGAATTGTGGTGCGAAGTCAAAGGGGAACGCGTGATTCTCAAGGGGCAAGCCGTTCTTACGTTGAGGGGCGAGTTGCTCGTTTTGAACGTCAGGAATGCAGGTTGAGGTTAACGAATTAACCCCTTACTCCGAAGAAATTCTTGCGCGACTTCTTTTGCATCGCGATGCTGGCCATCGAGAGCGTAATTTAATTTCTGCATCTCCTGATCGGAAATCTTGCCGGCCAGCTCCGCGATCGCTTCGCCAATTTCTGGATGCTGTTGCAGTGTCTGTTGCCGAATCACGGCGACTGCTTCATACGGAGGGAAATAATGGCGGTCATCTTCGAGCACGAACAAATCCAGCGCTGGGATCAGTCCGTCCGTGGCGTTGCCGGCGGCAATATCAATCTGATGATCTTTCAACGCTGGAGCTAAAAGGCCGAGATCCATGACGCGTGGTGGCGCGGCGAAGCGGAGCCCATAAGCGGCTGCGAGCCCGGCGTAACCGTCGGGACGTTCCATAAATTCGTAGCCAAAACCAGCTTGCCATTGGGGAGCGAATGCGGCCGCTTGCGATAGAGTTTTGAGATTGAGGCGCCGCGCATCGTCGCCGCGAATTTCCATGGCAAAAGTATCGTTGAATCCGAACGGGGGGCTGAGTGTAAGTCCGAAATGCGTTTCATATTCGCTTTTGACGCGTTGATACACGACTTTCCGATCACCCGCAACCTTCTGTTTCAAGATGGCGGTGAGCGCCGTGCCGGTGTATTCGGGATAGATATCGATGCGTCCCGCCAGCATCGCCTGCTGGCAGATATACGTCCCCGCCAGATAGAAGCGGCGCTCGACTTTAACCTGCGTGCGCGCTTCCACCATCTGAGCGAGAAGTTCACCAAGCATCAGCGACTCGGTGAAGTTCTTGGATCCGATTACAACGCGGTTCGCATGCGACGGCGTACAGGAAGTTAGCAGCCACGCAAGGAAAATTGCGAAGACAGCGGTCACGCGCGACGCTTGGAGAACGTTAGAAGGCTGTCCATGGCGATCCAGTTTCATCGCGGCTGCAGACGCCTCTCCAGCCATCCCAAACCGAAATCCGCCGATAACGCAAGCACTGCTGCAGGGACGGCCCCAGCCAGAATGAGTTGATTGTTCACCATCGCGAGCCCGCGGAAAATGAACTCTCCCAGGCCTCCGGCGCCGATCGCGGCGGCAATGGTGGCAAGTCCCACCGAGACGACGACCGCCACTCTGATGCCGGAAAGAATCACGCTCACGGCCAGCGGCAACTCCACCTGAAATAAGAGCTGGCGGCCGGTTAGTCCCATCCCGCGCCCGGCTTCGACGACGGATGGATCGACACCGCGGATTCCCGTGTAAGTATTGCGAATCACAGGCAGGAGGGCGTAAAGAGTGAGGGCGAGGATAGCCAGGCGATCGGCACGAGCACCGATCCAGGGCACGGGCAGCAGAAAACCAAACAGCGCGAGACTTGGAATCGTCTGGATGATATTCGCGGTTCCCAACACGGGCTTGTTCCAAACCGGCCAGTGGGCACTCACGATGCCAAGCGGGATGCCGATCAGCACTGCCAGCAGAGTGGAAATTCCCACCAGCCACAGATGCTCCATCGTGAGTTCCAGAATTTCTTCGTGGTGCTGCAGGAAGAAGTGAAAGACGTTCATTCCGATCCTCGAGTTGCGACTGAGTTCAGCCCCTCTCCGAAAGCTTGCACATAAGCGGCGGCCAACGAGTCCGTCGAGCGCAAGAAATCCTGTGGAGGAAGAACTGTGACTAACCGCCCTGCTTCCATAAGCGCAATGCGCGAGCCGAGCCTCAAGGCCTCGCGCAGGTCGTGCGTAACGAAAACTACAGTTTTGTTCAGGCGCTGCTGAAGCGAGAGAAACTCGCGCTGCAATTGATCGCGGGTAAGCGCGTCGAGCGCGCCGAACGGTTCATCCATGAGCAGGATTGACGGGTCGGCGGCGAGGGCTCGGGCCACACCTACTCTCTGCCGCTGTCCGCCAGAGAGCTGATGAGGATAGCGAGAAGCGATTTCTCGATCGAGCCCGACCATCTGCAATAACTCTTCAACGCGCGAATGAATCCGGTCTGAGGACCACCCTTCGATTCGCGGAACGAGGCCAATATTGCGTTCCACCGTGAAATGCGGGAAGAGTCCCACATCCTGTATGACATAGCCGATGCTTCGCCGCAAGCGAATCACGTCGCTCTCGGCGGTGGGCGCGCCGTTCACGCGTACTTCGCCGCCGCTCGGGTTCAGGAGACGATTGATCAGCTTGAGTGTCGTGGTTTTGCCGGAGCCGCTGCGTCCCAGTAAAACCAAAGTCTCGCCTCTCTGCACTTGCAAATTCAGGCTTTGCAGTAACATTTGGCCGTTAGGAAGCATGTAGAGCACGTCGCGGAATTCAATCACCGGGCCGTTGGTAGAAATTGTTTGCATGTTCGGTCAAACGACTTCAGATGAAAGGATTTTCAGATCAAAAGGATCTCGGATCAAACTCGGCAATAGCTCTTCATCGATTCAGCCCCATCAAAACATATTGCCAAGCATACCGGAGTCGGCGCGCCGAGCGCAGCAAAGTATCTCGGACAGTCGAAGTTACTTTTGCGCGTGCAGCATCCAGAGAGCTAATAGACGATAAGGCTCCCTGCCGCTACGATCTTCTCGGAGTACTGTGTGCAAATTTAGTGTGGGTATAAGTGTGTCCGCTTCACGTAATTTCGTTTCCTGGATAATGATCATCCTGTTCCCGCTGTCGCTGATGGCCGCGGACACGGGCTCTGCCATCTTGCGCGGCACCGGCGGAGTGTGGGTGAACGGCGTGGAGGCGGCCGACTCCATCGCTGTGTTTCCGGGAGATTCGCTGGAGACCAAACCCGGCTTCATTGCCAATCTCGACGCTGAAGGATCGTCCATCCTGATCCAGGGAGAATCTATCGTCAAGTTTCAAGGCAGTTATTTGGTTTTGGAGCACGGAAGCGTATCGGTGGGAACTTCTACATCGATGAGCGTCCACGTGAACTGCTTAAAGGTGGAACCTCTCTCCAACAACCGAACGCAATACGATGTGACCGACACGAGCGGGACGGTGCAGGTGGCGGCCCACAAGAATGATGTGAAGATAGAGCGGATCGGCGCACTGCGCAAAACATCTTCGCAGAGCAGTTTATCCGAGTCCGGCATTGTGCATGAAGGAGAACAAGCCACGCGCGACGAATCGGCCGTTTGCGGGGCCGCATCGCCCCAGAAAGCCGGCCAGGCGCTGAATACAAAATGGCTGGAGATTGGCGGAGGAGTGGGAGGAGGAGTCTTGTTGCTCTGTTTGCTGCTCTGCAGAAGTACGCCTCCCAGCGAAGCTAGCCCTTCGGAGCCATAGGTGCAGACCGCGCATCACGGCTTCTAGACGGCGTGCTCGCTTGGTTCATCCACTTGCAAAATCTGATCGCCCCGCACATCGCTCAGCGATTGGATAATGCCGCTGGGCCAACATCACGCAGATCTTATCCCCAGCGCATAGCCATGCCCTGTACTATAGCTCCGTTGTAATAGTTGCGTGAGCTAAAGATGACCTTGCGTGCCGCGAAACTTCAGCAGAATTCAGGAATGCGGCGTATACTAAAGATCTTGACCTCGAAGACACCCTAGCCAGCACGTTCCGCCTTCGCGATTGAGAACATTCCCTGAAAGGCGAGTAACATGTTGACGTTGAGGGTCCCCGGAATTCTCTCCCGATCCCATGACTCTCGCCTCCCGGAACAGCTCTGCGGAACGGTCGTCTTTTAGGGTGGGCCAGTGCCACCCGGCGCACGGGCGCTGCAACGCAGCAAGCGGAACTTGAGCCTCAGAATACCGCCCCGTTTTTTACGTTAATCAGCCCGAAGGGCAGGAGATAAAAATGTCCGGAATCAACGGCGACAAAGCGAGATTCAACCGGCGACGCAGGCATAAGATCAGCCGGCGCGTCAGCAATCAGAAAATGTTGAAGTCCCTGGCGGAGAAACATCTGGTGCCCGCGGGATCGCAGGGGAACCAGAAGGAGAAGGCGGAATGACTACGCCCCCAGTGACACTGCCGGTCTCGACTTCGAGTGTCATCTTGTCGAAGAAAAAGCGCGTCCTCCTGCTGGATACTTCACAGACGAAACGCGACTTGCGGGCCGACGTCATGAGAAAACTCGGCATGGAGGTCGATTGCGCCGCCGATGTGCTTGAGGCACGCTGCTGGTGGCGAGCCGACTTATACAATCTGGTTCTGATTAACGCAACCGGCGAAGCCGAGAGCCGGGACAAGTTCTGTACTGACATTCGCGGCTCGAACCCAACGCAGCGCATTGCCTTCTTCGTGGGCGGCCCCGAGTATCTGGCCGCTGCGCCTCATTCCGATGCAGCTCCATCTGACATCGATGCGGACGCTCTTAGCAAAGAGATGGTCGCCGCTCTGCTGGCCCAAGGCTCAGCAAATATCTCACAGCGCTGGGGAATATTAGAAGCGTGCAAACGAATTTCCTCGGTACGCTCGGTCAGCGAGGCTCGTTCGCGTGCGATACGGGAAACACCCAGGCCGTCGCGCTGGGCGGAAGCAATCGAACGGCACTCCGAGTCCGCAGAGATCCATTCTCAACCAGCTTTTGCAGCAACAATCGCAGTACAGAGAGAAGAACTATTATGAAGAATTTGTATGTTGGCAACTTACCTCACAGCACCACGGAAGCCGAATTGCGCGGTGTATTTGAGGCACATGGCGCAGTCGAGAAGGTCAGTATCGTTACCGATCGTGAGACCGGCCGCGCGCGGGGCTTTGCCTTTGTGGAAATGACCAATCCAGCGGAAGCGGACAAGGCGGTCGCTGCCTTGAATGGCACGGAACTGGGCGGCCGAGCACTGAAAATCAACGAGGCAAAACCAAAGACCGATGCTCCGCGCGGCGGAGGGGGCGGAAAGCGTTTTGGCGGCGGTGGTGGCGGCAGTCGCGACGACTACCAGGGTCACGCGCGCCAGCCTCGCGAACCTCGCTGGTAGGGCGCACAACCAACAAAACGAGGAGAAACGGTTGTGCCGGGAGCTTTACACCTGAACCAAAATGCACCGGGCGACAACTGCGATTTGCAAAAATTGACTAGGGGAGACGGGTATGCCAGGACGAGGTCGATCAAGTTTTACCAAACGCCAAAAAGAACACACGCGCCAACAGAAACAACGCGATAAAGCCGAGCGCAGGATTCAACGCAAAACCGACGAGCCTTTGGGAACGTCCGGCGACTCGAGCGATATGGACTTGAGCGAACTGCAGAAACACGCAGCCGAGCAGGCCGCTCTTTTCCAAATGGGTGCTGACGACAGCAATATCTCGAGCCTTCCCCGCGAACGCAGTCCGGAAAAAACCGAACCATAATGTGGTTCCTATAGGTTTCTAAACAGGCAAGGGCGCGTCTTGAAGACGCGCCCTTTTTCCTTACTTCTGAATTCTCAACTCTTCTTAGGCAAAAACCTCTCCAGGCAACCTGGTCAGAGTCCTGCTGGCCAGCGTGTTTTGGACGACATGCTGCGAGCGCTCTGCGTTGGCCCAATCCACCTGCTTGCGTTCGATGCGCAGTTTGAGAACGCGCTCGATATGACGAAGTTCGATAACCTCGGCGCCGGCGACTAAGCTTGAGGCGAGTCCTTCGGATCCGGCGCGGCCAGTCCGTCCGACGCGATGGATGAAGTCCTCGGCCATCTTGGGTAGATCGTAATTGATCACGTGCGCGACATCATCAATATGCAACCCGCGTGCCGCCACGTCAGTTGCAACCAGCACCTGGAACTTCCCTTGCTGAAATCCACTGAGCGCGCCGTTGCGCTGCGATTGTGAGCGGTCACCATGGATCATGGCGGCGGAAAAACCTTCCCGCACCAACTCTTTGGCCAGGCGTTCCGTTCCCCGCTTGGTACGGGCGAAAATCAGCGTCTGTCCTTTCTCGGCATAGAGCAACTGCCGCAACACGTCGGATTTCTCGGCGGGACGCACTTCGTAAGCTTGTAAGCGGACGCTCTCGACTGGCTTAAGCACCGAGCCAACGGCTACACGAATCGGATCCCGCATCGAGTCGTTTACCAAGCCGGCAACAGACTGCTCCATCGTGGCAGAAAAGCACAGTGTCTGTCTGCGTTGCGGCAGGACCGCGAGGATGCGGCGAATGGCGGGCAGAAAGCCCATGTCGAGCATGCGATCGGCTTCGTCGAGGACGAGAATTTTGATCTCGCGCAAGTCAATCAGCTTGCGGCTGATGAAATCCTGCAAACGGCCAGGAGTGGCAATTACCATCGCGGCTCCGGCGCGCACCGCCTGGATCTGCGCCTTTTCGGAGACGCCGCCGATCACCAGCGCAGCCCTCGAGAGTTCCCTGCCCCGCAATTTTTCGTACTCCTCGTTGACCTGAATAGCCAATTCGCGGGTCGGCAGCAAAACCAGCACGCGGGCTTTTTGCTCCGGTTCGCGCTGCAACATTTCAATGATCGGGATAAGAAACGCCAGCGTCTTACCGGTACCGGTCTGCGCTGTCGCAAGGACGTCCTTGCCCTCAAGGGCGCAAGGGATGGCCTGCGCCTGAATTGGCGTAGGGATGATGAATTGAGCTGTCGCCAGCCTCTGCTGCAAAGCAGAAGAAAGCGGTAGTTCCGTAAAACTTGTCATTCGTAATTTTCTTTCTGGAGGGGCTTGATCAAACTCTGAATACACTTGTCGTGAGTTCCCAGCCGCTCTTAGTTATTTTTGATTTGACGCTGAATAAACGGCGGGCAGGAAAAGCGGAGATAAATCTTGATCCAACAGGATCAACCGCGTCACGAGCAAACCGTGGCAGTAGCGTTGAAGCCATTATAGCACGACATTACTATTTCGTTAACAGTTACGAAAGATCGCATCAGGTGACCGCCCGATTCAGTCCTTCTAAGAATTCAACCGGAACATTTCTCCGCTCGCAAATTCGTCCCCCGCTCTGACGTGAATGGTAAAGTCTAATATTGTCATACGATGATTTCGGTGACGCATCTTCTGCTATCGCTCATCGTTGGCATCAGCATCCTGCTGATGCTCATCCGTCCGCGCAATATTCCGGAAGTTTACTGGATTGGCGGTGGCGTCCTCTTATTGCTCCTGCTCCGGCTGGTGTCCTGGCACCTCGCGGCTCGCGCTGTCCTGAAGGCGCTGGATGTCTGCCTCTTCCTTATCGGGATGATGTTGCTATCGGAACTTGCTCGCGAGCACGGGGTCTTCGATTGGCTTTCGTCGGTCGCGGTGCGGCGTGCCAATGGCTCCTGCTCACGGCTTTTCGCGCTGGTCTATGCCGCAGGAACATTCGTCACCATCTTCCTGTCAAATGACGCGACGGCAGTGGTTCTAACGCCCGCAATCCTGACTGCCGTGCGCAAGGCCAAGGTCGACCCCCTGCCGTACCTCTTCGTTTGCGCTTTTATCGCGAACGCGGCATCGTTTCTTCTGCCGATTTCAAATCCCGCAAATCTGGTTGTCTTTCACAGCCAGATGCCGCCGTTGGGGCGATGGCTGCAGTCGTTCGGAGTTCCATGTCTGGTCTCCATCGCCACTACGTTCATAGTGATGCGCTGGCTCTTTCGGAATGAATTATCTGAACGCATCGAATTTGAAGTCGAAGCTACACCGCTGAGGAGCGATGGCAAGCTGGTGCTCACGGGATTAGCAGTGACGGTAATCGTACTGTTAGCGGTATCCTCGCTGGGCATGGATTTGGGCTTGCCAACTTGCCTGGTGGCTCTCGTAATTACAGCCGCGGTGTCGATCAAGGCACGCTGCAATCCATGGGGGTTGGCTCGCGAGATCAGTTGGTCAACCTTGGCTCTCGTGACCGGCCTTTTTGTCATGGTGGAGGCGATGGAGAGTATCGGCGCAATGCACCGGACGCAAGATTGGTTAGTCCGGGCGCAAGAGCTCGGGCTTACCGCGGGTACGTTCGCAACAGGATTTGCCGTAGGCATAGCAAACAATCTGATCAACAATCTACCGCTTGGACTGATTGCTGGGAGCACGTTGCAGGCGGCACACGCGCCGGGTCTGCTCGCTGACGCCGTGCTTATAGGCGTCGACCTTGGGCCGAATCTTTCGATTACGGGCTCGCTCGCAACAATTTTATGGCTCATCGCGTTGCGCAAGGAGAAGGTCGATGTGAGTTTCTGGAGTTTTCTCAAGGTAGGCGCTGTGGCCATGCCGGTCGCGCTGTTGGCTTCGTTAGGCGGGGCTATTCTGATGCAAATCTGCTTTCGCAGCTAGTACGGCTGTCGATGCCAGCAGACAGTGCGGCTCGGCCTCCATGGCTAGCCGAATCAGACCTCTTCAGACCCGGGAAAATTTCATTCCGCACGGGTTTCTTCTGGTGATAGGATACCGTCCTGCTTTAAGGTTCTGGATTCTGGAATTGAACATGCCGAGATCCGCGCACGCTGTGGCGTCCCCCCGAGTTGTTTGCATTGAGGACTTCCGCCCGATCGCACGAGAGAGGGTACCGAAATCTGTGTTCGATTACCTCGATGGCGGCGCCGAAGGTGAGGTCACGCTGCGGGAGAATTGCCGGATATTTAATGATGTCACGTTTCGACCCAGACACGCGGTTGCAGTCGCAAACTGCAATTTGTGCACCCGAGTTCTGGGCTTCGATCTTTCTCTTCCGTTCCTGCTCGCGCCAGTTGGGTACAGCCGTCTCATGCATCCGGGCGGCGAAGTAGCGGCCGCACGAGCCGCTGGCAGGGCGGGCACCGGATATATTCTATCGACGATCTCCGGACACAAGCTGGAAAACGTGAGAGCTGCTTCCACGGGCCCGGTTTTTTATCAGCTCTATCTAATGGGCGGGCGTGGCGCGGCCGAGGCGGTTATCGAAAGAGCGCGCGTTGCCGGGTTCAACGCCCTGGTGGTTACGATTGATACTCCGGTATCTGGAATCCGCGAACGCGACTATCGCAATGGCATGAAGGAACTGATCAGCGGCGGACCGTTCGAGAAAATCCCGTTTCTACCACAAATACTTTCGCGTCCGGGCTGGCTCATTAGTTACCTGCTGGATGGTGGGCTGCCTGGATTACCCAATGTGATCGTGCCGGGCAAGGGGGAGATGCCACTGGTCGATATCAATGCAGCCTTAGCGGAGTCCGCGGTAACTTGGGCNNACGGCCGATGATGCGCGACGCTCGATGGATGAAGGGGCCGCGGCGATTTCGGTTTCCAATCACGGCGGGCGGCAATTGGATGGAGTGCCTTTCTCGTTACGGGCCTTGCCAGAAGTTGTGGAGGCGGTGCAAGGCCGCATTGAAGTACTGATGGACGGCGGCATTCGGCGCGGGACTGACATTGCCAAAGCTCTTTGCATAGGCGCGCGCGCCGTATTGTGCGGGCGCGCCTACGCTTACGGCCTAGCAGCCGCCGGTGAAGCTGGAGTGGACCGTGCGATCGAGATCCTGCGAGTTGATCTGGAGCGCACGTTGCGCTTGCTCGGTTGTCCCTCGATTGCGGAATTGGATCACTCTTACGTGAATGTGCCGAAGACCTGGGAAGTAAGCTAGGTTGCAGTTTTGAAACAATTGCAGCATTGCATTGCGCGTGTCGATCTCTGTAGGCAGAAAATCTATTCGCCAGGAGGTTGTAAATGCAGTGGACCCAGATCTACGACCCACTCGGCCATTGGTGGCTGTCCACGCTGGTTGCGGCTCTTCCCATCATCGTTCTTTTCGGGCTGCTTGCGGGTCTTAAAGTAAAGCCGCACTGGTGTGCAATCGCGGGGGCATCGACCGCCGTGGCCGTCGCAATTATCTTCTTCAAAATGCCCCCCACGCTGGCGGCCCTCAGCTTTGGATATGGCGTGGCATTCGGAGTTTTGAAAATTGCCTGGATCGTTCTGGCCGCAGTGTATCTCTACGACATTTCGGTGGAAACCGGCCAATTTGAAATTATGAAAGAGTCGGTGGCCGGAATTACTGCCGACCGGCGGCTGCAAGTGCTGCTGGTGGCATTTTGTTTTGGAGCATTCATCGAGGGAGCGGCGGGCTTCGGCGCACCGGTGGCGATTGCCGGTGCATTCATGATCGGGCTTGGCTTCAAGCCGTTCCACGCCGCTGCATTAAATCTGATCGCCAATACCGCTCCAGTAGCTTGGGGCGCCATCGGCACACCGGTTCACGCGCTCGCGGCCGTAACCGCTCTGCCGGAATCCGACCTGAACGCTATGATTGGACGCATCCTACCTTTTACCGCCGTCATCGTGCCTTTCTGGCTGGTACGAACCATGGTCAATTGGAGGGATACCTTTGAAGTATTTCCGGCGATCGCGGTGGTAGGAATTTCGTTCGCGCTTACGCAGTTCTTCTGGTCAAATTACGTCGACAGTAATCTGGTCGATATCATGGGAGGCGTGGTCTCGCTGGCCGCGGTCCTGATTTTTCTCCGATTCTGGAAGCCGAAGAAGATTTGGAGATTCGACTATGACGACAAGCCGGCCGCTCTTCCTCCAACAGCGTCGAAGATTGCTGACGACATGGGCGGCGAATGGCCGGCGGAGAAGTTCGATGGACTGGTTAAAGTGCGCACCTACACTGCCGGACAGGTCTTCAAGGCCTGGACACCTTTTGCGATCCTCTCACTGTTTGTGTTGGTCTGGGGACTTCCAACGGTAAAACTGGCGATGAACCAGACCACCACGCCGGCATTCCGAGTGGTGCTGGCCAATGGCAAAGTAAGGCCGGGTCCGCCGGGGTGGGACGTGCCTTACTTACATAACGCGATTTCACGCGCGGCTCCCGTTGTTACCAAACCAACGCCCGAAGCGGCGCGCTACGATTTCAACTGGCTCTCCGCAACTGGCACAGGATGCTTCTTTGCCGCAATCGTTTCCGGATTCCTGCTCGGGCTGGGCCCGCTGCAATTGATGAAAATCTTTTGGAGAACGCTGGTGCGGATGCGGCTTGCTATGGTGGCAATCTCATTCATGCTGGGACTCGGTTTTGTGACCCGTTACTCGGGCCTGGATGCCGTGCTGGGCCTGGCGTTTACGCGCACCGGGTGGTTGTATCCATTCTTCGGCACCTTCCTGGGATGGCTGGGAGTGGCGCTGACCGGCAGCGATACATCGTCGAATGCGCTGTTTGGCAGCCTGCAGCGAATTACCTCTCAACAACTCGGTATCGATCCGATCCTGATGTGCGCGGCCAACAGCGCCGGAGGAGTGATGGGCAAGATGGTAGACGCACAGTCGATCACAATTGCTACCGCAGCCACAGAACAGGTCGGGAACGAGGGCATTATTTTCCGCTTTGTGGTGTGGCACTCGGTGGCGCTCGGCTCCATCGTCGGAATCATCGTGCTGCTCTACGCTTATGTCTTCAAATGGGCCGTGCCGCACGGGCTGACATTCGTGAAATAAGAACCAATCGTCCTCCCCTTGCGAAAGATGGGCGAATTCCTGCTCTGCAGGGGACCAGATCACGCGGAGTTCTGCTCGTAACCTGCGGTGCTATGACGTTCGTGACCTCCCGGCGAGATAAGAAATTCCTTAGAATTAGAGTTGATTAGAAGTCTCTACCGACCTCTTTTCCTTACACGCGGTAGCTTAAGAGAACTTTGACTTTAACTTAGGAGACTAAATGACGGCTACTGGTGCAGCTCCCGCTATCGACCCAACGGTAGAGACGAAAACGGAGACCCCTGGAGAAGCCTGCAAGACGCAGCCCGCGACCCTTAAAGAGCGCATTGGAGCTCTTCTTAGAACCATTTTTGAAGGGCGCGACGAATACGTTGGATGGCGTCAGTAAGCACGCTGTAGCGCCGATGCCAGACGGGAAATCCGGTGAACGTTGGACCGGCTCCTCCGACCTTCCATACTGCCTATCTAGCTTGTAAGCTCAGCACCGCGCGCGCAATCTGTTCCAAAGGCATAACTACGTCCACGGCACCGCGGGAGATCGCCTCCTTCGGCATTCCAAACACAACGCAGCTTGCTTCGTCCTGGGCAATGGTTGCGGCTCCCGCCTTCTTCATCTCGCACAGGCCCTCGGCGCCGTCGTCGCCCATGCCGGTCATAATGACGCCAACCGCCTTCGCCCCGACCGAGATGGCCACGGAACGGAAAAGAACATCGACGCTTGGCCGATGGCGCGAGACTAGTGGCCCGTCGATAATCTGGACAACAAATTCTTCGTCCCTGCGATTAATCAACATGTGCCGGTTACCTGGAGCAATCAGTGCCCGGCCATTTTGTAATCGGTCGGCGTCACGGGCTTCTGCGACTTCGATGGCACATTCCTTGTTCAGGCGTTCCGCAAACGCCCGGGTGAAGACTTCGGGCATGTGCTGCACAATCACGATGGGTGGGCAGTCGGTCGGCAAGGCCGCGAGAAACAGACGCAAGGCCTCCGTTCCACCTGTTGAAGCACCCACCGCAATCAGCCCGGTGGGCGGCGCGGTACAGAGGGACTTGCTCTTGCGCGGCAGCACGGCATCAGCAGTCACTCGAGGTACGGCCATCGGCCGGGGCTTGATCTGCGCTTGCGAGGCGCTCCAGACCGCATCCAAAAGGGTCACGGCAGACTCATGGAGGAAGTCACGCACCCCAACCTTGGGCTTGGTGATCACCTCGACAGCTCCTTCTTCGAGCGCGCGGAACGCGAGTTCGGTGCCCCGTGTAGCCAGACCGGAGCAGACCACCACCGGTGTGGGCATTTCTTCCATGATTTTCCGGATGAAAGTCAGGCCGTCCATCCTGGGCATCTCCAGATCCGTGATGACAACATCGGGACATTCCTTCTGCATTTTTCCCCATGCAATCAGCGGATCCGCCGCAGCCTTCACGTTGATCCGGCGGTCTGTGGCCAGAATGGCCTGCATAACCTGGCGGACCATGGCCGAGTCATCCACCACTAGAACTTGCAGGCCATTTCCATTCAAAGGCGTCTTCACAGGATTTCTTTGTCTCCTGTCCTGGTGTAGATGGTCGGCTCAAGACTTCGCAGCTGGGAGGACATGCTGCTTAGGTTTTCTGCGTGGCCCACGAACAGAAGGCCGTTGGCGATAAGATGATGCGAAAGGCGGGCGAGCACTCTGGATTTTGAAGCAGCGTCGAAATAGATCAACACATTGCGGCAGAAAATGACGTCGAATGGACTTTCGGCGAGATTCGTTTCCTGGTCGAGATTTAATCTTTGAAAATCGATCATCTCCTGGATCTCGACTTTCACTTTCATCTCGCCGTCTCGCTCACCCAGGCCGCGGAGCATGAAGCTGTGCAGCAAATCCGAGGGTAGCTCTGCCGCCTTCGCAATGGGATAAACTCCCTTGCGGGCTTTTTCCAGCACGCGGTTCGAGATATCAGTAGCCAGAAGCCGCACGTCCCAGCCTTCTTGCGCCGGGAGATGCCGGGCCAGCAACATGGCCACTGTGTAGGGCTCTTCCCCGGACGAACATCCTGCGCTCCAGATCCGTACTCTCTTGGGACGCAACCCGTGTTCCGCATCTGCCCGCCAACGGGGAAACACTCTCTGCACCATGAACTCGAACTGCCTAGGCTCGCGGAAAAATCGAGTCTCATTCGTGGTGATCGCGTCGATCATCTG